>CAZWZH010000040.1:0-81045 GCA_964638775.1 uncultured Pseudomonadales bacterium
GGTGGCCTCCAGGAACGAGTTCCCGAAAGGTCGCCCAAAAGCACAGCAGCGTTCAAGTCGACACCACCAAAACTCGCCGAAAAATTCCCTTTATTCATATAGTTATGCGAAGATCGGGCTCAGTTAACCGGACAGTAGTGAAATGTTAATATAAATTAACAAAAGATAATTTTTGCCCCACCTGCGCGCCAAACGATCTCGCAGGCCATGAAAACAGGAGGCCAGATAATTCCAATGTCTGCAGAGAAAAACACAGGCGCCGAGTCCGCAGTCCGACGAACCATAAGACCGGAGACGCTACAGATCGAGGCATTCGAACCGGCCGATGTGCGGCCCTGGTCCTACCACAATCGTAGCGACACCGGTCTGGACGATGCTTCTCTGGACGATCTGGCCAACTCAATCCGGCGCGACGGTCAGCAGCAACTCGGCCTGGCGCGCCGGCTACCTCCCGGAGACACGCATCTCGTCGAGGCCATCTACGGCGTTCGACGCCTGGAAGCGTGCCGCCGCGCAGAAACGCTCTGGCGCGCGGAAGTCCGCGATGAATCCTTGACAGATGCACAGTGCGCCGCGCTCATGCACAGCGAGAACGAGTGGTCCGAGGGCGTATCCCCCCTCGAGAACGCCGTGCAGTGGAAGGCCCTGCTCGATGCCCGCGTCTTCAAGAACCAATCGGCCCTGGCCAATGCCCTGGGCCTGCATCGGGGCAGGGTCTCGCGCGCCGTGCGCGCCGCGACCGTGCTGTTGGGCGAGCGCTGGATCAGCCGTCTCGTGCGCCCGGTCATGCATCAATTCACCGGCCGCTCGGCAGACCGCCTGGTCGAAGCCCTGGCCGACGAGGAAAAGCGCTCCATGGCTCGCGAACGCGCTAGGGCGATTGCGACCGGGTCGCTCTCCGCCAACCAGATCTACGACGCGCTGTTCGGCGAGCGCGATACGTCGCGCGAGACTGTGTACGTGCGCCGCGGCAAGTCCGCGGGCCGCGGGGTGGTCGCGGCAAGAATCGAACGCGGTGCCGGCGGCGGCTGGTCCGTTCTTGTCCGTCCCCACGAGCAGTCGCCGGTGGAAATGGCCGAACTCGCCGAGCAGGTCGAAGCGGTGCTGGCAACCGAGACCGCGCCCGCGGGCGGTGTGCGCCTGGGTCGCCGGCTGGTCTCGCTCTTGAGCCCCGAAGACGCCCAGAACGCCGACCAGTCCTGGCTGGAGGGCTGTGTCTGGGCAACGGCTCAGGCGAGCGGGCTGGGTTGGGACCGATGGCGGTGCATGGCTGTCGCCGAGGCCTTGCGTTCGCAGCGCGGCGGCTGGGAGCAATCGGTCGTTCGTGCCATCGGCGGAAGCCAGGCCGACCCCGCCGGCGCCTGACCGCTCGCCATTCGCGGGCATGGGCCCGTAAGCGGGCCGGTTCCGGTCGCCGGGTGTTGTTGCGCGCGCGCATCAACACCCGCCTTGGCCCCCCGCGCCGCAAACCTTGCAATCGGTGCAGCGATCCGGCCCCGGCCCTCCGGGTTGCCTGTCAGATGAGTTCGCGGTTTTGGAAGTCGGTGAATCGCCCGTCCAGCCTCGAAAGAAGCATCGGCGGACCTTTTGTTGGCGTCCAATTGGTTCGTAGTGTTTCGGCGGAGACCTGTATCGTCTCGATTCGAATATCGTTTTTCAAAAGCGGCAAGTGCGCCATGCGGTTCTTCAGCGTGCCGATGGAGCGCCGTTACTCCCCGGTGGTTTCCCAAGCGGGCCCAAATGCAAACCCTGTGGGCACCGGCGCCGACCGGACGCGGTCGCCGCGGTCAGGCGTTTGCGTCGCGGAGAGCACCTCCGCAATGCAGAATCGCTCTTCCACCTGGACTACGCGAAGCGTGGCAAGCGTGGTTTCCACGCCGCCGAGATCCAGCCCCGTCTCGGGATCGATCAGCGTTTCCCCCTGGGCGGTCACTTCGAGTACATCTCCCACCTCCAGGGCTCCGGCACCCAGGTTTACCCAGGCCCGATCGTCTTCGGCCTTGACGACTCGACCCGAAACGGGCAACCGTCCGACAGCCTTCACGATCTCGTACACGCCTTTGTTGACGGCCGCCAGCGTGGCCTGCCCGATCGACGTCCGCAAGATATCGAATCCTGATTCTTCCACCGTACCGTAATCTGCAAAGTCCGGTCGCGGTTCCGCGACGACAGCCTCGAATCGATCCATGAGCACCACATTCCCGTTCGCGCCCACCAGGCGCATTCGCAACGCAACGCGGCCGGTTTCCACCTGAGGTGGACCGGACCGCAGGGCGCGTGGATTGGAAATTCGTGTCCGGACATCATTTTCATAGGCCGCCACCGTGACCAGCAGCGTATGGCCGTCGGGCGGCACCGCGTCTCGCCGGGCAGCACCGGATGCGTTGCCTTCGACCTCGAAGCGTCCGGTTCGACGCATCGCTTCCAAAACGACATTGTGAATCGCGGCCAACGGAGCGCCTTCGCCGGGCATGGCCCCACCGTTGTGCCCCGCTTCGTTACCGGATGCGGAACGCCGGCCGCCGGCACCCGTGACGGGCAGCACCAGAACCGGCGAGCGCCCACCCCGGTACTGCCACTGCACTTCCAGGAGGTCATGTGCGTCGATGGCATCGATCGATTCGGGCAATGGGCGCCTGGCACCTTCATCCACGGCATAGGCCAGGTATTCCGCTTGCGCCGAAGCGGCTGACATAAAGGCAACCGCCAGGAGCGCCCCGGCGGCGAACCGCACCGGGCTCAAGCCGGCACCCCGCTGTCTGCCTTGCTGCCCGTTTCAGTCGCGGTTTTCGGTTCAGTCGCGGTTTCGGCGGCCCCGGCCCGCGCCTGCTCCGCTTCCCATAACACGTAGCCGCGCTCACCGTGGAGCAACAGGTCCAGACCGGCGGACTCGTCCTCCGCGGAAACGCGATTCGACACCATCCAGCCGACCACCTTCAGGATCAGCCACGTCACGATGGCCGTATACGTCCCCACGGCAACAACGCCCAGACCCTGCAACCCGATCTGGTTGCTGATGGGAATGCTGTGCTGGCCCGAAAAAACGCCGAGCGCATCGCTGGCAAACACCGCGGCAAGGACGGTGCCGAGCCCGCCTCCGACCGCGTGAACGGGGAAGACGTCCAGTGAATCGTCAATCTTGAGTGTACGCTTGATGAAGCCCGTCATGAGGAAGCAGATGAAACTGCCGACAGTGCCCATGACGAAGGCGCCGACGGGGCCGACGAATCCCGATGCGGGCGTGATGCTGGCCAGGCCCGAGATCATTCCGATCGTCGCGCCGAGCGCCGTCGGTTTGCCGTGGCGAATCCACTCCATGCCCATCCACACCAGCGCGCCCACCGATGCCGAAATCTGCGTCACGACGATCGACATCGTCGCGTCGCCGTTGGCGCCCAGGGCGCTGCCCCCGTTGAAGCCGAACCACCCGACCCACAGCATCGCGGCGCCCACCACCGCAAGCACCATGCTGTGCGGCGGTTGCGTCCGATCCGGAAACCCCTGGCGCGGGCCGAGCACCGTCGCCGCCACCAGCGCCGCGGTGCCCGCCGTGACATGGACGACGGTTCCCCCGGCGTAGTCGAGAAAGCCCAGTTGGCCGAGCCAGCCACCGCCCCAGACCCAGTGTGCCACGGGAGAGTACACCAGCAGGGACCAGGCCACCGTGAAAAGCAGAACCGCCGAAAAGCGCATCCGTTCGACGAACGCACCCACGATGAGGGCCGGCGCAATGATCGCGAAGGTCAACTGGAAGGTCGCGAAAATCGATTCCGGAATGGTCCCTATCATCGCACCTTCGGTGACACCCTGATAAAAGCTCCTGCTCATGTCTCCGATTACATGCGATACCGTGTCGCCGAACGCGAGGCTGTAACCCACGGCAAACCACAATACGCTCACTATGCAGGTGATCGCGAAGCACTGGAGCAATACCGAAACCACGTTGTTCGCCCGGACGAGGCCGCCGTAAAACAGCGCCAGGCCGGGAATTGTCATGAACAGCACGAGTGCCGTGGAGGTGGTCACCCAGGCGGTGTTGCCGCTGTCCAGCGATTGGCCGTAGGCGGCGCTCGTGCCTAAAAACAGGATTACCACGCCTGCGACACCCAGGGCGTTGCGGATGGTCATTCTAGACGTCCTCTAAAGATAGTCGTATCGAGACCGGATTCGATCTCCCGCTTCGGCGTCCGTTTCAGCTATCCAGGCTGGCAGCGAACGTATCCAGGCCGCCAACGACGAGAAGCATCTGCGCAAACACGTCAGTGGAGTCCCGGCGCCGAGCCGGTTCCGCGTTCGCGTCGCTGGGCACGTTGACGCCGAGATGCCACTTGATCCGCGTCAATTCGGCCCGAAGAACGCCGGTGAGGTCGTAAGCCTCCGTCGGCGTCACCCGGACCATCGTCAGCGTCGGAACGGCCGAGGCTTCCATGCCCAGCCTCGACTGCAGGGAAACGACCTTGTAAGCGGCTCGCAGAGCCTGCTGGGCAACATCGACAGACTCCCTGCCGCCGACGACTTCGGGTGTTTCCAGGTCCAACCGCACTTGCAGTCTCGCTGCGATCAGGCTCATCTCGTCGAGAATCGCCATCACGTTCTGAAACACATGCTCCGGGGTCAGTTCGCGCCCGACGAGCCCATCGAGCATCGCGGACGAATCGGCAAGATTCCGGTACGCCGCAGACAGTGTCCGCGGCCCGGACAGCTCAGGCGCCACGACCTCCGATTCAATGACCATCTGGGTCTTGATCGCCCGGATGCCATCCAGAATATCCTGCACGGCCGCCAATACATCGCCGGACGAGAGCTGCACCAGGGGCATGTCGCGCAATGAGGCTTCCGGGACGCCAAAGCGACGCTGTACCGCGATCACCTTCGACATGACTTCCAGCGACTTCACAAACACGTGGACCGGCCTGCGGTTGCCATGGGATTCGGCCCGGGCGGGGAAGTCTCCGACACCAAGCTCTTCCCGCAATATCCCGATCTCGCGCCGTATCAGCTCGGTTGTCGCCAGCACGCTGTCTGGCGCCGCCTCTGACCGGTCGGGAACGGTCGCGCCAACATCGCGGCGCATCGGCACGGTTACGTCGGCTTCACCGGCATGTACCGGTACCGGGCCAAGCAACAGTAGCGGCGCCAACAGTACGACAAACAGCTTGCAGATTCGTCCGTGGCCGTGCGCCCCGGACGCGCCACGGCGTTCGACCGACGGCATATCCATCATCACCAAGTTCACGCGCCCCCCCTTTTGCGTTGCGGCGAACATGTGTTCACGGCGAGTCTGCCCGTCCGACCCTCAAGCTGTCAAATCGAGCGGGGATCCGGGCCCGTTGTCCGCAACCATCTCTCGCCAGGGCGCCCGCCGACTACCAATCCTGATAGCATCCATGCAACCGGTCCCGCGTCTCCGCGCTACCGAAACAAAGTGCGCGACTACCAGATTTTCCGGTGGCCAGAGATCGCCGCCCGATATAGGTTTGGCGGCTTGCTGAAGTCGGCGTTCAAGCCTTGCGCGGCTTGTGCCGGCCCGCCATGCAATCCAATCCAAGGTGAAATCGCCGTCGCCGGAACGTCGGAGGGACAGACGACAATGAAGCGGTTCATTCCCAGCGGTGCCGTCCGCATATCGGTCGCGGTGTTCTATACATTGTTGGCGATCCCCGGGGTTTCCCAACCCGTCTTCGCCCAGCAGGCCGGCAACGGCGATGCGACGCCCAGCCATGTCTTTCAGGCAGTGCAGAACCTGATCGCAGAGATCAACATTCTCCGGGAAGAACTGGGTGTCTACGACTATCCGCCGGAGGCGGAACTTCAGGACGACCGCGCTCCCGTCCACGTATACGTCAAGACACTGGAGCTTTCGGACAAAGTAAGCGCGGTACAGCGGCGGTTCGGCGTACCCGCCACTCCCATGGGGCAGGTTCCGTTCAAGGAGATCGTTGCGGGCGACGTGCTGGCGAACGTCGAGTCGATCCTTGTTGAAGTGCGCAAGATCAAGTCGCAGATGGTCATCGAGCGCCGGATCGAGCCGGCGCCCCTGGTTGGCGGCAAGACGCCTTCGCTGGTTTACAAGAGCCTGGCGGATGCGTCGTTTCTGCTTGACGGGTTGCGTGGCCGGCCGCTGACCCCCGACGATGTCTTCCGCAACGCCACGTTCGTCCTCGACGAACTGGAACTGATCGCCGCGAAACTCAGGGTGCCGCTTGAATCCGGGGCGCCCGCCGTCGAAGGCTCCAAAACAGCCACCGATGTCGCCCAGCAGGTTTTGCGGGCGATCTACAAGGTGATCAACCTGGAGACCAGGCTGGGCATGGACGCATCCGGCGTGCCCAGCCTGACCCTGGTGCGTGTGACGCCTTCGGAGGTTTACGATGCCACCAACATGCTGCTGGCGGAAATGGCGCGTATCAAGCTGCACCTGGACATCAACGTACCGCGCGACCAGGGCCCCGAGCCGCGCGGCAAGAAACCCGTGGACGTTTTCGCGCTTGCGTTGCTGATCGTTCGAAACCTCGACCTGATGTCCGAAGCGGCAGCGAGCTGATGCGGTCAGATCCAGTCAACCCAATCAGGAGGCGCCAATGCGACTGTTTCCCGTCACTGCCCTGACCTTGTTACTTGGAACTTCCGCCGTTATCGGTGCGGAGCCCGCAACGGAAGGAATCCCGCATCGTCACGTTGCCGACATGCTGTTTGAACTGGCCTTCGCCAATCGCACGGCCTACACGAAGGACGTCGTGCAGCGTCTCTCCATGGAAGAGTCGGTGATCAGCGCATCGGAACAGTTCAAAGCGGAAAAAGGGCTGCCGCTGCCCGCGCAGATGTTCCGTCTGAGCGCCGAGGAACTCCTGGGCAACACCGATGACTTCTGGCTGCAGTTGCGCTCGCTCAGCCCGATCAACTATGCGAATGGCCCCATCACCCCTGTCGAAGAGCAAGGCCTCGAGTTTGTCGCCGCCAATCCCGGCGAGCGCTTCTACGCGGAAGAGAAGGGCCTGACCGGCCGGCGGAGCCTGGTTGCGGTTTATGCCGACGTGGCAAGCGTTGACGCGTGCGTGTCCTGTCACAACAACCATCCCGGGTCACCGAGAAACGACTTCAAGCTGGGTGACGTGATGGGCGGCATCATCATCCGCATATTCCTGGATGAGTAAGGAATTGACAACATGAAGAGGTTTTCTCCCCACCCGCGCATCCGCTTGTCGATGCTCGTTCTCGCCACGCTGCTGATGTCCGGCCAGATGGCCCCGCAACGGGCATTGGCCCAGGACGACAGCGGTTGGCTGGATACGCTTTTCGACTGGTTTGGTTCGCCCACGGCAAACCGGTCGGAATCCGCGAGGCGCGACGCGACGCCCAGCCACGTCTTTCAGGCGGTCCAGGACCTCATAGCCGAGATCGACATTCTCCGGGAAGAACTGGGTGTCTATGACTATCCGCCGGAGGCGGAACTTCAGGACGACCGCGCGCCTGTCCACGTTTATGTCAAGACACTCGAGCTTGCGACCAAAATCAGTGCGATACAGCGGCGGCTCGGGGTGCCCGCGGCTCCGGCCGGGCAGGTGCCGTTCAAGGAGATCATTCCGGGCGACGTGCTGGCCAATGTCGAGTCGATCCTTGAGGAAGTGCGCAAGATCAAGACGCAGATGGTCATCGAGCGGCAGATCGAGCCGGCGCCCCTGGCCGGCGGAAAGACGGCTTCGATGGTCTACAAGAGTCTTGCGGATGCGTCGTTTCTGCTTGACGGCTTGCGTGGCCGGCCGCTCACTCCCGACGATGTCTTTCGCAACGCGACGTTCGTCCTGGAAGAACTGGAACTGATCGCCGCGAAACTCAGGGTGCCGCTGGAGCTGGACGTGCCCCTGGTGAACGAGGCCAAGAGGCCGATTGACGTGGCGCAACAGGTGTTGCGAGCCACCTACAAGGTGATCAATCTGCAAACCAGGCTGGGCATGGATGCTTCGGGCGTCCCGAGCCTGACGCTGATCCGTGTTACCCCTTCGGAGGTCTTCGACGCCACCAACATGCTTCTGGCGGAAATGGCGCGGATCAAGTTGCATCTCGACATCGACGTGCCGCGGGGCAACACCGCCGAACCGCAGGGCAAACGACCGGCGGACGCTTTCGCACTCGTTCTGGTGATCGTTCGCAACCTGGACCTGATGTCCGATTCCGTAGTGAGTTGACGCCCAACATGGTTGGCGGCAGACAGGGCGCCGAACCCGCCAGACCAGGCTGGGGCAGCGGGAGCGGCAGCGTGCGGGCGCCATTCCTGGCGGTGCCCCTGCTCATCGTGGCGGCACTGATCGGCGCGCTGTTCTTCCTGAACGAACCGTCATTCGAGGACGTTCTCCGGGATGACGACCTGTGCCCCGTAGATCCGGATCTTGCCGGCAGTGTCGAAACCCTGCTGATGGACTTCAGAAAGCCCTTTGATGGGGCGTCGGCCAATTTGCCTGGCAATCTGCTGCGCAACCTCACCCTGGATTCCCGGCGCAACACGGAATTCAGGGTGTATTTTCTGACCGGCGCGGCCAGCGCCCCCCGCGCACTTCTGAAACGCCTGTGCAAACCCTACGACAACGACGACCTGCAGGTATTGCAGGCAAAAGACCAGAACGGCGCCGTTCGCGACTGCGACAACCTGCCCGCACAGCTTGCGGACAGCACTCGCCGGTCCGCGGTCAAGTTCTGTGCCGCGCGGCAGGTGTTGCAGCAGCGCATGAACGCGATGGCCGCCAACGTCTGGCGGGAGGACAGGGTCGTGACCGATGCCTACCTGGTCGAGGCATTCGAAGACATCCGCATGGAGTTCTCGGAACGGCCGGGGCCGCATCGCCTGCATGTGTTTTCCGACATGTTGCAGCACGCACACTGGTATTCTCACCTGGACCTCGACTGGCTGGAATGGGACTACGAAGGGTTCGCGGACCTGCTCAATGCGCGCAGCCGGATGTACGGGCCGCGCCGGGACAACTCCCGGTTTCGCGTCGACGTTTACTACCTGCCGCGCAGCGGCAAAACCGACCGGCCGCGCGTAAAGGAACTGCACCGGGAATTCTGGCGAAACTACTTCGAGGGCACGCGGGTCGCCTTCCACGACCAGCCGCCCGTGCCGGCATACGCGTCAAGGTCGCTGATGAACCTGATGACCGAAGCGGAATTGGCGGCACAGGAACGCGAAGCGACGGAGCGGTTGCGGATTGAACTGGAAAACGAGCAGCTTGCCCTGGCGGAGGAGCAGCGGGAACTCGAAGCGCAACGGCGCAGGCAGGCAGAGACCGCGCGCCAGACGGAGCTGGCAAACCGGCGCAGGGCCGTCGTCGAGCGACAATTGGAAGCGGAGCGCCTGGAACCAGCCCCGCAGCCTCAATTCGCATCCGGGCCGCAGGTCGAGGAGGAGTCTGCCGACATTGCCGAGCCGGAACCACCACCCGCCGAGCCGGAACCGCCGGTTCCGGAGTCTGAACGGCTGATTGCAGGGGAGGAACGGCCGATCGCGGGATCGGCCGCGTCGAGCGGGCCGGGCTCACCGACGCGGGACGAAGGCCAAGCCCTTCCTGCACACCAGGCGGTAGCGGTTGCGACTGCACCGGATTCCTCCAGCATCATGGAGCCTGATCCGGCGGCCGTCGAGTTGCCCCTGTGCCCTCTGATCATTCCTTCGAACCTGGAGGGCTGGCGGCCGGAATATCCCAATCCGGGGGGACAGAACTACGGCGATGCCGTCATTACCGTCAGTTACGTGATTGACGAACAGGGTGAGACAGAGGACAGGGAAGTCGTCGTCGTGCCGGAGCAGTCCAGCGCGGAGCGCACCCGCTACTTCAATCGGTTTGCCCGCGAGGCAGTCAATACCGTTCGTGACTGGTCATTCTCGTTTGCCGAAACGGGGGACCAGCGCTGCATAAAGCGTCGCACGTCTACGACGTCGTTTCGTTTCCGGTACGATCAGGAACCATTGACGGTTTCAAGGCGTTAGCCGCTGGTCAGGAGACGATGCCCGCTGTACGCGCGCGAGAGACCGCCTCGCCCCGCCGTGAGACCCCCAACTTCCGATAGATGTTCCTGAGGTGATAGCGAACGCCATCCACCGACAGTCCAAGGAGGCGGGCAATCTCCTTGTCACGGCGGCTTCTGGCCAGCAACTCGAGTATTTCCCGTTCCCTGACGGTGAAGTCCGGGAACGTCGACCCTTCCCTGGAGTCGATCTTGCGGAGCAACGTTTGGGCCGCATCCTTCAAGCGCCGTTCCAAGCCGGTGCGCAGCAGCCGGCCCAGCAACGGACGGCTTGTCGCATGCGCACGCACCATGGCCCCGGCAAAGCCCGTTTCGGCATGCACGTTCACGTACTCGACCAGATGCGCCATGGCAGCGTCCGTGTCGTTGGCGCGGTATTCGAGGATCATGGACAGGGCCAGGCTGCGCGTCAGCGTTCGCATGAGGTTCCGGTCGCGGGCGAGGGCCGACAGCCGGCCCGCAAGTTCTCGCGCCGACTCCAGTTCACCGGAGGCGACAAGCAGCCGCAAACGGGCACAGGAGATCGCTTCAATCTCCCTCCAGGTATAACGATCCAAGTCCAGGATGCTCTGGATATCGTCCGGAAAAGCCGCATCGAGCCAGGTGGCCGCAGCTTCGTCGACACGCCCCGCTTCCGCGAGATAGCCGATCTTCAGCGTCAGCAGATGCCGTGACACGGACACCAGGCCCTGTGAATCCGCCCAGTCGCAGGACGCTTCCACAACGTTCAGCGCCTCTTCGGCCCCGGCGGAGTCGAATCGCGATTCGACGGCGAGTTCATTGGCAGCGGCGTAGACGTCGAGCCAGGCGGCAATGTTTCGAAACGGCACTGGAATTCTCTGCGCCCCCTCCCGGGGCAGCGGCGTTCGGCCGCACTCCACATCGAGTTCCGCCGTCAGGACACGCACCGTCTGGGTAACGTTGGCGTCCAGGGGAAAGTGCTGCTCGGCGATGCTCGCTGCGCGCGCATAGTGATTCTCGGCCTCGGCAGAGCGGCCCTGGGCCATGGCGCCGATTCCTTCGATCAATGCCAGGTGCATGGTGCCGTGCACGGAGTTGCAGAGCAGGAACTGCGCTTCGGCCTCTGCCCCGAACGCACGTCCGCGCTCGAATTGCGCGCCCTGGTCGTAGGCGGCCACCAGGAAGGTGGCGATGGCGCCTACCGTCTCGGGATCGGGCGATTCTTCGCCCCTGACGTGTGCAAGGCAATCGATCAATTCCTGAACGATTCCCTTGTCGAACGGCATGCAGCCAAAACCGGTCAGGCCTGCTCGAACGATCGTCGCCTCGGCGCGCAAGGCGCTGTCGTCGCCGCCCGGGCGATCGTGTGCAAAGTCGTCGGTTCGCGTTCTGACATTCTCGTAGCGCGCACGCGCCTCGATCAACCTGGAACGGTGGACCAGCAGCCGGCAGCGAAGCAGCTCGAGTCGCGGAAAACGCTTGACCACCTCATCCGTAAGAAACCGTTCCGCCGCCCCCAATCGAGTCATGCCTTCGCGCAGCCACAATCTCAATCCGCCGGCCTGCAGCAAGGCATCGCCCACCAGGTCCCAGTCCCGCGCTTCGCTGGCGTGACGTACCGCCAACAGCAAATGCCCGCGCTCGATCATCGCCGCGGCAATGGCGCGGTGCAGCTCCAGGTACCTGTCGGGATTCTCTCGCCGCCGCTCGATGCCGCATACCTCCTTGAGCAGGGGATGCAATTGCCACCTGTCGGTTCCGGTGCCGAGCTGATGCAGCAGGCCCCGGAGCGCAGCAAGTTCCACAAGCCTATGCCCGGTGTCGTTCCGGCCGAGCGCATCGTCCACCATTGCGGGCTCGATCCAGTCGAACTGGGCAAGGTCGAGGAGAAACTCGCGGTCGTCCTCCCGGATGTTGCGCAAGAGCCGGGTTCCAAGCCAGTTCACCGCACTACCTTCGTCATCGGCAAGGTTTTCCAGCAACTCATCGATTGCGATGGGTCGCTCCAGGTCGTTGCGCATGATCCGGCAGAAGCCCAGCGCAACCGGCCAACCCCTGGTGTGCTCGATGACGGCGGCCAATTGCCGGGACGACAGGGAGCCGTCGAAAAAGGTGTCTGTTTCCGATTTCGAGAAGCGCAGTTCCTCGGCGCCGACCACAATGGCCCGGCCTTCCAGAACCGCCGCAGACAGGTCGAGCCCGGGATTGTTCCGCAAACCCAGAACGACACGCAGATTGTCGGGTATGCGATGCAGGAAATAGTCCAGGGTATCCACAGCGTCCTGCTCGAGCCGCTCCACTTCGTCAATGACGACCAGGCAGTCCTCGCCCCCGCTCTCGATCTCATGTGCCAGTTGTTCCAGCCCGTATTCGTCGGTATCCGAGGGCGCCGCAACCTGCAGCCCTGCCCGTTCGAAAGCGTAGGTGAGGTACAGCTCGACACCTTCTCGCGTGTCGTTCTCGTCCAGCGTCAGCCAGGCCGCAAGATTGCCCCGCTCCCTTTCGAAATGGAAAATCTCGGAGAGCAGGGTTGTCTTGCCGAATCCGCCGGGGGCTCTCAGTACCACGATGGGGCAACCGATTCGTTCGATGCGTTCGATCAGTTGCGGACGATCGATATAGAACGGCATCCGCGCCGGCGCCGTGACCTTTGTGGTCAACAGCCAGGGTACCGCTATGGAAATGGGATTGCTGTTTCGTGAATTCGAGTTCGTTACGAACAGCTTCGGCCCGTTGCCGCCGCGTATTTCGTTGCCGGCGATCACGATGCGCTAGACCAGGCCTGCGGTCTTTGCCCGCTCCAGGGCATCGCCCCTGCGGTTTACACCCATTTTTCGGTAGATCTTTTTCAGGTGATAGCACACACCGCTTTCGGTCAATCCGACATGACGGGCTATTTCCTTGTTGCGCAGGCCGAATGCGAGCCCCTGCAGGATCCTGATCTCCTGCGCCGAGTAATGCGGCAGGTCGGTTTCTTCCGCCGCGGTTGCCTGGCCCACATCCTGAAGCATGGAAAGCGCCTGTTCCCGAACGTCGGAATCCGCTTCCAGATCGATCAGGTGTTGCAGAACCTGAACGCTGACCTCCGCACATCGGGCCAGGGGCCGGGAATAATCCGTGTCGCGATACCTGTGCAGAAAGGCCCGCAGCCGCCCTGCCGCGGCGTCCATGTCCGCGGCCTGGTATTCCAGGACCATCCATTCGGCAAGGCAACGCATCAACGTACGCGTCAGACCGCGCGCCTGCGCGGTTTCATGCAGGTGTCCGGCGAGGTGGCGCGCCTTGTCGAACTCGAACCCGGCCTGGAGCACACCGATGCGCGCGCAGGCGATTGCTTCCATCTCGCGCCAGGATTGTCCATCGAGATCCAGTTGGTCGACAAGGCCTGCCGGCAAGCCGGCTTCAATCCAGGCCCGTCGGGCCGCATCCACCCGCCCCGCCTTCGCGAGGCACGCCGACCGCTCTGCAGACAGTATTCTCACCAGACCGGCGAGACCCCGTCGTGCGGCAAGCGCAAGCGAGTCTTCGAGAACATTCAGAGCAGCCGGCGTGCCGCCGTTCTCGAACGCCAGCTCCGCCCGGATTCCGTGCATGGCAGCGTGCACGTCCAACCATCCGCTCAGGGTCTCAAGCCGTGCATTCGCCATCCCTTCGGGCAGGCGCAATCCCATGCGATTGCGCTCGATCTGCAGTTCCGCCTGCAATATTCTCGCGGCCGGAATCATCCGGCCGCGCATGAACGCGGCTTGTGCGTCCTGAACGCGGCCCTGGGCCATGGCAACAGCGCCACGCCAGGTGTCGATCAGCACTTCGCCATGAGCGGCATTGCCGAGAGCGAAGAACTCCCTGGCCTTCACCCCCCAATGCCGGCTGCGCCTGAACTTCGTCCGCATGGAGTCGTGGACGCACAACAGCGTGTACAGGCTCCCGCGATGCACCGGCGCCAGCCTTTCTTCGGCCGCAAGCGACGCCACTTCTTCCAGCGCCTTGAGCTGTCCGGTTTCGCCGACGGACATGCAGGTGAACATCTGCAGCAACGACCGCGCGATGAACCGGTCGGCCTTGAGCGCCAGGCTGTCGTCGTGTTCGCGTTCGTGACGGGAGTCGCCGGTGGTTTTCTCGACGCGCTCGAACAGCGCACTGGCCGCACGCTCGTCGCCGTTCACCAGCAGCCCGATACAGCGCATCAGCGAAAGCCTTGGAGCCGTTGCAATGGCGTTGGAATCGAGAAAACCAACGGCGTTCAGAAACGGTTTGATTCCGGTGCCGAACAGCAGGCCGACGCCGCAGCCCACCTCCAGGATTTCGCCGAACGCCTCATCCTCTCCTGTCGCACTGGCATGACGCACGGCTGCATCGAGATCGCCGCGACGCGCCATCGCAACCGCCAGCCGACGGTGCAATCGCCGGAATCGAACGGCATCCTCGCGCAAACGGCGCACCCTGCAGTATTCCCTTATCACCGGATGCAGGCGCAGCACCGCGCCGCTGCGATCGACGGGTCGCAGAAGCCCTCTGAATCTAGTCAACAGTTCGCTCCGGCGCTGGGCGGACCCGTCTGCGAACACCTCCTCCACGAGCCTGTGATCGATGGTCTCGAACAAGCCGAAATCAAGCAGGAATTCGCGGCTTTCGGGCGTCAAGCCGCTCATCAGCCGAGCACCCAGGAACTCCTCAACCGTCGCCTGGTATCCCGACAGTATGCTCGGGGCGTTCGAGTTTCCGGCGCCGCCGTTCAGGTCCCGATACGTGCGCAATGCAACCGGCCATCCTTCCGTACGCTTGACGGCTGCGACAAGCTCCTCGCGAGACAAACGGCCACCGAGAAACAGGGCGATCTCCGCATCGGTGAAGCGCAGGTCATCGACGGTAAGGACCTCGCACTGGTGATCCAGGGCCGCGGTGGCCAGTTCCAGACCGGGCGGGTATGAACGCATGGTCATGGCGAAGTGCAGGTTGCGGGGGCTGCGGCGCACCAGAAAGTCGATCATCGCGATGGTCTCCCGGGCGTCGAGGCTATCCACCTGGTCAAGCGCCAGGAAACAGGGTTTGGCGTGGTTCTCGATTGCGCGCAGCAGCAGCCCCTGCCGGTAACTGGCCTTGTGCGGGTGCCGGTCGCCGTTCCACAGGTTGCGCACCAGGGACAGGTCCAGGCCGCCGCGTCCGAAAGCGTAGGCAAGATAGCTCGACAGGAGTTCGCCGTTGATCCCGTTGTCGAGCCGAAGCCAGGCTACGAGCGTGCCCCGGTCGCGTTCGCGCTGGCAGATTTCGTTCAACAGCACCGTCTTGCCGAACCCGCATGGCGCGTGCAGGACACCGACCCGCTTTTCGAGGGGTTGGTAGCGCTCCAGCAGCCGCGGGCGGCAAAAGCAGTCCGTGAGCCGCTTGGGCAAGGTCGCCCTGGAGGCTTTCAGACCTTCTGCCGGGATCCCGATCTGGAACCGGTTCGCCTTCGCGATAGCCAACGCTTCGCTCTATATCGTCAGTCAGTGTTTGAGGGCGATCATTTTGACTGCAGGGCGACAGCTATCGGTGCGGCGGCGGACTGTTCTCGCAACCGCTTTCGAATTTCCGAGGTGCCCTCAAGGGACCATAAGCCAAACGGCCTTCCGGGGCCGGTCAGCGCGGCGCAATGATACACCGAAACGCACATTCAGTTACAGGTAAAGTTTTGTCCCACGCGAGATGAGCCCAAAGGCGAGATGCGATTCCGGCGCAAAGCGAGCCTTGACTTGGGGTGTTGGGGAGCATCTGGAGATGATCGTGACACCTGGTACCGATGCCGTCAGCGATAGGCGTATTCGAACTTAAACGAGGTCGTGCGGATCTGCCGCCTCATGCAACCGGATTCGGATGGCTCGACGAAGGCGAACGACCACGCCCTGACGGTAGCCGTGGCTTCGGCGGTAAACGAATCGAAGTAACGTTCCCTGTCCGCCTGGGAGCGGCCCGCAACCACGGCCACCGTGTCATCCACTGTCTCGCCCTGTTCGTCGACCACGAATCTCACGGTTACCACCGCCGATCCAAGATTCATCCTGCCGCCTCTCGGATACGCGGGACTTCGATTGACCACGTCTGTCGACAGAAGCAGTTCGCATGCGCGAGGCGCTTCGTCCACCGGCCTGGCGCGCGGTACTCGCGGTCTCTGATTCGCCGTTGGCGGTGCGGGCTCGGCGGCCTCTCGCGCGGGTTCCTCGATCGGAGCCGGCTGGACCTCCGCCACGGCACGCGATGATTCGACAGCTTCCGTTTCGACCCCGGGCGGTTCCTCGATCGGCGCGCCGGCACTCTCCAACGCGGACGGTTCGGCCGGTGAGTCGGAGTCCTCCGTATCCCCCTCTCCCCCGGCCTCTCCCCCGGCGGCTCCGGGCGGCGCCGGCTCTTCGCTGTCGCGGCCCCCCGGCGTTGCGGCGGGTTGCCGCAGTTCCGCGAGTCGCAGACGGTCCCGCTCCTGTTCCAACCGTTCCTGTTCTTCGAGGAGGCGCCGCCTGGTTTCTTCCCGTTGCCTTTCGAGCTCCTGCTGCTCTTCTCTTACCTCCCGCAGCAGCCGTTCAACGACCTCGCGCTCCCGCGCCGCGATCTCGGCTTCCGTCAGCACGTTCATCAGCGGTACCGCCGAATACGGCGGACCCGGCGCCTGAACGTGAAAAGCCAGTTCCACGCCCGCGAAATACTCTCGCCAGAACCGCTGGTGCACTTCGCGAACGCGCGGCTGGTCGGTCAAGCCCCTGCGGGGAAGATAAAAGACCTCGACACGCCAATCGGGCGCGCTGCGCCGATCTCCGATCGCCCAGTTCTGCGATGCCATCAATTCCGCGAACTCTTCATGGCTCCATTCCGACCAATCCTGATCCAGGTGCGAATACCAGTCTGCATGCTGCATCATGTCGGAAAACACATGGATGACGTGCGGCTCCGGCTGTCCGGCGAGTTCCAGCCTGATGTCCTCGAGGGCTTCGATGAGGTATGCGTTGTCGACCTTTCGTTCATCCGGCCAGTCCCGTCTGGCCAGTGCATCGAGGCGCGGCGCAAACGCTTCCCGATACGCACAGAACTTCGTTGCAACCTCGCGCGTACCGGTGGGCAGTTGTGCCGGGAGGTCGTTGCAGTCCCGAACGGCTCCGCCTCGATCCTTCGCCGCTGCTATCTGCAGATCTTCGTTCGCGTAGGGTTTGCACATTCTCTTGAGCAGCGCCCGGGGCCCGCTCTGGGAACCCGTCAACAGAAACAGCCTGAGTTCCTGGTTGCGTGCCATCCGCAGGCTCACTTCGTTGAGCAACGCGGACGGCAGCCCGGATTGCGCCGCGTCCAGCGGTTTCGAGAAATCGAACAGGAACGCGATGCTCCCGGAAATGTTGTCGGCATCCACCGGACAAAGGTCTGCGTCCAGTGCAATGGAATCCCGGCGGGCGTCGACGAACACCAGCAATACACCGGCAACGACAATCAACACCAGCACCGGCGGCAGCACCAGGCGCCACCATGGCTGGCGGCGGACGGTGGACCTTGTGTCTACCCCTTTCATCAGCGCTCCGGGACCCTCATGGGTCGAGCATCACAACCCGGAATCCGGTGTTGGGCGAGCGCAGCGCCGCAACGGTGATGTCGCGGCTGGCGGCCCGCATGCGGCGTGGCGAGTGCGTCCACGAGCCGCCCCGCCTGATCCTGCGGTTGCAATCGGCATTCGCCACATGCCGTACGCCGGGTTCCAGTGCCCGGCGCGACGGCCCCGCGCAGTTCAGCACCCATTCCCACACGTTGCCGTGCATGTCATGCAACCCCCAGGCATTTGCCGCGAACGACCCCACAGGCGTCGTTCCCCGTGCGCTGCGCTCACTAACGCACCCGCTGCAATTGCCTTGTCCCGAGAGAACATCGTTGCCCCAACTGTATGCCGCGGCGCTTCCCGCCCGAGCCGCGTACTCCCATTCCGATTCGGTCGGCAGCCGATAGCGGCGGCCGGTTTCCGCGCTCAGCCACTCGGTGTAGGCAACGGCATCGGCCCAACTGACGTTTACGACGGGATGGGACCCGCGTTCGCCGCCCCGCAACGCTCCCGCCCACGCATAGCCGGCTGCCTCGGCAAACCGGTCGAAATCGCTGAAAGATATCTCATGCTTTGAAATCGCAAAGCCGTTTTCGACCTGAACCTCAACAACGGGCATTTCATTGCTGAAGCAGCGCCGTCCGGACACGCAGCCCATGCGAAACCTGCCCGTGGATATTCTCACCATGACCGGACCCTCACCGCCGGAGGCAAGCGAATCGGAAAACTCCGCCGGCAGGGCCACCATTCGCACGCTGTGGCCGGGCGTGTCCGCGCCGTGAACGATGGTGCCTTCCCAATCGCTGAACCCGGGCAGTTCCGCCACTACCCGGTATTCCCCGCGCGCCAGCGGCATTCCCGGTTCGTATCGCCTTCCGCCATCCGCAAAACGTACGGCCGCACCGGCAGGTTCGCTGGTCACGTTGAATGGATACAATTGCGGACCTGCGTCCGGTTCCGTCAGGGCCAAATCGGCCGTCCCACCGAAAGCACCCACCGCATCGCTGCCCGCAACGGCGTCATCTGGTTCTGCCGTGGCGTCTTCAGCGGCGCCAGCCACGTACGGCTCGATGGCCTCTCCCGCAGTCTTCGACACGACGGACTCCGTGTCCGGCATTGCAACGGGCGGCGAATCGACCACGGCTTGGGCCGGCGCCGGAGTGGCGGTCCGGGGCTCGGCGGATGCGCCCCCAATCGCCTCAGACTCGCGGGCGCCGACGCCGTCGAGCGGTTCCGCTTTCGGCAACCTGTCATTGAAAATGCCGGGCGCCCCGGGCGGCTCCGTTCCCGCGCGCGCTTCCAGAGTCTCTGCAAACCTGGGTCGGAACTCCGAGACGCTTTCCGGCCGACTGAAGATATCCTCGTTCTCCACGTCATCGCCCGGCGCACTCGGGACCGAATCGGATTGGGCAAAGACCTGGTCCGTACCCGTTGCAGGCTGCTCCGGGAGACCGCCGGATTCCAGGGTTTTCGCGATTACCTGGTCTCCGTTGCTCCGGTCGTCGATGCGCTGCCGCTGTTCGGCGCCGGCCAGTGATTCCCCACCGGAGGAGCGCAATACTCCCGTATCCAGCCAGGTCAGCAGCGCAATGAAAACCGTCGCCGCAACGGCCGGCAACACCCAGTCGGGCCGCTCCTCGTCGCTTGCCGCGACCTGGCGCGCCCGTGCCGTGCGCCGCCCGGCCATCCTTCCCCGGGGGCCCGCCGGTGTTCCCGGCAACTCAACCGTACCGGTCAGCAACTGCCGCCAGGCGCCTGCGCTTCGGGGCCTTTCCGCCAGCCGCAATGCCAACGCCGCATCGATTGCGGCCAGCAGTTCACTGTCGAAACCGCCTGCCGCCGCCCGCGCGGCGGACACCAGATCGTCGTGTATGGCACGGCCGGGCGCATCCGTCGGCGCCACGCCGGTGACGCAACGGTACAGGACGGCGCCGAGCGCATAGATGTCTGTCCACGGGCCTTCCTGACCGCGGTGCGAATACTGCTCCAGCGCCGCATACCCTGCGCTCGGCTTGGCCGAAAGGGCCGGCGATGGCGGGCCGAACGCCTGCCTCGGCCCGCCGGCGGCACGAGGACTCGCCGAAAAACCGATGAGCACGGGTTTGCCGTCGGGCCGGATGAGGATGTGTTCGGGATTGATGTCCCGGTGCAGCAGACCGGTGCCGTGAACCCTTTCCAGACCGTCGATCAGCGGCAACGCGAGCGCGCGCAGTTCCGCCGCGGAAAGCGTTCGCCCGGTTCGCAGCCGCTCCTTGAGCGTTTCGCCGCCGGGTGGTTCCATCACGACGTAGCCCGTGCCGTTAGCGCGAAAACACTCGGACACATTGACCACGGCGGCATGATCGAGGTGTTCGAGGGTTTGGTACAGGCCCAGGAAATGGTTTAGCCCCCCATCGAACACGGCCTGTTCGGCCTGGCTTTTCGCGGCGACCTCCATTCCCGACAACCGATCGGCCAGACGGTTCGGAAAGTATTCCTTCACGGCCACTGTCCGCACCGTCGGACGGTGTGTGGCCTCGTATTCGACGCTCAACTCGTCGACAGCCGACAGGCGTCGGATTTCGTACTCTCCGAGCCTGTATCCTACCGGCAAATTGCGGGCCATTTTCCTTTCCTGATCATTCAACCCGATCATTCAACCTGATCATTCAACCTGATCATCCAAGCGCCGCGGGTTCCGCGTTGCCGACGGTAAATCATGGCGGATACCCCGGAAAGCGCCCATTTGCAGCCAACACGGGATTGAGGTCGCACAACATTCGCCGTGACCGGGAACCGCCGCAACATCGGAAATGGCCAGGCGATCCGCCATGCAACCGGGCCCGGCGCCCCCGACCGCTCCCGCGTCGGCGCACGGCATCGGCTACATCGTCCAGACCGCCCTGGCGTAATAGAAACCGCCGTTGAATCCATAGGGCGACGTTTCCGCATAGACGAGACCGGAAACGTTGGCCGATTGCTTCGTGGGGTAATCGTCCAGAACGTTCTCCGCCCCCAGCACGAATTCGATGGATTCGCCCAGCGCGAACCCGACCTCCGCATCCACGAACATTCTGGAGCCCGCATCGAGCCTCGCCGTTTCGTCATCGGTGGAGAACTCGACGAAGCCGGCGTAGTGGCGGGCGCGCAGCAGCAAGCGCCAGGGCCCGCGCACGTGATCCAGCGAGAGGTAAAACCGCGTATCGGGCGTGTTCTCTTCCAGTTGAATGACGCGCTTGTCGTCGATGACGTCCGGATTGCGGTTGTCGACGTTCGTGTCCGTCCAGTTGCCGCCCAGGCTGAGCGTGCCGGAACCGCCCCACGCCTCGAAAGGCCAGGTGGCCACCACATCGACGCCCTGCGTGGTCGTGTCGAAATCGTTGGTGTAAAAGCGGACGGACGTGAAGCTTCGAGCGTCGGAAACGCCCTGCGACAGCAGTCGTTCGACATCGGCCGCGGTCAGCAGTTTTTCACTGCTGCGCGCGATGCGGTCTTCGACCTCAATGCGGAAATAGTCCAGGGTAACGTCCAGGCCTCCCCACTCGAAGACCAGGCCCGCCGAGAGGTTTACGGACTGTTCCGGTGTCAGGGGCTCGCCGCCCACAAGCTGGGCGGCCGGGTGAGTCGGGGGCAAGGTGGCTTCGTCGGCCAGCATGCCGCCCGTAAACGCCGTCGTTACGTTCAGGATATTGGCCTGTCCGACCGTCGGCGTGCGAAACCCCGTACTGGCCGCACTGCGCAGCGCCACGTTTTCGTTCAGTTGCCAGCGCAGCGTCAGCTTTCCGTCCAGCGTGTCCCCCACCCCCTGGTGGTCTTCGTACCGTCCCGCAAGGCCGACCGAAAAATTGCTGTACAGGTCCACTTCCAGGTCCAGGTAGGCGGCGTAGCTGCCCCGGTCGAAATCGCCCGCGAGCCGGGGCCCGAAGCCGGTGAATCCATTCGAACCGATACCGAATCCCTGTTCGGCGAGCCCGCCCGGACGGCCGTCGATGAACCACGAGTTTTCCTCGCCGCTCTCCACCTTGAAACGCTCCTTGCGGTACTCCAGCCCGAACGCGACGTTCAGCGGCGAAAAGAACACGTCGAGGTACAGCGGCCGGGACAGGTCCAGGTTCAACGTGTAGTCCGTTTCCGTATAGGAACCCGGGAAGTAGTCCGTCGGGATATCCCGCCGCTGACCTTGGGGCAACCGAACGAGCAGTTGCGGGTTGATGGTGTGCTTCATGAAGAAATCCACGTCGCTGCTGCCGAACACCGCGCTCAGGTCGAAAAACCAGTTCTCGGCGAGATTCCCGCGAACGCCCAAAGCCGCGCTGTAGTCGGTTACCGTGCCTCCGAACCTCGGCGTAAATCCGCCGGGAAAGGCCGAGATGAACGAAAAGCACTCGGGATTCGCCTCCACCGCCGCCAGGTCACCGGCATCGGCAACGTTGCCGACGATCCGGATCGGCGGGCAGTTTCCGGACACGCCGTCGGCGGACAGGTCCGCCACCTTGACCGTATCGTACGATCGTCCGTCGACGGTGACGGGATTACCGCGAAACACACCGCTGCGGGTATGGGGGTTCCGATAGTAGAAGCCGCCCTCAATCTCCCGCTCGGCGTAATTGCCGAAAGCGTATGCTTCCCTGCCGTTGCCCAGGTCTAGCCCCAGGTTCGCGAAGAACTTGTAGTCGTATTTCACTTCGGGGGCGCCCCAGATCATCGCGTTCGGATGGAAGATCCGTGCGTAGTTCGTATCCTCGATGTACGGATTGCCGGCATCGGCCAGAGCCTGGGCGTCCATTCGCTGCCGGGCGCGATCGGTTCCGTCCGCTTCCTTGTACTCGACGCTGAAGTTGGCGAAACCCGCCTCCGTCAGGGGCATGCCCACATTGGCCGCCACGTTGAACGCTGCGCCGTCGCCTTCGTAGAACTGCCCCCAGCGGGTCTCCACCGTGGCGCCCCGCGCATCGTCCTTGAGTTCGAAATTGAGCACGCCGGCGATCGCATCGGAACCGTACTGTGCCGCCGCGCCGTCCCGCAGCACTTCCACGCGCTTGACCGCTATTGCCGGAATTGCCGAGAGATCGGGACCCTGGGAACCGTCGGCAACGCCGTTTCCCAGAAACGTGATCACGGCGGCGCGGTGGCGCCGCTTGCCGTTGACGAGCGCCAGTGTGGAATCGGGCGGCAGGCCCCGCAACCGGGCCGGCCGCACCAGGGTGGCCGCGTCGTTGATCGCCTGCTGATCGACGTTGTAAGAGGAAATGGTCATTGCCAGCAGCGAATCCATGTCCGTGGCGCCCTGGTTGCGAAGCTGTTCGCCATCGATCAGCTCGACGGGAGCCATGGATTCGATGGCCGACCGCCGGTCCTGGCGACGCGAACCCACAACCACGATTTCGTCGAGTTCCTCCTCCCATTCAGGAACGAACGGCTGCCCGGATTCGGCGTACGAGGGTGTAAAGGGCGACATGGGCGATATGCATAGGGCGAGCGCAACGATCCGGTGACGCCAACGAAACAAGTGCATTTTGCCTCTCCAGGTTGTCCAGAATCCGGATTGCGGCGCTTTCATCGATCTACCTCCGGCTGACTCGCGGCTGTTGGACGGGATCACGGCCACTCACGGAACCGCCATATTCAACGTTGTGCAAGGCCGGCAAAGAAGCCATGACCATCAATGCGGCTCAGCGCATCTCGACGCACACCCGGTCCGAAGGACCCGCCGGTGCGCACGACGGCTTTCAGCCATCCGCACCGACGGCTTCCCCGTGCTGGCTGTAGTCGAGGCCTTCCGTCTCTTCCTCGACACTGACCCGCAGCCCTGTAAACAACCGCATCAAATAGAGAATGATCACCGTGCCCAACGCGCTCCAGCCGCCGACCACCAGTACGCCTTCGAACTGAATCCAGACCTGAACCGGATTGCCGTCCACGGCGCCGGGCACGTTGCCGATCTCCTCCAGGGCGAAAACGCCGGTGAGGATGGCCCCCAGCAACCCGCCGATTCCATGGATGCCGAAGACGTCCAGGGCATCGTCGTAGCCGAGGCTGTACTTGAGCCACGCACAGGCCCAACAACAACTGAAACCGGCGATCACGCCGATGGCGACTGCCCCGGCCGGCGATACGTAGCCGGCGGCCGGCGTTATGGCGACCAGCCCGGCAACGGCCCCGGACACCAGGCCGACGACGCTCGGCTTTTTCAGTACGGACCACTCGTAGAGCATCCAGGTCATCGCGCCCGCCGCCGCCGACGTCTGGGTGACGAGCATCGCCAGCCCGGCATTGTTTCCCGCCCCCAGCGACGAGCCGGCACTGAACCCGAACCAGCCGATCCACAAGAGCGATACGCCGATGACGCTGAAGAGCGGGTTGTGCGGCGCCATGTTCTCGGCGCCGTACCCCGTGCGCTTGCCCACCACCAGGCAGGCGACAAGCCCCGCGATGCCCGCATTGATGTGCACGATGGTACCGCCCGCAAAGTCGAGAACGCCTTCGTCCTTGAGGAACCCGCCCCCCCAGATCCAGTGCACGACCGGGGCATAGACCAGGATGGACCAGGCGCCGATGAAACAGAGCACGGCGGAGAACTTCATTCGATCGGCGACGGCGCCGGTGATCAGCGAGGCCGAAACCACGGCGAACCCGAGCTGGAAAACGACGTAGGTGGACTCGGGGAACGTGCCCCGCAGGCTGTCGATATCCATGTTCGCCAACAGCAGCAGGTCGAGATTCCCGATGAACGCGTTGTCGCCGGAAAACGCCAGGCTGTAGCCGACCAGAATCCAGATCAGCGAGATAAGGCAACAGATGGCAAAGCACTGCCCGGCCATCGACAGCATGTTCTTGCGGCGGACCATGCCCCCGTAGAACATCGCGATGCCGGGCACGGTCATCATCAGCCCCAGCACCGCCGCCATCAGCATCCAGGCCGTATTGCCGGAATCCAGCCCACCGGCCGGATCTGCGGCCACGGCCTCGCCGGCGAACAGGCAAAGCAGTGGAAGACCCACAACAATCGGTGATTTTCTGGTCATTGAGTCAACCTAAACTTTTGAGACGGTGTCACCATCTGCTCCCCGAAACCGCCTCGTGCCCCAATCCCGACAGGAAAAGCAGTCGCTACCATGTGACGATCTACGGCTAACGCCTGCCCGATCGCCCAGGCAATCGTGCGCAGACAAGCATTACTGGACGCTCGTTCATCCTATTTTCGAATCCAATCCGGTCTGCGATTCCTCGATTGGCCAACGCCACGGAATTCGTCGGCTTCTGCCAAGACCGATTTCCTGACGCTCATACAGCACGGAGCCTCCGTCGATGTCGCGCGAACGGCATCCCAGATACCTCGACCAACCTCCCGCGCACGCCGGAACCACGATTACCTCGCTCCGCGATGCGCGGAATTGCGGTGAGTCGATTTTGCAGAACCGCGAATACTGCTACTTAGGCGGCCTGGTAGTCAAGCGTTTGCTGACGGTCCTGTTTGTCTTCCAGCGTCCCCCGATGCCCGGTGGACGCGGGGTCGCAGTGCCAGGTACTTGCGGCGGAGCTGTCAGGCCGTGTGCGTCTGAATCCGGAAATCAGCCCACAAACCGGGACGAACCCGCACTTGACACCGCCGAGACAGACGAGCATGGTTCGAGGTCCCGCGTTGTCCGTAACTGCGCAAAATGTAGGGACGACTACATGAGACAAGCCAGATTGCAAGACGCCTGTGAATCAATCGTTGACGATGTCGACGGAGCCCTGGGCTGCGCCCTGGTAGACCTCGTGACCGGCTTGCCGCTGGCGCTGGACGTGAGGCCCGGTTCGATACTCCGCAGTTCCGCCATGGAGCTGATTTCCGCGGCGGGCGTCGCCTATTTTCGCGACAACCTGGCAATCCGGGCGCGAACGGCCACCAACGGCGATGCATCCCCGCTCGCCGGCGACGAGGTGCAGGAAATCCAGGCCACCACGGCAGACACCTACAACTTCATGTCGCTTGTGCCGGGCGACGACCAGGAACTGCTCATACTGATTGCCGACCGCAATCTCAGCAACCTCGGGCTGGGCTGGATGGCGATGCGCCAGGCGCTTGACCTGGTCGTCAAGGCGAACGGGAACGAAGGCTCCGACAGCCCGCGGCCGGAAGCGCCGGATTCACCGCCGCCTTACGATCCCACGCCGAGGGCCCCGCAACCGGCAACGCAACAGGTTGCAACTCGAGCAAGGAAACGCCGCACCATCTGGGGGGAGCGCTAACCGCCCCCGAAGCGTTCCAGGCTTTCGGTCAACTGGATCAACGCGGGGCCGCCGATGATCACCATGATGCCGGGCAACAGGCAGGCCATCGAGGGAATGATCAACAGCGTCGGCAAACGCGCCATTTTTTCCTGCATTCGCGAGACCGCCTCGATCCGGACGGAACCGGCAAGCTTGCGCAGGGCGTCGGCGAGCGGCGTGCCATGGCGTTCGCTTTGCGCGACCGTGATTGCGAGGTCCCGGAAGTTCTGGCTGTCGAGGCGCTCGGCCAGCCGGCCGAGCGCCTCTTCGCGAGTCCTGCCGTGCACACTCATGTCCATGACGGGCTGGCTGAGTTCTTTCGCCAGTTCCGGTTGAAAGGTCCTCAGGTTTTCGACCGTCCGCGACAGGGCCCGGTCGAACGTCAGGCCGGATTCAAGACACACGATCAGCAGATCGAACGCTTCCGCGAGGCCGGCGGTAATGCGGCGCTGGCGGTTGCTGGCAAGGCGCCCCAGTATCATTTCCGGCAGCACGTTGAGCAGCACACCGATCAGCACGCCGCCGACCAGTCCGAACAGCCACCCCGCGCCACCCGGAAAGATGGAAGCCGAGGCGACCATTCCGAGCGCCAGGCCCACGACGAGGCAGGCGAACTTGATGCCGAGCATCGCGGCGACGGCGTTGCCGGACCGAAAACCCGCACCCTGCAGGCTCACCGCAATCTTGTGCCGGTCGGCTTCACCGAGCGGCATCAGCCGGCCCAGCGCAACCACCGTTTTCCCGACCGTGGATTTTACGCCGACGGCCCCTTCCACCAGCCGGCGTTCCGACCTTGAAGCCTGCGCTTCCCCCAGGGCCTGCCTGATGCGGCGCGCCACGCGTATGCGATCGACCGCCGAGGTCATCAAACGGTAGGCGACCGCCGCGGCGACCAGGAAGAACGCACCGCCGGCGATCCACACAAACACGGTCTTGATCAGTTCCACAGGCATCAGCGCTGCGCGCTCTGGATCATCTTCCAGGAGATGGCGAGACCCGTCAGGATCAGCAGAATGCCAATGCCGAACAGGTGCCTCGCTCCACCCAGCAGCACCTCCACGAGCTCCGGCTGCGTCGCCGCCTGCAGGCCGATCGCAGCCACGGGAACGAACGCCAGAATGATCATCGTCACGCGCGACTCGGCGGTCGCCGCCTTCAGCCGCGAGCGGTTGTCCATGCGTTCCCGCAACGTTGCGGCCAGGTTCGCGATCGACTCGGACAGGTTGCCGCCGGTGGACGATTGCGTCGAAACCACCGCCGCAAGCATCGAAAGCTCGCTGATGCGAATGCGGAACGCTTCGCGCTCCATGGCCGCGCCCATGGGAACCCCGAATTCCGTTTCCAGCACGATGTTGCGCAAGGAACCCTTTACCGGTTCCACCGCTGAACCGGCGATGGAGTGCAACGCCTGGTTGCTGGCGATGCCGAAACGCACCATTCGCTGAAAGTCCTCGAGCGCGATCAGGAACCGGTCGCTGAATTCGGCTCGCCGGGCGTCTTCCATGGCCGTTCCGACGTTCCAGCCGATTGCGATACCGGCGACTGCCGAGACCAGCAGCGTCGGCCACCCCGGCAGGCCGAAAAAGCCCATCGACGGGACGAGGGCCGCGAATGCCACCAGGCCGGCCGTACCCGCAATGGCAGTGGTGCGAATACCCCCGGAAAGCGGGTAACGGGCGTTGAGCCGCCCGATCAGCGCATTCTCCCTGGCTGCCTTGCGCTCCCGCGCCGGCTTGCCGACGGCTTTGCCGGCCGGTTCGCGGGTTTCGCTCGCCAGCAGGCTGCCTATGGCGCCCATGCGCCGGCGGACCTTGGCACGGCGGCGCAACGCCCGCGTGCCGGCGAGCGCAATCCATGCCAGGAGAAACGCAATTGCCGCACCGGCCAGGCTGATCCATTCGATAACGTTCAAAGCGAGGCGCACCCGGTTCAGCCCTGTGTCGAGACCGCGCGCCCGCGCCCCATTGCGGCATTCAGCATGTCACCGTACCCCATGTCTTCGACGCGCTCGGTAAACGAGGGCCGCGAGCGGCTGCACTGAAAGCTGTCTGTGCCCGGATCGTACGACCACAGGTCGTCGAGTACGGCGACGTCGCCTTCAAGACCCGCCACATCGGTGATCGAGACGATGCGGCGCCTGCCGTCCCTGAACCGCGCCGCCTGTACGATGAGATCCACGGCCGAGATCACCTGGTTGCGAATCGCCGACATCGGTATCTCGCCCGAACCCATCATCACCAGGTACTCAAGGCGGCTGATGGTGTCTCGAGGGTTGTTCGCGTGCACCGTGAACATCGAGCCCGGGTGACCGGTGTTCATGGCCTGCAGCGCTTCAAGGGCTTCGGGGCCGCGCACCTCCCCCACGATGATGCGGTCCGGGCGCATGCGCAGCGCGTTTTTCAGCAGGTCGCGCATGGAGATTTCACCGACGCCCTCCGACGACGGCGCCCGCGTTTCCAGGCGCACCACATGGGGCTGGCGCAGGCTCAGCTCCGCGGCGTCTTCCAGGGTAACCACCCGCTCTTCCGGGTCGATGTTCCCCGACAGCGCGTTGAGAATCGTGGTTTTGCCCGCGCCGGTGCCGCCCGCGACCACGACATTGAGCTGCGCCCTGGTCGCCAGTTCCAGGAGGATCGCCATGGAGGGGTGCATGGCGCCGCCCCGGGCCAGTTCCTGAACGGTGAACCCCCCCTTGCGGAAGCGGCGGATCGAAATCGCCGCGCCGTCGATCGCCAGCGGCGGCCCGATGATGTTCACGCGGGAACCGTCATCGAGGCGCGCGTCGCACATGGGGCTCAGCTCGTCGATACGCCGCCCGACGTTCGAGGCGATGCGCTGTGCAATGCGGGTAATGTGGTCGGCGTCGCGGAATCGAATGTCGACGCGGCTGAGCTTGCCGCGGCGTTCGATATAAACCGAGTGCAGCCCGTTGACCAAAATGTCGCTGATCTCCGGATCCCTCAGCAGCGGGCCAATCGGACCCAGGCCCCGCATTTCGTCGACAAGGCGTGTGGACAGGCCGGCATGATTGCCGCCGACGGGGGGCGCCTCCGGGATCAGTTCCAGCCGGCGTATGAGGCCGCCGACCGTCTCGGTCAATTCGGCATCGTCCATCTCGGCGGCGCGCTCCGCATCCAGTGCCTCGAGCACCCGTTTGTGGTACCAGGGCACGATCGCCTCGAAACGGCCGAGGGCCGTCTCCCGCGGGGCGTCGGCAGACTCGGGAACGGCCGGGTCGCGACCGGAGCGCTGCCGGGCCGTCAGGCCGCGGCGATGGCGAATGGATTGGGCCATGGTATCGGTCTATTCCAGGAATCGAAGGTTTCGGCGGACGGTGAACAACGTCGTGAACGCGTTCTCGATCGCCTCGGCATCCGGGGTGACGAATACGTCCTGGCGGCCCGAGGCCCCACCGGCGGCGTCAACGCATCGTTCGAGTGTTGCAATTTGAGTTGCCCCGCTAACGGCATCGCCGATGAATATGGCGTTCACCCGCACGCGCCTCACACCCGCAATGCGACAGGCCTCGACAAACCAGTCGTCGAGGCGCCGCGCCATCGTCGTGAACAGGTTCCCGAACCCGTAGCTGCCGCTGCCGGGCGATCCATCCCCGGCAATCGCCGGCGCCAGGCCCGCGAGGCTGAACGGGGCGACATCCTCAATCGGCGCCAGCGGAGCCGGGGGCACGGTGCCCGAATCGCCGACCAGCACCCGGTCGTCGGTTCGCCCGTACGGGCCGAACATGGACGTGGGCCGGCAAAGATGCCCGGCCTGCACGGGCCTGTTGTCGAACCCGAACTCGTTCGCTTCGTCCATCAGCGCATCGGTCGCGCCGGCGTCCTGGCCGCGGAAGAGTTGCGACGGCGTCAGGTTCTCCAGCACCGCCTTGCGGAGGCCGCGCCGGGCGGGTGTGTCGCCCGGCCAGCGGTCCAGCAACCGGAAGGCGTCCAGCACGGCGTCCATGTTCGCACCTCCGAAACGGCCGTTGGACAGATAGCCTCTGAAGTGGCTGTTGAAATCGGCCTCGCTCCCTTCCTGGGCGGCATTGTGATAACGCTGCAAGTACCGGCTGGCCGAGATGGACCGGTTGCATCGGCGGCTGTCCCCCCACCTGGGATTCCCGGACGCTTCCGATTCCACCAGCCTCGACCGGAGTTGTTCCCCGGGACCGCTCGCCCCGTCGGAAATGATCAATATCGACTTGTACAGCAGCGGATTGCAGGCGCCCTCCGCTTCGCCCGGCGCGCAAGGCACGCCCGGACGGTCGACGCCCTGAATGTCCTGCACCTGCCAGACGCGCTGCCAGAGCGGGGAAACGGTGCGCAGACCCCAGACGATTCCCAGGGGGAGATAGGTTCCGGCCACGCCGGTCCAGCAACAGGGTTCGAACAGATCCTCAACCGCCAGGTTCGTCACCGCCTGGCGCAGGGCGGTGAAGTCGTCCGTCAGGGGCGTGATCGAACTCGCTGGACAGAGGGTTGCACCGCCCCGTCCGCCGGAGACGGACCAGTCGTTGTCCGCCTGGGATGGGTTATCCTGAAGCCGGTTGTTCCGATAACCATCGGGCGCTACATGCAGACCCCTGGAGCCCTGGTCAAGCAGCCGGGCCATGACGGTCTGCAGGCGGTGGTCCGCCTGGCCGCCGATGCGCGCGTCCGGCCAGGAATACGCGGTGAAGAGGGTGTGCGGGTCGCCGGCATCCGGAGGTGCATCGGACAGGTGCAACGGCGTGCTGCCCGGCAAGGATGCAGACCCGGGCGACCAGCGCTCCACGCTCTTGGCGGCCGGCCAATTGCCGGCGTCGCCGGCGCTCCACCCCACCGGCCTTGCCCCGGAGTCCCAATAGGCGCCCCATCGGGCCATGACGCATCCGTTCCAGAAGTCCTCGTCGTCCACGACCCATTTGTCGAGCGAAGGAACCTGGGCGGACACATCCAGTTCCACGTCCGTTCGTCGCAGGTCCCAGTCGGAACCGTCGAGCAGGTTTGCGGGGAGGCCCAACGTGCGCAGGGGGCCGAGGTCGTTGCCGACACCATAGTGCTGGAACGTATCCACCCATTGGCCGGCGCCGTCGTCCACGGCATCCTTTGCGGCTCTCAATGTGTCCGCGACCGTCTCGCCGGCGCCGGGCGCGCCGGCCAGCATGCGCAGATACCGTTCCTTGGCCGGCGTGCGGCCGGCTGTGCCGGTGTCGGCGACGTTTACGGCCGATGTGAACGGTACGATCGATACAAGCAGGCTTCCGGGAGTACTGACGCTTGTCGCTTCCATGACCTGGGCAACCTGCTCCATCGCGGTTTTCAGGCTGTCCAGCCGCGTAACCCGTGTGCCGTCTCCGGTTGTCATTCTGAAACCCATGGAATCGGAGATGTCCAGCGCGACGGCCACTTCGTAGCGTTCGGCCTCGAGCTTTACCCTCACCGAATCGTCAATGTCGTCGGCGCCGGCGTGCGAGCCGCCTTCGGCACCTTCCAGGTTCCAGATATCCCGGAACGCAATGGTCCCCTCGACGTTGATCGTGGTGACGCCCGTTCCGGTGTCGTGCGTCACCGTCACATCGGTCTCGTCCATGCCGAGGCCCGGCGTCGCTCCCTGCGCGAATTCGGCTACCCGCCGCCGTATCTGCGCGTCTATCGCGGGGTCTCCCGCTCCGGCCAGCAGCGGCCCCGCTGAGGAAATGGCCGCGCGCAGAGCCGTTCTGAATTCTTCCCATTGAAGTTCCCGCCAGGCGTAGTTCGTCATCATCGATCCGACCAACGCGAGAACGGCCAACGACGACGTGCAGGCGATGAGCATGCCGCCGCCCTTTTTCGAATGCAGGAACCCGGCCATCACGGGCACCAGTTGCAGGCCGTGTATTCATGGACCGAACCCCAGGCCGCGCGTTTGCGGAATACGAGGGCGTTATCTGACAGGTCGAAAAAGCGGAGGCCACCCATCACCACGCCGCCGAGCAGGCCCGGTTGGGGATGAATACACGTATCGACCACCACCCACCACTCCTGGAGCCTCAGGTTCCGGCTGAGCCAGGTATTCTGAGGCGGAACCGGAACGGCGTCGGGGGGTACTTCGTTGGGCAGCACCGCCTGGTCCGCCGGGAAGTGCTCGTCTGCATCCGGCATTCCCGTCTGCACGCCGGCACAGGCGCCCCCGCCGCCCCAGGTACCCAGCCCGCTGCCGGTTGCCGGCCAGCGCAGGGCCACCCTCGGCAGGCACCACTGGCTGGCGTCGGCGCAATCCGGATCCGGAACCGTGGCCGTCGCCAGCCGACGGTCGCCGCGGGCCACCAGCGTGACGTCTATGGTGCCCGAGCCGCCTTGCGCCAGCCGGCTCATCACCCGCTCCACCACGATCGGAATCGGGTTGTCCGATGGCGACGCGCCCGTTTCGTTCGCGATCATTTCCGCGGCGACGAATGTCTCGCGCACGACGTCCGTACGGTACGCCGTGTATTGGCGCAGATTCCAGACGAGCGCCATCATCGCGATGATGAACGGCGCGAATATGACAAATTCCACGGCCGCGGAGCCGCGCATCGCCCTTTTCAGCGCACGTTCGGGAAAGCTCGTGTGTGGTCGCACCATGTCAGGTTCCGGCTCGGCATCGGCCCAGGGTCGAGCCCTCAGGTTTGATTGCGGGCCCAGCTTTCGTGCTGGCGCCTGAACCCGTTCGGCCAGATCGCCTGCAGCGGGGCGAACAACGGCCGCACCACGATTCGGGAACGCACCAGGATCCAGCCATCGGTACCGGGAGCGCCACAGCCCGTTACCTCCCAGTCGACGCCGTCGAACAGGTCTTCATCGGCGACCACGCTGACATGCGCTTCCTCGGTGGCGGACCCTGTGGGCCATCGATGGGGGTCCAGCGGCAGCGTCAACATGCCGATGCGGTTGTCGTCGTTCCGGTCGAACAGCCAGGCGGCAAGGCCGTCGTCGTTGAACGCTTCGATCACCGCCGTTCCGCACGACGCCGGATCCGCCGCGGCGGCGCGGGCGCCTTCATGGGTTGCCCTGGCCAGCGCCTGGTCGAACATCGACAGGCGGTAGAACTCGGCCACCGGCAGCAGCAGGGACATGGCCGCCATCAATACCAGCACATATTCGACTGCGAACGCGCCTCGCGCCCGCCCCTCGGCGCCGATTGGTCCACGCACCAGATTCCGCTCTTCCAACGCCAGGCTTCGTCAATCCGAATCGTCAAGTATACTGCGCGAACGTGAGAAACAGGTAGCGCAGCCCTTTGCGATTCCTCATGTTTCGCTCTGCCCGGTTCATTCTGCTGGCCGCACTTGTGCCGGCCTGTTCGCTCATGCCCCCACAGAGCGAGCACATCCGGGCCCGGCAAATGGAAGACGCGGTCGTTCCGATGGCGGCAACCGCGCTTGAGGCGGGGCAACTGGAGACTGCCCGGCGGTTGTACCGGCGGCTGCTGGTGGTCGACGCCGACTCTGTGCAGGCGCGCATGGGGTTGGGCGATGTGGCCATGCGCGAGCAGGAGACCGAAGCGGCCGCACGATGGTATTCGTCAGCCCTGGTGCGCGCCGACGAACCCGTAGCGCGGCATGCGGCGCTCCTGGCGCACGGCCGCGCCGCGCTTGCCGCCGGCCAACTCGAAGCCGCCCGCACCAGTTTCACGCGTCTCGCCGATCCCGCCGAGAACGCTTCGCGGTCCAGCGCCGCCTGGGGGCACAACGGCGTCGGTCTCACCTTGCTGCTCGAAGGCGACCTGCGGGGCGGCGTGGCCGCCATGGAGCGGGCGGTGCTGCAGGCCCCCGAAGAAGAGCGGTTTCGCGGCAACCTGGATCGTGCTCTCGCGATTCTGCGCGACCTTCCGGCATCCGGCGCCTCCGGCGCAGATTCCGTCGGGGCTCCCGGCACACCCGGTACCGGTCGGGCAGAGCCCTACCCACCGCCCGTGCCATCGGTTTCCGACACGCCGCCTTCAACAGATTCCACTACAGATATCATTCTTGAAGACACCGTCCTTGAAGACACCGTCCTTGAAGATACCGTCCTTGAAGATACCGTCGAAGACATCGTTGAATACATTATTGAAGACACCGACCGTGACGACGGGGACCGCCCGCTCGACGAAAAAGCGCTTCCCGACGAACCCGCGCCGCTTCCGAACGGGGGCGAATACGCGCCAGTCGAATATGCCCAGGTAGAGGAAGCCGTCGATACGGCGTTGCCGATGGACTCGGCCGAAGAACCAACGGCCCAAGCGGCGGCGCCGACAACCTCCGCCGAGGACGCACCGGCGATTGCTGAGGCTGAAACGCCCCACGAGTTCGGCCCACCTCCCCCTGCGCAATCCGATTTACCCGAACCCCCCGTTGCCGCGAACGTGATTTCGCCTACACGCGTCCATGTGGTGACCGAGGACGACGCGCATTTCCTGCAGTTCGGCGCCTTCTCCAAACGCGCCAACGCCGAGACGCTGGTATCCCATATAACCGGCCTGACCGAACAACGCGTACAGATTACGGGTACGGAGACCGGCGCGGGTGTGCGGTTGCACAGGGTTCGTGTCGGTCCGATCTCCTCGGAGCTGGTACTTCTGGAAACAATGGCAACGTTCGAGTCGGCCGGCTATGCGATGGCCAATCCCCTGCAATCCTCCGCCCCGAGTGCACCCGAGGCCGGGTTGGAGGACGGTTCGATGAGGACGATACTGGTCCGCACGGATGGGGAACAGTTTCTCCAGGCCGGCGCGTTCGCCGAGCGCAGTACGGCGGAAACGGTCGCCGGCGAACTCCGCGAGTTGACCGAACTGCCGGTGCGGATCAGCGTGGTCGACAGGGCCGACGACCCGCCGCTGCACAGGGTGCGCGTCGGTCCGATCGGTTCCGACGATCCGCTGCTCGCACGGCTCAAACCGGAAGATTGACAACCCGCCCGTGCCGGTGGCCGGCGGCAACGATTACCTGCGCCACCCTTTGCACGGCGCACCAAACAGGCGCGGCCAGCGGCTTCAGCCCGCCTCCTCCGTCGCGGCCACGCCCAAAAGCGTCTGCAGGAACCGGTCGATCGGCAGCCGGTCGCGGCGGGTCAGGGCCCGCTCCGGCTCCCCGAGCGCCATGGATTCCGCCATGTTTCGAATGTACGGAATTTCGACATCGGGCATTCGTTCGCCAAAGGCCGTGCGCAGTTGCTCATCGGTCAACAGGTTCGGCAGGGGCCGCGCGTGATTCAGTATGAGCGAGGAAACGTCTCCCTGCAGAACGCGCAACCAGCGTGTGGCTATGGAAACACCGGCAGGCGTCGGTTCGAACACGATGGCGTGATTGGTGACCAGATGCCGCATCGCCGCCAGGTGTTCCCTCGAAGCGCCACAGATCAGTATCAGGTGGGCGTGGCTGGTCAGTTCATTGACGAGGGCGCACAGGGCGTCCGGATGGAAGTCGTCCTGTGCCGCCTGGTCGACAGGATGGGCGAGCAGGCTGATTCGGTTGGTGACGCTTGCCTGCAGCGACTCCAGGGCAAGGCCCTGGGTACTGTCCGGTTCCTGGAGCACCTGCGCCAATCCACGCTCCGGCCGGGTGTCCAGCGCCAGCGACAGCGACCCGAAGCCGGCATCGAGGTCGACACAACTGACATAGCGGCCCAGCCCGCCCGCAAGATGTGCGAAAAGCGCGGTAACGGTATTCACGCCCATGCCTTTTCCGTGCATCAGCACCACCTGGCTCGCCTGAATCTGCGGCCGTTCTTTCTCCTCGCTGACCGCAATGACCTCGCGTACGGCGCTGCGCAGATTGCCGGCATCGAGGGGTTTGGGGAGATACAGAAAGATGCCGCCCCGATACAGGTCGTTCGCCAGCACCACGTTGTTCTCCGACCCCGTGGCCAATATGACGCTCTCCGGCCGGCAGACCTGCAGCAGCGTTGCGACGTGCGAAAGGGGATTCTGCTCGCCGTCGAGGTCCACGAGCATGATGTCGGACGACCGCGTGTCCCGGCTGGCCCGCGCGGCGTGCCTGACCGTGCCCCGGTGGATCTTTGCCGACGGGTCGACACCCTGAACGACACGCCTGCTGTACATGTCGTTCAGATAGGCTGTGAATTCCGAATCCGCCATCCAATCCAATCGCGACGCCGCGATCCCGCAAGCATTGGGACGCTAGTGTACCCTTGCGAGGCTCTGCCTTCCCCTAATCGGGTCGAGTTGCCGGACTGCTGACTATCGGCTGCTGGCGTCGGCACGCACCGCGACAGTCGCCCGCACTTGAGCCAGCGCTAGTCGTCTTCCTCACCTCTCCACACGCCGACTGCCCGTTCCACCTGTTCCGAACGTTCCGGGCCGTCGCCCGCATCGTCCTTCAGGCGCGCGGATTCAGACATGAGTTCTCGCACGAAGGTCACGTACTCTCCGTCAGTCGGTGCGGACTCACAGCCGGCGACAAGGGCGTTAATCACGAAAGCCACCAGTAACTGCCACGTCAGGCGTGTCATGCGTGTGCCTTGCTTCCCGCCACGAAAGATCGACACCGCGCAGCAGTCCGTGACGACTGCAGCAAGCGGCACAGACCATTGCATTGAAATGCCAATCGGTTTGAACTCACTGAGCGACTCCTTGTCGGGCTAGTAATAGAACTCATTGGCAAGTTGCCGCGCGGTCTCCGTCGGCCCCCTGGCGACGCTGGCCGTCGATGCCAGGGCCTGCGTGGCCGATACGATTCGCGGTGTTACCACGATAATGAGTTCCACGGACCGGTCCCGTTCGCTGGTGTTGCGGAACAGGGCCCCCCAGACGGGAATGTCCCTGAGCAGCGGTATGCCGGCCTCGGTGCTCGTGGTGCTGCGCCGGTACAATCCGGCGATGGCGATGGACTCCCCGTCCCCGAGTTCAACGGTGGTGGACGCAGACCGTTCGTTGATATTGGGCACGACAGTGCCGGCTATGGTTGCGCCGCCGGCGGCAACTTCCCGAATGCGGGGCTGGACGGTGAGCGAAATCTGATCGGTGTCCAGCACCGTGGGTGTGAAACTCAGGCTGACGCCGGTCTGCCGATACTCCGTGCCGACCGTCCCCCGGTCGGTTATCGTCGGCACCGGGATCTCCAGGCCGGAAAAGAACTCCGCCGGCTGGCCGCTGACGGTGGTGAGATTGGGGCGCGCATGGACGACGGCAAGGCCGTTTTCCGCCAGGGCTTCCAGGAACATCGTGGCGCGATACCGATCGTTCCGAAACAGCTCCGAATGAGACAGGACGATTCCGCCTTCGCCGCCGCGCTCGGAATTGACGACCGCCAGTTCACTGGTTTCGTTGACGAACCGGGGGGTATCTCCAACCTGCCCATCCGGCCCGACCGGATAGAAGAGGACATCCTGTTCAAGCACATTTGCGATGCTGAGCGCGCCCGTTCCCAACCGCGTACCGGTCCCAGTCAACCAGGTTCTCAGTGGACTTTCAAACGGATTGAGGTCGACAGACCAGTCGATTCCCAGCGTCTGCGATACGTTGCGCGATACCTCGGAAATCAGCACCTCGAGGTTGACCTGCGCCGGGCCGTCAATCCCGATCGCATCGACGACGGGCGTCTCGCCGGACACCGCCCGAATGCCGCGGAGTACCCGCTCCGCTTCCGAGGGACTCTTCGCGGTGCCGCTGACAAACAATGAGTTGCCCACCGGGTCCACATGAATGGGCGCATCTTCGCCGGCAATGCGGGACACCACGGTCTGTGCCTGCTCGGATTGAGCACTGACGCGAACACGAAAGGCCGCCAGCAGTTCGCCCACGGTGTCGAATACGCTCAGGGAGGTGACCCCGACAGCATGACCCAACACGAACAGCGTTTCCTTGTTCAGAACCTCGACGTCCGCGGTTTGTGGATTGGCGACAAAGGCCGTCCCGATCTCCGCGGGAAATTCGAGGGTGAGTGAACTGCCCGGCGCCAGTTCGATGGTCTCAACCGGCGGCGTCGCGTTCGCCAACGTGCATGAGACGACCAGCAACCATGCCGCCAGCGACCAGCGGCAACGATTGCGGCGGGAATTTCGTCGAGTTTCTTTCACGTATCCACCGCCACCCTCGCTTCTCCGCCGCCCCCGCGGATGATTCTCACCGGAGCCTCGGCCGGCGGCGGCGGTGGCTCGGGGTTCACCAGCACTTCGCTCAGGCGCACGGGTCGCCGGTTCTCGCCGTCGTACCATGGCGCTGAATTGACACTGCGCATTGCCAGGGTCAGCCGCCCCGTATTGACCGCGAGGGCGACCCGCTCCGCATCGGCGGGCAACAGTTCGAGCGTATAGTTTTCGCCTGCGGGTTGCGCCACGGGCTCGATGGCTCCGGCCTTGGTGAGGCTGACTTTCCCATAGCGCCCCAGCGAGTAGATCGTAGAACCCACCGCCAGCACGCGAACGTCGCGAACAATGGCTTGCGCGAGCGCTTCCGCCGCCTGTTGCGCCGACACCATGATCACATCCACCCGGTCTCCGGGATAGATGATGTTCGCGCTCGTCGTGGCCCGGTCGACCTCAACGGTGACCGCCCGCATTCCCGGCGCAAGAACGGCGCCGATGAAGCCGGGGCCGCCGGGGGTGATGATGCCGTCCCACCCGATTGGCGTTCCGGCCGCGTACGTGCGGCGGGTGACCGAACCGAGAACGGCCTGCAGCGGAACCGCGTCCTGCAATACGACCATGTTGAGGTCGATCGGCTCGACCCACTCCCGCCACTCAACCAGTTCGGAAGTCAGCATGACGCCGGACCTGAGATCGCGCGTAGCGAGGAGCAGGTTTGGATATACAGGAGGACTCTCCACAGGCTGTTGCGCCGAGCGGTCGCCCGAATCGCCAATCTCCCCTGGCGCTGCCGTTTCGGTATCCGGCGCTACCGCTACGGTGTCCGGCGCTCCCGTTGCGGATTCCTGCACTGCAATGGGAGGTTCAGCCGGCTGGGGAGCGTCCCCGGCAAACAGGCTCTGGACCCCCAACCACGCCAATCCCGCGATGACCAACGCAAGAACTGCGGGAATCGCCTTGCTGCGTCTGAACGAGCCAATGTCCAGCAAGTCTCTAAGCGCCATCGTTACTCACGCTTTTCTTCGTGCCTTAAGCGCCGCCCGAGGCGAAAGCGCGCGCGATCAGCAGTACCGAGGCGGGGGGCACCATTGCCCAGGCGAACGGAATGCCGCGTGTGCGGAAATCTCCACCGCGCAAGATCAAGGCCAACGCAACAAGCACAAGCCCCAGCACGGCGGTCGAAAGCAGCCACAGCCAGATATCGTTCGGTCCCAACCATAACGCCAATACGCCCAGGAGCTTTCCGTCGCCGCCGCCAAGCCAGCCGGCACGGTGAAAACCGTAGCCCAGCGCCAGACCCGCAGCGCCACAGCCAAGGGAGCCCCAAGACGCCGTGATGAAAGGCTGGCCGGCAAACAATGCGCCCACTACCCATAGCAACAGCAGTCCACCTGTGAGCCAATGGGGAATCTGCCGATGGAACCCGTCGGTAAACAGGGCGAACATCGCCAGAACGGCGGCGCCCCCCATCGCGAAGCTACCCGGACCCGCGGTCAGGTTGATCATCAGCGCAACACCTCGCCCCTGCACGCCTCAGCGCGTTGCATGCTCGACCGGGGTTGCTGCGGTCACCTGCGCCGACCGCACCAGTCAGCCTGCATGTGTGGCTGAAACTGGCGGGCGTGCTTTGGCGGGCGGATTACGTCTTCAACTGTTTTTGCGTGGTCTCGATCTGGGTCTTCAGATCTTCGAACATCTTATCAAAAGCGCCACCCAACACGCCCGCGCCCGCAGCCACAATTGCGATCACAGCAACCACGATAAGAGCATATTCGACGGTGGACACGTCTGTCCGGTCTTCAATGTAGGCAAGAATGCGACGCAACAGCTTTCCCGATCGCTTCATATTCGGTCCCCAAATTTTGGATAAGCGGGCAGACCAGCTCGGAATTCGTCTGATGAACGTTTCTGCCAACCGCTCTAATTTTATTCAACCAAACCGAGAATGCAACTCTCGCAAGGCATCGTCCGGGACGGATTGTGCGGGTATCGTCACCAAAGGGTCGGGTCTTGATCCGGCTACCGGAAACAGGCTAGCGTCTATGCGCATTCGGCAGAAACACCGAATGCCTGACGCCTAAATACCGTCAAGCGCATTGAATTCAACCTTGAACGAGCGGGGAACCGGACATTGACGTCGAAAGGCTTGCTGCAGGTTTGGCCGGGTTGCCGCCGCAACGTTTCGCGAGAGACATGAAAACGCCCCCGGGGGTTCCCGCGGTGCGCCGCGCGGCCGCACTGGTTCGAAGCGCAGCGCTCCTGGCGGCGCACCCGGCTCTCGCCCACGCCTCCCTGGTCGGGCTCACCTTGCTCGCGTTCCTTGCCGTGTTGGTATGGGGTGGCTGGGTATGGGACGACCTCCATTACGTCTACTTCAACCCGCGCCTGCTCGACGGTGCAGGGCTGCGCGCCATCTGGTTCGACCCGGGCAAGCCGGAGGATCCGTTCACGGAACCCCTGGCCGAGCGGGACGTGTACTGGTGGCCGCTGCTCTATTCGAGCTTCTGGCTGGAGCGCTGGTTGTGGGGCGGCTTTCACGCCGGTGGGTTCCATGCGACCAATATCGCCATTCACTGCGTCAACGCCTGCCTCGTCCTGGTGTTGCTGCGGCGCTTCAAGGTGCCGGGCGCCTGGCTCGCAGCCCTGTTGTTCGCGGTTCATCCGGGGCAAATGGTGACGCCGGCACTGGTAATGGGGCGCAAGGAGCTGGTGGCGTGCCTGTGCGTGCTGCTGGCCCTGATGGCCTGGTTTTCGCCCCAGCACCGGCAGGAGGCCGTCGCCCGGTGGAGCATTGCGGTCGTCAGCCTGCTGGTGGTGGCGGGCAGCCTGTTCAAAACTCAAGCAGCGGTGATTCCGGGCGTACTCGCGGTGGTCCACTGGTGGCAGGGTGGGCGCTTTACGGCGGCGTTCTGGGTGCGTCTCGCGCCGGTGGCCGTCGTTTCGGCGCTGATGGCCGGGTTCGCCTGGTACCTCATGGCCGTGGCGAGCCATTCGAACATTTTCGACTTCACGATCATCGAACGTCTACTGATTGCCGCGCGCTCCCTGTGGCTGCACGGATGGCTGTCGTTGGTGCCGGCCGATGGGGCGCTCGGCTTCTGGCGCTGGGAGGTGTCGGCAACCGATCCCTTGGGCTGGTTGGCGCTGGCCGGTTGCGGCCTGTGCCTGGCCGCACTGTGCCGTCATGCGCCCAAAAACCGGGTGCCGCTGGCTGCGGCGCTGTGGTTTGTGGTAGGCCTGTCGCCCGTGCTCGGGCTGCTCGACCACCACGCCATGGGGGTTTCGTTCGCGTTTTCCCGGCACAGGTACCTGTCGTCGATCGCCCCGATCGCCTTGGTTGCCGGCTGCGCGACGGTTTGGCTGAGGGCGCGCCCGAGGCCCCGCGAACGGCGCCTCGGGTGGATCGCTGCAGCGTGCTTCGTAGCCTGGTGTCTGGTGACCGATTGGCGCTATGCCGTGGCCTTCACGAAACCCTCCTCCTGGTGGACGGAAATGGTTCGGCACGAGCCGGACTGGGACCAGGTGCAAAGCACCTTGGTCGCCTCCCTGGCCCTCGAAGGCCGCCATGAGCAGGCCATTGCCATTGCGCGGCGGAACCTGGACCGGGTTCCGGGCAGCTTGCGATTCCGATGGGATCTCGGGTATGCCCACGCGGTGGCCGGCAATCGGGCCATTGCGATGGCGGAGTACCAATCGGTGGTCGATGCCCTGCTCGCCGACCCCTCGCTGGTGCAAACGGACGAGCGCCTCTGGCGGCGCGAGCATCAATTTCACTCGCCGCTTTCGAAAGCGGATGCATTCTATTTGCACTACTCTTTCGGGCTGCTTTTGTCGTGCGCTCGCCAGCCGGCCGATGCAGCGCATCAGCACCGGCTGGCCAGGGCCCTGTACCCGGACGCCAACTTTGAGCAGGCATTCGGAAGCGATGATCCCCATGGCTGTTGAGCGTAGCGCACCGCTCATGACGCAGGCCGTTGCGGCGGTCTGGCGCGACCGGCGATGGCGGCGGCCGGCGGCCCTTGCACTCTGTCTGGCACCTTGGGTGGCGCTTTTGGCCTGGCATACCAGCCTCTCCTGGTTCCTGACGGACGACGCCTTCATCAGCTTCCGCTACGTACGCAACCTGCTCGAAGGCCACGGCCTGGTGTTCAACGCGGGCGAGTACGTGGAGGGATACTCCAATTTCCTCTGGGTGCTGGAACTGGCAGCGATGTGGGGGCTGTTCGGACTGCGCCCGGAGCAGGCGGCGCCTTGGCTGTCGGTGGTGTACACCGCGGGAACCCTGGCAGTTGTGTTGTGGTGGGCAGCGCGCGCTTCGGCGTTGCGCAACCGGCGCTTGGCGGCCTGGATGGCTGTGGGGCTCCTGTGTGGTAGCGCCACCTTCGCGGCTTGGACCTCGGGTGGTGGGCTGGAGACCCGGCAGTTCACTTTCTTCGTCGCGCTCGCCGTGGTCTGCCTGCTGCTCAACGGGCGGGACCGCCGTGGCCTTGCGGTAGCTTCGTTCGCTTTGGCCGCTGCCGCCTACACCCGCCCGGAAGGACTGTTGATCGCCGCCTGTTGCTTTGCGTGGTACGCGGCTGCCACAGTGGCCTCCGGACAACGTTGGGACGGGCGCCACCTCGCTTGCCTGGTTGCGCCGTTCGTGGCGCTGGTAGCCGCCCACTTCCTGTTCCGTTACGCCTACTATGGCGAGTGGCTGCCCAACACCTACTACGCCAAGCACGTACGTCCCTGGTACGAGGCGGGATTCCGATACCTCTGGGCGGCGACCCTGGCGACCGGGCTCTACTTGCTTCTACCTCTCGCGCTTGCTGCGCTTCGGCGTTCCTGGCGATCGCGCCGGGATCTCGCCTATGCGCTGCCGCTGCTTTGCGTTGCCGCGCACATGGCCTACATCCTGCGCATCGGCGGCGACCATTTCGAGTACCGCCCGCTGGACTTCTACTGGCCGCTTTTGGCCATTCCAGCGGCCCACGGGATCCTGGGCTTGGCGGATTCGATTGGGCGTGCTATCTCGAGCGCTCCGCGTCGTCGGGACGGTCGGATTCGAGCGGTGGCCGTCGCTTTCTTCCTGCCTGTCCTGTTCTATTGCACCGTGGTGCAGAGCACCTTCCTGTACTTCCGGACCCTGGATCTAGCAGATCGACCTCTGATCAGGCATGCCATAGCCCTCTCCTTGGGGATGGCACCAGGAACGCAAGCCCTGTTTGCGATCTCCAATGATCTGATTTCCGGATTGGCGCCACGTTTGAATGGAGTGAACGTAACTTTTCATCGGGACTACGCAACCGCCCGGATCCGCGACTGGTCACCTTACGAGCACGTCCCCCGCGAGGCGATTCCGGAAGACGCGGTCGCGGCCGTTCCCGGCATTGGCATTTCGTCCTTCTATGTACCCGCTCTCAGGGTGGTGGACATCTTTGGCTTGACTGACGCCGCAATAGCGCGAAACCCAACGACACGCCCCAACCAGCGCCGCGTAATTGCGCACGACCGCGTTCCTCCCCCCGGATATCTGGAGCGGCGCAGGGTCAATTTCCAGCCACAGCCCCTTGCCGGGAGCGCCCGGGTCGCACTCGCCCGCACTCGCTATACCGTGCAGGTCGGCCCCGATCTGTGGATGCCGTTCGACGCAGCGGACCACGAATGGGTGCTTGATCGTTTCGATGGGCGACTGGTTCTGACTGCAAAGGACGTTGACGGAGTCCGCGTCATCAGCGATTTCGAGGGAGGATTGGACGGTTGGCAACCCAGCAACGATGGCATTCGGAGCCATGACCTGATTGCGGACCCATCACACTCACATGGCGGTAGCAGCTATCAATCGAGCCGCTGGTTGCTGACCAGCTATCATCCCGACCACGAGTCAGCCGCAATCGCGACGGCTCGCTCACCCTTGTTCACGGCGGATCCAGACGACTGCCTCGGCTTCCTCATTGCCGGCACCAATAGCGAGCGCACCGGCCTGCGGTTATTGGCGAGTGGCGTCGAGGCCAAGGTCTGGCACGTGGATTCCGGGGTTTGGCGGGGCTGGTGGCGCGCCAGCAATTTCTATTTTGCAACCTATCGGCTCGCGGATGTCGCCGATGCTTCGCTGCAACTGGAACTGTTCGACGACGATGTGAGCGGCTTCATTCTGTTGGATCACGTAACGCTGATACGTGCTGAAGGCGACCATTGTGTTGGAGAAGGCTCTTGACCGAGTGTCTCTCGTTGGACAATCCCTGACATGAGGCTCCTGTCGCTCAAGGATTCAGTCCCTCGAGCGCCGACGAACACACCATAACCAATGACCGTCAGCGTAACCGCATCGACCAACAAGACAATAGCGAGATTTTCCGGTATGACCGCGCAGGACGTTTTCATTCGAGTGCTATGGCCGAAACCCTATATGCGTCGAATATAGCAGACGGCAACCATGCGCTCATTCCTGCCCGGGGCATGGGGCCGACATCCAGTCTATTTCCCCCGCCCGGCCCAGAGAATCGCGTCGACGAAACTCGAAAAGTCGTCCCGCCAGGGCTGGGCGTCCGACGCCTCCAGCGGGCTCCAGCGCTCGCCCAGGCTTAGGCGCTCCAGCGCCGGTCCGGTTCGAGCGATGGCGACCCAGCTCGTCGGCGCTCCCCGCGGGTCAATGTCCTCGTCGATGCCGGCCATCAGGCCAACTTTTGCGGTGACTTCCAGGTTTGCCGCGGTCGCCCCGATGGCGGGGGCCAGGTCGAGGAACCGATTCGAGATGTGAAGCATCAAGATGCCGTTGCCAGCGAGCTTGTCGAGGTAGAGCGACAGTGCTTCCCTGGTGAGCAGATGCATGGGGACCGCGTCCGACGAAAAGGCGTCCATGATCAGCAGGTCAAACTGTCCGTCCGGCTCCTTCGCGATCGACAGGCGCGCATCGCCCATCACGATGTCGGCTTCGGGATCGTGCGATGCCAACATATTGAAGTAACCGCTTTCCCCCGTCAGCCAGCGGATCATCGGGTCGATTTCGTAATAGCGCCACTCGTCCGCGGGCTGGCGGTAGTAACTGAGAGCGCCGATGCCGAGCCCCGCCACGCCGACGCGCAGGCCGTCCGGTTGCGACCGCATCTTGTAAATCACTTCGACAATCGGACTCGACTCGGTGAAATAGTGTGTGGGGGTGGCCACGCCCTCACGAATCCACTGGCCGCCATGAATCGTCGTGCCATGGACGAGGTTGCGGACAGGGGGATCCCCGGATTCCGACACCCGGTAAACGCCGAAGAAACTGCGCCCTGTCCAAAGGACGTCTTCCCACCTTGGCGCCCAGACCTGCGTGACCAGAAGCGCGGCCGTGCAGAGTGCAAACGCCAGGGGTCGAGACTGGCGGGAAAGAACCACCACGGCCAGCAAGGCGCAGATGCCCGCAAATGCAATGCGCGGCAGGGTCACATCGAACTGCGTGATCAGAGCCCGAATGCCCAGCAACACGGCAGCGATCGACAGGCACAGGATGAGATCGCCGCGGGTGACCAGGCGTGAGGCGTGCGGCATTAGCGCCGCGGCCAGCACGATCGAGAGCGGGTATTCCAGAACGGAATCGAACAACTGCGGCGCAAGCAGCGCCACAAAGGCTCCGCCGGCCAGACCGCCCACCGACAGGAAGAGGTAGAACTCCGTCAGGGCCGCCGGGGCGGGGCGGCGGCGGGCAAGTTCGCCATGGCAGCCAAGCGCGATTGCGAAAAACGCCAGAAGGTGCAGGGGCAGAATCAAACCCACGGGCTCGCGCCAGGTGAAGAGCGCAGCCAGCAGCACCAGCGCGAATGCCATCGCGCGCGCTGCGACGGCATGAGGGATCAGCGGGCGGGTGGCGAAGGCATTGACGAAAGTCAGCAGGTACAGGGCCAGCGGCAGGACCCAGAGCAGCGGCGCCGCGGCGATATCGCTGGTGATATGGGCGGTGACGCCGAGCAGCATGGCGGAGGGCACGCTGGCGTACAGAACCCACCCGCCGCGTTGCCGCCATGATGGTCGCAACGTCCGCTCCTCCATGGACTCTGCCGCGGGCACGGATTGCGCCGGCCTTCTCAGGATCATGGCGCCGCAGCCCAGGACGCCCAGGCCAAGCACCGCGAATCCGGCAGCCCAGGCCAGCGCCTGGGCGCGATTCGTGAACTGGGGCTCGATCAGGAACGGGAATGCCAGCAGAACGGCCACGCTGCCGGCATTGCTGGCGGCATAAAGGAAGTAAGGGTCCCGCGCGTCGGGGTGGTCTGTCAGGGAAAACCAGCGCTGTATGAGCGGTGCGGTGGCGGCGATGGCGAAAAACGGCGCACCCAGGCAGGCGGCGAGCAGCGCCAGCAGCCAGAGCGACGGTGAGGCGGCCTCCTCCGGCCGCCAGCCCGCGTCGATGCCCACCGGCAGGAACAGGGCGGCGGCGCCTAGGGTGGCGGCGTGCACGATGACCTGGATTCCCGGGCCCAGGTACCGTGAGAGAACGTGCGCATAGGCGTAGCCCGCCAGCAGCATCGCCTGGAAGAACACCATGGCCGTATTCCACACGGACGAAGAGCCGCCGAGCAGCGGCAAGGCCATCTTCGTGAAAAGCGGCTGGATCCAGAAAAGCAGAACCGCACCGGTGAAAACCGTTGCCGTGAATAGCGCCATCTGCGCCGTTCTGAAGCCGTTGCCGCTGACTGCTGCGCAGCGGTTCATTCGTTGTCGCCTGATTCGAAGTAACTGACCCGCATCCGTCACCAACTGCCTGCCGCGGACGCCGATGCACTCGCGACGGAAGTCGGTGAGCGATGCGGGCTTGGGAGGGTGCCGATGAGCCGGCGCAAACCTTGCCCCAGGACCCGAAGGCGAGTCAAGCGAAGTCTCTGTTCGGCGATGGCCCGACTTGACGGTCCGGAGACAAAGCCCGGCTCGCTCAGAGCTTCAGCCGCTTGAACAGGCTCTCCGGGATGGCTCGAACGGCCAGCATGATGGGGCCCCAGACGCGCCGCACGTAGACCACGTCGCGGCGCTTGCGGATTGCCTCCACCACCCTGTCCGCGACTTCCGTCGGACGGGCCGTCAGGTGCGTGGGCAGCGTCATGCCGACTGTCATCCGTGTACGCACGAACCCGGGCTTGACGGTCACCACATGAACACCCGTGCCGGCAAGCCGGCTGCGCAGCCCCGACAGAAACGCGGAAAAGCCGGCCTTGGCAGACCCGTAGACATAGTTCGCGGCGCGTCCCCGTTCGCCCGCAACCGAGCTGACGCCTACGATGACGCCCGCCCCGCGCTGCTCGAAGCGCTCGCCCAAGGCGCCGAGCAATAGCGCGGGGCCAATATAGTTCGTGCGCATCACCAGCTCCGCCGCGGCAGGGTTCAATTCGGCTTCCCGCTGGTCGCCCAGCATCCCGGCCACACAAACCGCCACCTCGGGCAGAGGATCGAGCTCGTCCAACAGGGACGCGCCGGCATCGGCGGCCAGCACGTCGCACGGGTGCACCGACACGTCTGCGCCCCATCGAACCCGGAGGTGGTTCGCTTCCCGCTCGAGTTGCACGCTGTCCCGGGCGGCGAGTTGCAGCGGGCGCCCCTGCCGTGCCAGGCGCTCGGCGATCGCCCGGCCAATGTCGGACGTGGCCCCGATCACCAGTGCGGCGCCGTCGCTGCGGGTCACAGCGAAAGCCTTTGCGAAAGCGCCGACGAGAATTTCGCCCGAACGCCCGCGGTCGCATTGCGCGCGTCGGCGAATTCACCGGCTTGGGGATAGCCCTCGCGTATCCGTTGAGGCGCGCACCGGGCATCCTTCGCCAGGTAGATCCGTCCGCCATGCGAGTGGGTGATTTCGTCGAGCGAGTCAAGCAGGTCCGGCAGGCCGGGACCCACTGGAAAGTCGAGCGCCAGCGTGTGGCCCGCCATCGGAAACGACATCAACCCGTCGCCCTGGGGCCCAAACTGTTTCAGAACGCCCAGGAACGAAGGCGTTTTTGCCGCCGCCACACGCTGCAGAAGGATTGGAATGGCGGCACCGCTTTCAGACTCAGGTACGACACACTGGTATTGGACAAAACCTCGCTGCCCATACAGGCGATTCCACGCCTTTATCCGGTCGAGCGGGTAGAAGAAACGATCCACATGGGTCGTACGGGAGCCCGCACGGAACCGTCCAAGGCCGTACCGCACCCGATTGAGAAGACTCACGGAAGCCCGGTTGAGCAGAACGGAAGGCGCATCGGCCGGAACGGTGATGCTTCGGCCGTTGCACGCCTGCAACGGGTCTGCCGCCAAGCCGGCCGGCAGCGCGGCGCGGGCCATTGGCGCGGCGCGGGAAATCAAGGCGCGGCCGCATTTCACGCCCTTGGCGAGGCAGTCCACCCATGCCACGTTGAACGGCCAGTCCCGGCACTCTTCAAGCAAGGACATCGTTTCGTCCAGGCCGGCGGTGGCCAGGCACTCCTCGCGCACAAAGGCGGTCTCTATCCGCCTCAGCCGAAAACTCGCGGAGAGAATCACTCCCGTCAGGCCCATGCCGCCAAGCGTCGCCCGGAACAGGCCGGGGTTTTCCGTTCTGCTGCACGGCCGGGTTTCACCGTCGCCCGTCGCCAGCGTCAGCGACTCCACATGAGCGCCGAACGTTCCGTCGCTTTGATGGCTCTTGCCATGCACATCGGCTGCGACCATCCCCCCAACCGTGACGAATCGGGTTCCGGGAACCACGGGCGGATACCATCCTCGTGGCGTAAACGCCGCCAGGATGTCGGCGAGCAGCACGCCCGCCTCGCAGGCGAGCAGGCCCGTCGATGCGTCGAACGATTGCATTCGGTTCATCGCCAACATGGAAAGCGTAAGGTCGGGATTGAGCGCGGCATCGCCGTAGGAACGCCCATTGCCGCGCGCGATCAGCGTGCCCCCGCGGTCGACGGCGCCGATAACGTTTCCGAGCCGGTCCGGTTCTTCCATCCGGCAGTCCAGCACCGGATAGCGGCCCCACCCGGACAGCTTCACCCTGGTCTGCATCCGTCACCAACGTCCTGCTGCAAACGCCGATGCACTCGCTTCACGCGGCCGCACTCTCACAGGGCAGCCACCAGCACAGCGACGGCCCCGAGCCCGACGAACCAGCCCCTCCAGTCGCGCATCGCGAACACCACGGGATCGTCGACTACCCCGCGATTTGCCAGCAACAGCATGCGTCCGAGCGCGTAAATCAGCAAAGGGCAGAGAAACCACAGGTACTCGGGATTGGAATAGCGTGCGACAACCTCCGCACTGTGGATGTAGAGCGTGAACACGATCGCCGAAGCGAAGCTGCTGGCCGCGCCGATCGCGATCATGGCGGGCAGATCCTCGGCCCGGTAGGCGCGCCCGCTGAATGCGGCGGTTCCCGAGGCGCCAAGAGAGCGAAACTCGCCGAGCCGCTTCACGATAGCCAGTGCCAGAAACGTGAAGATGCAGAACGACAGGAACCAGGGCGACAGGATGACGGCGGCAACGGCCGCACCGGCGAAAACGCGGATGGTGAACAGCATGGCGAGCGCGATGACATCGATAACCGCCCGCCTCTTCAGCCACAGCGAGTAGAGCACGGTGACGGCCATGTAGAGGGCAACGTACCCCGCCGCTTCGGTGGAAAGCGATGCGGCCAGCGCAAGCCCCCCGATGCCCAGTGACATTGCAATGAAAAGCATGGGGCGCAGGGCAGTCAATCCGGCGGCGATCGGGCGTTTCCGCTTGGTGTCGTGCTGACGGTCGTGCGGCAGGTCGAACAGGTCATTCAGCACGTACCCCCAGGAAGCGCACGCGGAAAACGCCACAAACAGTGCTCCCGCGGCCAGGTAGAGCGAGATATCGTTCACGTGCGCCGCCACCAGCGGTGCGAATACAAGTGTGTTCTTGATCCACTGGCGCGGGCGCAACGCGCGCAGGTAGGCACGCGCCGATCCGCCGGCGCCGGCGAGAAAGCGGGTGTTGCTGCCCAACTCGCGGAGGTTTCTGGCCAGCCGGGCCGACGGGCCCACGCAGATGGCATGACGGGCGTGTTTCCAGCTTGCGAGGTCGCTCGTGTCGCTACCAATGTAGTCGAATCCGCCCTGTCCGAACGCATTGAACAGCACTTCGGCTCTGGGTGGCCCACCCTGACCGACACCGCCGTCGGAGGAGAAGTGGCCGGTAGCCCCAATCGATTCGGCCAGCGGCGCCAATATCCGCGCATCGGAATTAGAGGCCAGCCACACCTGACGGCCTTCGCTCCGCGCCTCCGCGATTTCATCCATTACCGAAGGGTTTATGGGAAGCGCCTCCGGGTGCGGGGGCTCCAACTCCGCGATTCGCCGTTTCAGCGCCGCGTGGCCACCGAGGAGCCAGAACGGCAGGAGGAGAACTCGCCAGGGATCGACCGCAAGCACGCGGCAGGCGCCCTCGATCAGCAAATCACCGCACACCGGTGAACCATCCACACCGACGACGAGCGGCACGTCGGCGGTTTTTCCCGAATCTCCAGGCGCTTCGCGGCGGAGGCGGGTCATGCGGGCGATGGTCGACACACCGTTACGCCGGTGCCAACGGGAAATCGCGCGTTATGGAAATCAAGCGTTGCTAACGCTTGCCCGATCGCGGTCGAAACATCTTCGCGCGTGGACCCGAGACTATGGGCCGATCCGGTTCCTGCCGTGCTTCCCGCGACTTTTCCCGCGACGGATCGCCCGCTTTCACTTCGGCCGGCTCCGGGGGTATTGGCGGAGCCGTGGCAATCGGCGGCTCGGGAGTCGGTAGCGGCTCGGGAGTCGGCCGCGGCGCGGGCGCTGGTTGCGGCTCGCGTTGAGGCGGTTGGGGCCGATGCGTCGCGGCCGCCTCGTTTCGCGCAACCGGCGGCGGTGGTGGGTCCGTGACGGGCCGCGCGACCGGCGGCGGCGCTGGGTCCGTGACGGGCCTGCGCAACTCCCCGCCGACCATCCGCAACGCTTCAGACAACCGGTCCTGCGTTTGCCGCACGATCATCCATCCAAAACCCAGGCTCAGGGTATTCTCGGCGATCAGGATGACGATTCCATCTTTCCAGTCCGGCATGGCCGCCATGAACTGGTAGGAGTCCGCCTTCGTCACCTGCACTTCCTGCACGAATTCCGCCGGCGCATCGGCCCCGTTCGGCAGCGACCGCGCGAATTGCTCCACAAGCCTGCCCCGGAACAGGTCGCTGCTCGAGCGCAGAACACTCTGAATCTCCGCGTCTTCAAGCTCCACACCCGACTGCTGCGCCGCCGCGACCGCAAACCCCCTGCGAACGTCTATCAGAAAACAGCCCAGTACGCCGTCGGTATGTCTAACCACATCGTCGCAGACTTCCTGGAATACCATTCGCCTCCTCCTGCGGCACTCGCAACCACGTCAGCTTGAACGCACGCGCACCGCTTCCCGTCTCAACGAAAATCAGAACTTGGCATGTTGCCTTTGATGAGCACAACCGGTCAAGTAGCAGGAAGAGCGCAGTCGAGATACTGGCCGACTTCTCATAAAAATTCTTTATATAGATTAATGGAGTCTTACAGAAGGCCTGCATGCCAGCCGGACGCTCTCACAGGTCCCGGGAAGCAGCAGGCCCTTCAATTCCAACGACCGTTCGCCTTTCGCCAGCGCAGGTCCGCGCGGATCGGTCTCTTTCGCCGGATTTTGTTGCGCGCGCGCAACAAATTCGAACGACCGCCGCCGTCAAAACACGGATTTCCGCTTGGCGTGCCGGTGACCGCCCCCCCAAATAACGACCCGATCTGGCTAAAGCTCGGCGAAGACTCCGGGTTCGAGGAGGGCACGGTGCGCAGAAGGTTCTGGGGAGAGACGAAGTAGGATCACATTTATGAGAATTACACGTAATATTCCCAATACCTAACGACAAAATAATGAATTTCCGGGTTACCTTGCGCCATAATTGCTCCGATTGTTGGGACCAACCGAACCCGGCGATTTCAGGAGGGCGATCTCGGTTGTCATTCGAGGATCGTCAGCATCGAAATGCGGGGGAGGACAGATCATGTCGTTGTCGATTCGAGACCGCGTCGACGAAATTGTTGCGCTTTTGCAGGAGGCGCAACTCGACGATTCCGCCTGGCCCGCCGCATCGGCTTTGATCGACGACGCCTGCGGTCTCCGGGGCAACGATCTGCTGCTTGCACGCTTTAGGCCCGAGGGGGGGATCGACATTCAACTCCGTTGGCTTCTGCTTCGCGGTGAGGCCATTCCCGAACTCGAGCACGACTACGCCGAGAATTACGCGGCGATCGACGAACGTCCCGCCGCGGGTGTTCGGGAGCCATTCGGAAAACTGGTTCACACGAATACCCTGCTGTCCGACCGGATACGCCGGAATTCCGCTACCTACAACGAGTACCTCGTTCCCAACGCCGGCGAAAACTGCCTGAACGTGAGGATGCCCGGGGCGGGAGAGTCGCAGATCGCCTGGTCATTGGTGGGTCCGGGGGGCGGCCATCCGAGCGACTGGTCGAGCCAATGCGTGGACACGATCCGGCAGTTGTTGCCTCACGTGCGCCAGTTCGTCCGCGTACGACACGCATTGGCCGAGGCCCGTGCCGACGGCATGACCACGGCGGCGCCACTCGACGTGCAGCGCATGGGGACGCTCATCCTGGATCGCCGAGGTCGGATCATCGAAGCCAACGAACACGCACGTTACCTACTGGCATGCGCGGAAGGCTTGACGACTTCCGGACGTCACCTGATCGCCATTCCGCCGGCAGATGCGGATGGTGTAGCCAGGCTGATCGGTGCGGCTTGCGGTGGGCGCCAGGGAGGACCGATGCCGATTCTCCGGCCGTCGCGGCCACCGCTCGTCTTGTACGCCAGGCCATTGGAAGCGGCCGGGCCGCCGCCATTGGCGAAGCCGCCATTGGCAAAAAAGTGCGTCGCCAGGGTACTTGTCGCCGAACCGTTTTCGGCTCCCACCATCGACCCCCGGCGCGTGTCCGCGGCGCTGGGGCTTACGCCGGCACAGGGGCGTGTGGCCGCGGCGCTTGCGGCAGGCAGGACCGCCGCTTCGATCGCACACGCGACCCATCGCACGGAAGCCACCGTGAGATGGCACATCCGCGCCGCGCTGAGCCGGCTTGGACTCGCACGGCAGGCGGATCTGGTCCGGGTCGTACTCCTGACGCCGGGCGTGTCCGAATCCGGCCGGTAGCCGGCGGGTCTATTGGAAAGGCGCCGGCATGCAGCGCGGACTAATCGGACCTGTTGGGCCAGACACGTTCAAGGGTCTTTCCGTAGCAGGCAACGGGCGACGCGAAACCTATCAATTTTTAGGGGCGACAAGGGCAGTGCCTTGCTAAAGACTTGCCTGGCGGGCTTACGGACCCGTGCGGGGGTGAGTGTCAACCGTGATCGCGAGGTTGGATTGGGCAGCCGCGATCGCGAGGTTGGATTGTGCAGCCGCGTGCCGGTTTGGCTGGCCCGGCCAGCAACCGGCGCTTCGACCCGATTGCCGGCACCGTGAGTCCATCGCTTTCCGCTCAGGCGTGTTCGCGTCGGTTGGGAGAACGGGCTTGAACGCATTCATCAGGACGCTTGCGGCCGCTATCGGAGTGATGCTGTCAACCGTTTGCATGTCAGCAAATGCGGCTGAGTCCTGCGGCGTACGTTTTCTGGACCGATCAATTGTGACCGGCACCGGTCCAGTTTCAACCGTACACGCGGCTGACCTGGATGGCGATGGCGATGCGGATGTCCTGTTCGGAATCGGTCGCGGTGTCGACGAGATCGGGTGGTACGAGAACACCGGGGACGACGGCAGGTCGTTTGCCACTTCGCCTCGGGCATTGGATGCCGCCGCAGACAATCCCGAATCCCTGGAAGCTGCGGACCTTGACGGCGACGGTGATCTCGACGTGCTTTCGGCTCTCGAAGGACCGGACACCGGAAGCAAGGTGGTGTGGTACCAAAACTCGGGTGGCGGGAGTTTCTCCGGGGCGCGGGTGATCTCCGACGAGGTAGCGGGCGCCAACGATGCCCACGCCGCCGACCTGGACGGGGACGGCGACCTGGATGTGGTCTCCGCATCCTATTTCGATGACAGGATCGCCTGGTACGAGAACCTGGGCAACGGGGACTTCTCTGCACAGAAGGTGTTGACAGACGAAGCGGAGGGTGCGGCAGACGTCCATGCGGCGGATCTGGACGGGGACGGCGACCTCGACGTTCTGATTGCCTCGTCAGGCACGTTGGCTTGGTACGCCAACTCCGGTGACGGAGATTTCGAAGAGAGGGCGTTGTCGACCGGTTCATTCGGTACACCTATCGCCGTGGACACCGCGGACCTTGATGGCGATGCCGACGAAGACATCGTCGGCGCAGTGTTTTCCGCCGGATCGGCGGTCGTGTGGCATGAGAACTTAGGCGAAGGCGTTTTCGCCGAGCCGAGACTGGTCGACGCGGGCGTACAGGACGCGGCCAGACGCGTACTCGCCGTGGACGTGGATGGCGATGGGGATGAAGACGTTCTGTCGGCGTTCGTGAACAGCCCCGGGGTCGGCTGGCATGAGACGATCGGCGGGCAACGTTTCCTCGGTCGACGCGCGATCGGCAGTGCTCGCAGAGGAAACCTCGACATTCATGCATCCGACGTGGATGACGACGGCGATTACGATGTGGTCGCCTCCTGGAGCGGCGTTGGTTCGGGGCAGGGCGCCATCGCCTGGTACGAGAACGGTACGCGGCACTGTTCACAAGTCGCCGAGCTGGTTCTCCGCAGTTCGAACAGTGGGCTCGGGCCCACCGTCGAGCTGGCCCGCTTGCGAAACTCGGCACGCGAGATTTCCGCGCGGGCGATCACATCCGGCTCCGACGGCGATCTCGTCGTCGTGGTTGCCGACTCCAGCCGGGACGAGCTTTCGCGCGTCGTGCTCCCCGACCCGAGAGCCGTTCGCGGCGAGTTCTTCCGGCCCGACGGAGAGATCGACCAGTCAATCGCTGCCACGCTGGCCGAGACGTTGACGACAATCGCGTATCGCCACGATACCCGTGCCAGTTGGCTGATCGTCTACAAGTCCGTATGGACCGGCGACGCGTTTGAACTCGATCAGCTAGGCGCTCTCGACCTGCGCGGCGCCTCGGCCGCGAGCACGGACTGAGACCCGTGAGAGTCGTCACGGCGGTACTGCTCACGCTTTTCGCTTCGGCCGCGCTGGGCGAGCCGGTAGAGACGTTCATCAATAATGGAGATCCGTCCCGACGCATCGACATCGTGATCCTGGGCGACGGCTACACGGCGGAGGAGACGGGCAAGTTCCGGGCGAGTGCGGTAAACGTAGCAGACGGACTGTTTCGTGATGCGCCGCTGCGAAACTACAGGCGCTTTTTCAACGTCCACTTCATCACCGTGGTGAGCCAGGAATCCGGAGCGGACCATCCAGAGCGTCAACCGCCCGTTTACAAGGACACCGCACTAGGCACGTTCTACAACTGCGGCGGCACCCCGAGGTGCACCTGCGTCGATTCCAATGCCGTCGAGCCCGTGCTCAACCGGTCCCTCGATGTCGCCGAGCGGGATTTCATACTGATCCTGGTAAACGACGATACCTGGGGTGGATGTTGGAACGGCCTGTACGCAGTTCAGGCAGACAACGAATCGGTGGCGGAGGTCACTCTTCATGAACTTGGGCATGCCTTCGGTCTTTGCGACGAGTACGCCTACGACAATGAAACCGCCAGATGCAGGAAGAGAGAACCCCGGTGTCCAAACGCAACGGCCGAGACGTCACGCAACGCGATCAAGTGGAACGCGTGGATCGATGACCAGACACCGATACCCACAGGTGTAAACCCTACCGAGTTGGAGTTGTTGGAAGTGGGCCTCTTTGAAGGCGCAAGATATTGCCCAACCGGTCTACATCGCCCGACGTACGCTTCTTCAATGCGATCCACCAAGTTTCCGTGGCGCGAGGTCAACACGGAAGCGCTGATCAAGGGCATCTACCAGATCGCATCGCCCCTGGAGTCCCTGTCGGTGCCGTTCAGTTTCCCGATCTTCGAGAACTACGGCCAGCGGGTGTTCTCCGCCCGGGTTGCACGGCCTGAACCGGATACAACGGAGGTTGCGTGGTTCCTGGACGGCAACGAGGTCGGAAACCGGGACTATCTCGTCGTCAAACCGGGCGAACTCAGGGTGGGTCGCCATGAGCTCATCGTTCAGGTGACAGACACGACATCCATGGTCCGCCGCGATGACGACGCCCTGCTTCAGGCGCAGGAAGAGGTGGAATTCGAGGTGATTCCGTTCGCGGACGAGGACGGCGACGGGATGCCGACAACCTACGAAAAGGAACACGGTTTCGATCCTCAGGACGCCTCCGATGCCGGGACCGACGCGGACGGCGATGGCGCCACCAACCTCAACGAGTTCGTAGCCGGAACCGATCCCAGAAATCCGAACCAGTACCCGATGTTCTCGCTGAAGCGGGCGATCGGGCCGGTGGGTGAGGAAATCTCTGACCTTGACGCCTCCGACCTGGACCTCGACGGCGACCCCGATCTTGTTGCTGCGGTGCACTCGGGGGACAGGGTTGGCTGGTTCGAAAACAGGGGTGGCGGCGTGTTTTCGAACGAGTCCTCGATCTCCTCGCAACTGGACGAGCCGACCGCGGTGCGTGCCGCCGACCTGGATGGAGACGGCGATGCGGACGTGATCGCCGCCGATGACGATGGCGTGACCTGGTTCGAAAACCGTGGCTCTGGAACCTTTCTGGCCCGATCGCCCATTGGGGGGGCCACAAACGATACACCCGCCTTGTTTGTCCAGGACCTCGATGGCGACGGGGACGCGGACGTGCTCTACGAAGGCGAGGATGGAATTGTCTGGCACGCAAACGATGGTGCGGGAAACTTCTCGGGCACGAAGCTGATAGACAGCTCTCCAACGAACTCCCTGTCCTCGGCCGACCTCGACGGCGATGGGGATGCCGACATCGTGTCCGGCTACGGGCGCGGCGGGGGAACCGTTGTCTGGTACAGAAACCAGGGTAACGGAGACTTCGTCGAGAGCGGCGTTGCACAGTGGGATCAGGCCGATGGGTGGTTACCGGTCCACATCGCTGACCTCGACGGAGACGGCGATGCGGATCTTGTGTCCGCTTCTCCCTACGACCTGTCCGTTTCATGGCATGAGAATCAGGCTGACGGTTCCTTTGCCAATCGGCCTCTTCCCGGTGCCCGCCACGACTGGTTTCCCGTCTCGGTGGATACGGCGGACCTGGACGCTGACGGCGATGTCGACGTGCTCTCAGCCTTCGGGACCGACTACAACGACTCCGGCTTCGTCGGCTGGTACGAGAACCTCGGAGGCGGGCACTTTGCACTGCCGCAGCCGGTTGCGCACGATGCGTACGGCGACATCGAGGCCGTGGATGTCGACGGCGACGGAGACCGGGATTTCGCCGCGGCGTTTACGATCGACGCTGCCGGTGACGGCCAGGTGTCCTGGTTCGAAAACCACGGCTCGGGCGGGGACGACCACGGAAACAGCCGTGCAACCGCGACGACGGTATTGTTGCCGGCCACCGTACACCCCGCGGAAGGCCACCTTGAAACAGGGGCTGACGTCGACGTATTCAGGGTCTGGGTGTCGGCACGGGGGACGTTGCGAGCCTCAACCCATGGCGACACCAACACACGGGGCGCGCTGGTTGACGCGTCGGGGCGTGTTCTGGCCGAGGACCAGGACTCCGGTACCGGATCGAACTTCGATTTCAGCACAACGGTAGAAGCGGGAACGCACTTCATCGAGGTACTGCATCAAAACCCGGGCGGCGCTGGAGGCCGCTACGGGATGACCGTGTCGTTCGGCCCGGCCCTTTCCAGTATTGGCGATGCGGCCCTTCTTCGCGCGATAGAGGAGTCTCTTGGCAAGCCGCCGGGAAGCGGGGTGACGGAGAACGAACTCGGGCAGCTCGTCTTTCTGCGGGCAGGGAACAGGGGTGTCGTCAGCCTGGACGGGTTGGAGCTTGCGGAAAACCTGGAAGAACTCGACCTGTCCGGCAACGCCATCTCCGATTTGTCACCACTGGTGGACCTGATGCAACTGGAACGCATCGACCTGTCGAACAACGCCATCCAGGACGTCGGACCGCTACTGCAAAACCCCGCCATCGGGACCGGCGATGAGGTGTATCTGCAGGGCAACCCACTGAGCGACGAGTCCCTGCGCAATCATCTGCCGGACCTGCATGCGCGCGGCGTGCGCGTCTATATCACCAGCGCATCGGTGGCGCCCGCGGCGTCACTGGAGGGCGAGCCACTGGAATTCCACGTGCAGCTTTCCGAAGCCATAACCCAGGAAGTGGAGCTGGACTGGCGGACGGAGTCGGGAACCGCGATGACCGGTGACGACCTTCCACAACAGTCCGGACGGGTCAGGGTCCGCGCCGGTGAGACGCTGGGATCGTTTGCGGTTACCACGAACCGGGACCAGAACGCGGAGAGCCATGAAAGCACTTTCATTCTGATGGAACCGCGCGCCTGGGGCGCGCCGGAAGAATCGGAGGTGCTTGGTCTGATCGTCGAGCGTGAGGGACCGACGGTGGACGTACCGGTGTTCGCGGCAGCCGGCGATGCGACCCGGCAGGGATTTGTCCGCGTTGACAACTACAACGGCGTGCGGGTGCCCGTGCACATCACCGCAACCGACGACTACGGAAACCGGCGCGTAACGAACCTGGCGATCAATCGGTTCGAGACCGTGCACTTCAATTCAGGCGACCTGGAACTCGGCAACGTCGACAAGGGCATCTTTTCCGGCATTGGCGCCGGAACGGGCAACTGGCGGCTGGAGGCCCGCGGCATTGACGTGGAGGTTCTTACCTACATGCGGACCCGGGACGGTTTTCTCACCAGTCTTCATGACCTTGTTCCAGTGGAGCGGGGCGTCTATCGCGTGCCAGTCTTCAACCCGGGCAGCAATCCGAACCAGGTCAGCCGGTTGCGACTGTTCAATCGAAAGGACCAGCCGGCGGCCGTCACCATTGAAGGGATCGACGACGCCGGAAACCGTTCCTCGGGACGCGCGCGCGTCGATCTCGCGGTGGGCGAGGTGCGCACGATTTCCGCCCAGGATCTCGAGTCCGGTGTCGGAATCGACGGCCAACTCGGCGACGGAACCGGCAAGTGGAGGCTGTTGGTCGAGTCGAATCGCGACATTGGCGTTGCCAGTCTCCTGGAAAGCCCCACCGGCCACCTGACCAACCTGTCAACCGTCGGGGCGAGCAAGACATTGCAGGACGGCACCATCGTCTTCCTGGTGCCCCTGTTCCCCTCGGCGTCCGACGTCAACGACAGGCAAGGATTCGTGCGCATCGTCAATCCCGGTGCAGAACGCGATGTGCACATCAAGCCATTTGACGACTCCGGACGAGACTACCCGGCGCAACGCCTTCGTATCGGGGCCGGCCAGGCGGTTCATTTCAATTCCGACGACTTCGAGCTGGGAAACGCCGAGAAAGGGCTGACGGGAACCGGCGCGGGCCAGGGTGACTGGTGGTTGCAGATATCGGGGCAGCCGGAATTCGAAGTCATGGGTTACATCCGACGCCGTAACGACGGCTTCCTGACCAGCATGCACGACGTTGCGGGGCTGGACCGTGGCGACTATTTCGTTCCGACGTTTAATCCGGGCAGCAATCGAAATCAGGTGAGCCACCTGCGACTCGTCAACATCAGCCGGTCGACGGCCACCGTCAGAATCGGTGGCGTAGACAGCTCCGGAAACGCATCCCGCGGGGATGTCCGGCTGTCGATCCCCGCGCAATCGGTGCGGACGCTGTCGGCTCAGGCGCTCGAAGCCGGCGGGGCTGGATTCGCGGGTTCCCTGGGGGATGGGGACGGCAAGTGGCGATTGTTCGTCGATTCAGACACCGAACTCGCGGTGATGAGCCTCCTTGAAAGTCCATCCGGCCACCTCACCAACCTGTCGACACGGACGGGCGTTCTGAAATGACGTTGCGAAGCCGCTCGCGTGGGCGATGCGTCGACCGGCAGGCGAAGCGGTTCGGGAGCGAACGCTACGACGCGGCGTAGCGGAAACTGAAGGAAAGGGTAGGGATCATGGCGTTTTGCAGGAAGGCTGTCGAATCAATGGCGATCGGCGCATTGGCGTTGGTGCCGATCACCGCCGTGGCCGCCGAGGAGGCGGTGGCAATCGAAATCTTCACGCCGGTCGGCACGATGGAGGACCATCGTATCCGCGCCGAGCGTCCGGGTTCACTGGCGAGTCTGCATGACGCTGAAACCGACCGCTCCGAATCGAGGCACGCCGAGGTGCTGCGCAGCCGTTCGGTCGTCGTCGACCTGCCGGCGCTCGCAGCCGTGCGTGAACAATTGGAGGAAGGCGGCCCGGTGCAGATCGGTCTTGACCTGTTTTCCGATGTTGACCTGATTGCGAATATCGCGCGCACGGCCAAGACGCGGTACGGCTATTCGCTGTCGGGGCAGATCGACGGGGACCCGCACGGCAGCGTGACCCTCGTCGTTCACGGGGACATTCTGGCCGGGGCGGTTCACTCGCGAGAGGGGACTTACGTGATCGCGTCAAACAACGGAGCGATCCACACCGTGCGGGAGATTTCGGGAGACTTCGAGTGCCAGGTCGACGGAAGGCCGCACAAGGCACTTGAAGTCGGCAAGCTCGGGAACGTGCCGGCGTCGGCGACATCGGATGACGACGGATCGGAAATCGATCTGCTGGTGCTGTTTACGCAAGCCGCTCTTGACGTCGAGGGCAGCCTGCGGGGCATGCGTTCAGGCATCGACCTGGCCGTTGCGTGGGCAAACGACGCGTACGAGGCCGGAGGTGTCGAACTGCGCCTCAACCTGGTTGCCGCAGTACTGGTCGATTATGAAGAGTCGACGGAAAGAGGCAGCGCCGGAGTAACGAATCAGGCGTTTGACCTTGAGCACATGGTGGAGCCGGGGGACGGCCTGTTGGAAGAGGCCCATGAACTGCGGGACGCCTACGCGGCGGATGTCGTCCACTTGGTTGTCGACCAGCCTGGCGGAGGGGGGATCGCCAAGCTCCTGCAAGTGGACGAGGCGGATCCGTCTGCATATGGCTTTTCCGCCAGCAACAGCCTGCTTTCGAATCCGCAGTTACTTGCCCACGAGGTGGGCCATGTCATGGGATTGCTGCATGATCGGTACGAGGAAGCCGACTTCGGCTGGGACAGGGCAGGAACGCCGTTCGCGTCCTATTCGTTCGGCTATGTGAACCAGCGCGCTTTCGACGCCGGCGCGTCGGAAGACAGCCGCTGGCGGACGATCATGGCGTACCCCACGCAGTGCCGGCACGATGGGTTCTGGTGTGACACGATTCAACGCTTCTCGAACCCACATCAAACGTATCCGGCTGGAACCGGGGACCCGCTCGGCGTGGCGGGCGTGGGGTCGACGGAAGCCATTGACGGTCCTGCTGATGCGGCTCGCAGTCTGAACGAATCGCGGTCCTTGATCGCCGGTTTCCGCGACAGCGCGTCGCGCTGCGATTATCGCCTGTCGGAGGTACGGCGGGATGTACCTGCTTCCGGCGGCGAGTTCACGGTCGAAATAGACGCCGCCTCGTCCTGCGCTTGGACCGGTACCGCGTTTGGCGAACACGTTGAGATCACGTCCGACGCAATGGGGAACGGTCCGGGGGAAGTGCAATACCGCGTCCGGGCGAACGACGGTCCCGCGCGGGTCGACTATGTGGTCCTGGCCGGCGAGATGCTCGCCGTGTACCAGTCTGCCGCAGTCGCACCTTTGAAGGTATGCGACCGGACGCCGCAGGTGCGCGACGCCATTGCGAACGCGATCGGTTCGACCTGTGGCGCAGTTTCGGAGTTTGACCTGTTGGAAGTGCGGTCCCTTGAGCTCGAATACCAGAACATCAGCAATATCCGCCGCGGTGATTTTGGCGGGCTCGCAAATCTGGTGGAGTTGCGTCTTAAAGGAAACCAGGATTTGACGATCGAAGATGGTGCGTTTGACGATCTTCGCAAGCTGAAGTTGTTAGGCTTGTGTTGTTCAGATCTCGAAGAAGTGCCATCGGCGATTGGATCCCTGCGGTCACTTTCCCATCTGTATCTGCATGGAAATCGGATAGAGAACTTGGCGAAAAGCGCGTTTGCCGGCTTGTCGGAGTTGCGCTATCTGGACTTGAGCAGTACCGGTCTGGAAACGCTGGAGGAGGGCGTGTTTTCCGACCAACGGAAACTCCTGGAGCTTTACCTTGACCGAAACAGGATCACTGACGTCACAAAAGAGATGCTGCGTGGCCCTGAGGACCTGCTTCAGTTGCGTTTGAATCACAACCCGCTCGGCAAACTCCGTCCGGATGCGTTTGCGGCCATTCCAAAACTGTGGGTCCTGGACCTGCGCCGGACGCAACTTCGCACGGTTCCATCGGAAAGCGTCGCCAATGTTGTCTCGAGCCTGTATCTCTCCGACAACCGTATAGATGACCTTTCCGGCACCACGTTCCCCGGCTGGAGCCTCGGAAGATTGAGCCTTGCAAACAACGCGTTGCGGACACTTCCAGCCGGCGTTTTTGCCGGTTTCACCAGCGAAGCCTGCAAGCACGGTGAGATGGAACTGGACCTGTCGGGCAATCCTGGCGCACCGTTTTCGCTGGCGCTGGAGCTTGATCGGGCCGATTCGGAGACGGCGGTGTTCGGATCACGCCAAGCGGTTGTTCGCGTTCGCGAAGGCGCCCCCTGGCCGATGACGGTTGGCGTTGTGGGGACCGGCAGTTCGTCGATTCGGACGGATGTGACGATCGAGAACGGCGATACCGAGAGCGCACCGTTCGAGGTCGCGGGCACCGGACCCGTTCTGCTGCGAATGAGCGCCGCGCCGCGTGTGCCGCTGGGTTACAGCGGAGTCCGAGTCGACCTCGGCGACGCCCTGCCGCTGTTCGGACTGGACGGTTCGGTACTGAATGCCGGCGGCACACCCCTGGTCATGGATCTTGCCGAGGCGTTCGCCCGGAACGGGGAAGACCCGGAGATTTCGGCTACGTCGAGCGATCCCCGCGTCGCGACCGCCGATGTGGCGAACGGGACCTTGACGGTAACGCCAGACGGGGTGGGCGAGACGACCGTTCTGTTGACGGTGCGATACGATGACGGCACGGTCGAAGAGTACGCCTTTGCGGTGAGCGTGGATCGGCCCGGACGCGCGGCTACGCCGAGGGTATGGCTGTTTCCGAGCGCTTCCGATCCGGATCGCGAAGGGTTCGCCCGGGTCGTCAACCATTCGGCAAGGGGCGGCGAGGTACGCATATCCGCGGTCGACGATGCGGGCACGCTTTACGGTCCGGTGACGCTGTCGGTGGAGAGCCGTCAGACCGTTCATTTCAACTCCGGCGACCTGGAGTCCGGCAATTCCGGCAAAGGCTTGCCGGACGGTGTCGGCTCCGGGAACGGTGACTGGCGCCTGTCGTTCGAGTCCGACCTCGACATCGAGGTGCTGTCCTACATTCGCACGAAGGACGGTTTCCTCACGTCGATCCACGATGTCGCGCCGGTGGGGCCAGACGGACTGCGGGTGGTCACCTTCAACCCGGCGAGCAACGCCGACCAGGCCAGCGGGCTGCGGCTGATCAATCCGGGCGATGTCGACGCCTCAGCGACGATTACCGGCGTGGACGACGCGGGCATCTCGCCGGGCGAGGGCGTGCACGTAACTGTCCCGGCGGGCGGGGCGGTCACGCTGTCATCGGACGAACTGGAGTCGGGATCCAGCTTGGACGGGTCGCTGGGCGACGGCCAGGGTAAGTGGCGACTGAATGTCGACTCCAATCAGCCGGTCGCGGCGATGAGCTTGCTCGAAAACCGGAATACCGGGCACCTGACGAACCTGTCGACGGCGCCTCAAGGCTCGAGCGACGGCATCCATCGGGTGCCGCTGTTCCCGTCGGCCTCGGACGCGATGGGGCGGCAGGGATTCCTGCGTGTGGTGAACCGGTCCGGTCAGTCGGGGGATGTGCGAATCGACGCGCACGACGAATCCGACTGGACTTACGAACCATTGACATTGGCTCTGGCGGCGGGCGAGACGGTCCACTTCAACTCGAGCGATCTGGAACTCGGCAATGCGGCGAAAGGGCTCACGGGCAACACGGGCGCGGGAACCGGCGACTGGCGGCTCGCGTTGACCAGCGATCTGGAGATCGAAGTGTTTTCCTACATTCGCACCGACGACGGTTTTCTGACCGCGATGCACGACACGGCGCCGCTCGTCGGCGGCGTTTATCAGGTGACGGTATTGAACCCGGGCAGCAACGTCAATCAGGTGAGTTCGCTCCGGCTGGTCAATGCTGGCGACGGGGTGGCCGAGGTGACGATCCAGGGGATCGACGATGCGGGCGAGTGGTCTGGAGAAATCGGGCTGTCACTTCCGGCGGGCGCGGTGCGCGTGTACACGGCGGCGTTGCTGGAGAGCGGCGGCGACGGGTTCGAGGGTGCGCTCGGCGACGGGGCGGGCAAGTGGCGGCTAACGGTCGTATCGGACCGGCCGATTTCGGTGCTCAGCCTGCTCGAGAGTCCGACGGGACACCTGACGAACCTGTCGACGGCTCCGCACGATGAATAGGCGTCGAGGAAGGGAAAGCCCGGCGCCGTTGCCGAATTCGAATAGAAGGCTGACTTGGAAGACGGTAGGCATTGCGGTGGATTGGGGATACTGGAAGGCGATGGCGCGGAAACGACGGTCAACCGTTTGCTTCATCATTCTGTTGCAGGCGCCGGCCATTGCGGTTGCCGCGCCGCCGAATGCGCCGGAAGGGTTGTTTGTGCCGCCGGCTGCCGGGACAGAGTTGGATGGGAGCGGTCATTCTCTTGAGGCGGAGTCCCGTTGGCTTGTCCCCGAGGGTCGCGGGTCGGAACCTGCACCGGATGGGGATCTGCGCAGTCGCGCGGTTCGTGTCGATCTGGCCCGGCTGGGCTCGGTGCGCGACGAGGTGTTGCTGGGCGATGATGCGTACGTCCGTCTGAATCTCTTTGATGACGTCGACCTCCGGGCGGTGATCGAGCGATTCACCGAGACGCGCTACGGCTATTCCCTGTCGGGGCGCATCGACGGCGACCCGCACGGCAGTGTGACGCTCGTCGTCCACGGCGACATCCTCGCTGGCGCGGTTCATTCGCGGCAGGGTAACTTTGTGATCTCTTCACGCAGTGGATCCGTCCACGTCGTGCGGCAAGTGTCCGGAGATTTCAAGTGTGGCGTCGACGGCCTCCCGCACGGTGCGGACGCGCGGGCTGGTGCTCAGGACGCCTCGGCGACGGTGATTTCGGATGGGGACGACGGATCGGAGGTCGACCTGCTGGTGGTATTCACGCAAGCCGCGCTCGAGCGTGAGGGCAGCCTGCGCCGAATGCGCGCAAGCCTGGATCTTGCCGTGGCGTGGACAAATGACGCGTACGAGGTTAGCGGCGTGAGTCTGCGGCTCAATCTCGTTGCAGCGGTGCAGGTGCGCTACGTGGAGTCGAACAAGTTCGGAAATGCCGGGATATCGAATCAGGACGATGACCTGAACCGACTGGTCGATCCTGCGGACGGGTTTATGGATGACGTTCATGCGCTCCGCGACCGCTACGCCGCAGACGTGGTCCATCTGATCGTGGATCAACGCGGTGGGGGTGGCGTGGGCACACTGCTTCGGGTGAACGCGGAAGATCCGTCGCAGTGGTCCTTTTCGATCAGTAACAGCGTTGTGTCCGCGCCAGCCTTGTTTGCACACGAACTCGGTCACGTCATGGGGTTGCGGCATGACCGCTATACGGAAGCGACGTTCGGTGCCTACCAGGGTCGCGACATCCCGCTTCCCTCCTACGCGCACGGTTACGTCAACCAGCGCGGATTCCTGAGTGGAGCCGGGCAAGGCGCCCGCTGGCGGACGATCATGGCGTACGACTGGCAGTGCCACGACGAAGGGTTCACCTGTCGTGAACTGCCGCGATTCTCGAATCCCGAACAGAACTTTCCGGACCAGGGCGGAGATCCGCTTGGCGTGCCGGGCGACCATGCGACGGACGCGGTGGACGGACCCGCGGACGCCGTGCGGAGCCTGAATGAGACAGCAGGCCTGGTCGCGGGGTTCAGGCAAAGCGCTACGCGGTGCGGCTACCGGCTGTCCGAAGAGCAGCGGGACGTCCCCGCATCCGGTGGCGAATATTCGTTCGAGGTCGATGCGGATGCATCCTGTGAATGGTCCGCGACCGCGTTCGGGGATTTCGTCTCTGTGGACCCGGACGTCGTGGACGGCGGTGCGGGGACGGTGAGCTATCGGGTGGAAGCCAACGACGGTCCCGCACGAATCGGATACTTGGTGGTGGCGGGCGAGACGCTGTCGATACGGCAATCTGGCGCACTGGCGCCGGCAAGCGTTTGCGGGCGCACGTTTCAGGTGCGCGACGCGATTGCCTCGGCCGTCGGTCGCGACTGTGGACGCATATCGGAATTCGACTTGCTCGAGGTGGGCAAGCTGGACCTCAGACGCCAGCGGATCGATGCGCTGGACGAAGCGGACTTTGCCGGCCTGACCAACCTCTCTGAGTTGGTGCTCGCTTCGAATCCAATCGGTTCAATGCCGCCCGAGACGTTCAGGGACCTCGCTACCTTAAAGGTTCTCGATCTTGCCAATACTGGCCTGAGCACCGTTCCGGATGCGATTGTCGGGCTGTCCACGCTGTGGGATCTCAATCTGGAGAACAATGACCTTGAGCGCATCAGCAGCGACGCATTCGAGAGCCTGTTCGAACTGCGGAACCTGAATCTTTGCCGCAACCAAATCCGGACGTTGCCGGACGGAGCGTTCTCCAAGCTTACGAAGCTGGCGCGTCTCGATCTCTGCCACAACAGGATCAGCGACATCCGGCAGGAGGCATTGCGGGGAGAGTTCGGCCTGGTCCGACTGGACTTGAGCCACAATCCGCTCGGTGAACTCCCCGAGGATCTGTTCTCCGATTTCGAGGGATTCTGGTCCCTGTGGTTGCGGGCGACCGGACTTAGAAAACTGCCGCCTGACATGTTTAACGACCTCAGCGTCACGTGGTTGTTGTTGTCTGACAATCGGATCGAGGATCTTTCCGGGATCCGGTTGCCCGGCGACAGCATCTCTTGGCTCGATTTGGCGAATAACCGGTTGGAGTCTCTCCCCCGCGGTGTCTTCGCCGACTTCTCGAGCGAAGCATGCCGGCAGCGCCAGATGGACCTGGACCTGTCTGGCAATCCGGGCGTGCCGTTTCCGCTGGCGTTGGAGCTGGCCCGGGTCGATGCGGCTACTGGCGCCGCCGGCCCCGCCACCGTAGTCGCGCGCGTGCGTGAAGGAATGCCCTGGCCGGTGACGGTTCGTGTTGCGGCGGAAGGCGGAGCGTCGTTCACCAGGGAGGTGACGGTACTGAACGGCGAGACGGAGAGCGAGCCGTTCGAAGTGGCGGGTGACGATGTGACCGTGCTCGGTTTCGCCGAGCGGCCGCGGGTGCCGGGCAGCTACAAGGGTGTGCGGATCGCCCTGGGCGACGATCTGCGGCTGTTCGCGCTCGACGACCGCGAGCTCGGGGTCGGTAGCGCTCCGCTCTCGATCGACCTGAACGGCGCCGTGGGCAAAGCCGAGGGGTCCTACACCTACGCGGCGCGGTCAAGTGACGCCGCGGTGGCGGGGGTGAGCGTGGCGGACGGCCGGCTGCTTGTCGAACCGGCACAGCGGGGTACCATCACGGTGACCGTCACGGCGACGGACGCGGACGGGACGGAGACCGTGCGAACGTTCCACGTGCGGGTGGTGTCGCGGTCGATGGCTGTCTCCTACATGCCTCCCGCCATGGATGACCGGCGGCAGGGGTTCGTGCGCGTGATCAACCACTCCGGGGAATCCGGCGAGGTCCGCATTCAGGCGATTGATGACGACGGCAGGCGATACGGCCCGGCAACGCTGTCGCTGGCGGCGAACGGGACGCACCACTTCAACTCGGACGACCTGGAACGGGGCAATGCGAACAAGGGTCTGTCCGGCGGTGTCGGGCCGGGGCAAAGCGGGTGGCGGCTGGAACTGGACAGCGACCTGGATATCGAAGTGCTGTCCTACATTCGCACCGCCGACGGCTTCCTGACGGCGATGCACGACGTGGCGCCGGAGAAGGACGGGGTGCACCGGGTGGCGATTTTCAACCCGGGCAGCAACCTGGATCAGGTGAGCGTGCTGCGCCTGATCAATGCCGGAGACGCGGAGGCCGCTGTGTCGATTCGCGGCATCGACGGGGACGGGGTGACGCCCGGGGGCGACGTGGAGGTGTCGGTTCCCGCGGGTGCGGCCCGCACGTTGAGCGCGGCGGATCTGGAAGGGGGCATTGGTGTGTCCGGCGCGCTGGGCGACGGCGCCGGCAAGTGGCAACTGCTGGTATCGTCGGATACGCCGATTCGGGTCATGAGCCTGCTGGAGAGCCCCGGCGGGCACGTGACCAACCTGTCGACGGCGCCGGATGCAGACGGCGATGCGTGGGCGGTGCCGCTGTTCCCGTCGGCATCCGACGAGTTGGCGCGGCAGGGTTTCGTGCGGGTGATCAACCACGGGGAGACGAGTGCGCAGGTGACCGTCAGCGCGTTCGACGAGAGCGACCGCGGCTATGATCCGCTGACGCTGACGGTGAGTGGGCGCAAGACCGTCCATTTCAATTCCGACGACCTCGAGCTCGGCAACGAGGCCAAGGGCCTGTCCGGCGGCACCGGCGCCGGGGTTGGCGACTGGCGGCTGGAACTGACGGGCGGACCTGATATTGAAGTGCTGTCCTACATTCGGACGCGGAACGGTTTCCTCACCTCGATGCACGAGGTAGTTGCGGGCGTGGCGAACCGCGGCCGGGTCGTGACGTTCAATCCGGGCAGGAACGCCGCGCAAGTCAGCCGGCTGCGGCTGATCAATGCCGGCGGGAGCGCCGCGAGCGTGAGGATCGGCGCGGTTGATGACGCGGGGCGCCCGGCGGTGGAGCCGGTGCGCGCTTCGCTGCCGGCGCACAGCGCGCGGTCGTACACGGCGGCGGAACTCGAGTCCGGCGCTGCGGGACTGGATGGAGCGCTGGGCAAGGGCTCAGGCAAGTGGCGGTTCACGGTTGAGTCCGACCGGCCGATCACGGTGATGAGCCTGCTGGAAAGTCCCACCGGGCATCTGTCGAATCTATCGACGGTTCCGGGAATTTGACAGGCAGCAAGGAGATAAACGGACTGCGATGGCTGCGATATCACTACCGCGAATTGGAAGGACAACCGCGCCAGTAGCGGCAAGGACTCTGACAAACACGCGGGTAATGCTGGAGTGACGATGACAGGCTCCGGCGGAACCCGCTTCGAGAACTCCTAGATCGCGGCTGCAGTCACCCTGCTCTTCGGTCTCCGGCCGCCATTCCCCGGCCGCGCCATGCGATACCCGACGCCGCGCTGATTGAAAATCCAGTCCGGATTCGACGCGCTGTCCCCGAGCTTCTCGCGCAGGTTCCTCACAAAGATGCGCACCAGGTTCGAATTGGCATGCGCCCGCCCGGTCCACACCTTGTCCAGAAGCGTCTCGTAGGTCACGACCCGGCCTGCGCTGACCGCCAGAACGTGCAGAAGATCGAACTCCGTGGCGGTGAGGTCCAGCTCGCGCCCGGCGAGGCGCGCCCGCCGGCGCCCGTAGTCGACCGAGAGCTCGCCAAGCGTGTACGGTTCGGATTCCTCGCGCTGGCGCAGCGCTGCCCGGATTCGCGCCACGAGTTCCGTCGGCGAAAACGGTTTGACGATGTAGTCGGCGGCGCCGGCTTCCAGCGCCCTGACAATCGTCTCGTCCCGGCCGTACCCGGAAATGAAGATAACGGGCACTTTGGCAAGCTCCGGCACCTGCTGCATCAGTTCAATGCCATCCAGCCCGGGCAAAACCAGGTCCATGAGCACCAACCGCGGTTTCTGGGTGCGCAGGAGTTGCGCCATGTCCTGCCCGTCACCCGTCACCAGCGGGGCGTAGCCGGCGGCATCCAGTGCATTGCGCACAAAACGCAGGGTGCGGGGGTCGTCGTCGACCACCAGGATTCGGTCCGGTTCCGGCACCTCGCCAGGCAAGGTCGAAACATCCTCGGCGGCCGCATCGGCACGGCCATCCGCGGTTTCCGCAATCGGCAGGGTGAAGCGAATGGTTGCACCGTTGTCCTCCCCGGCGCTCTCGGCCCGGATACGCCCGCCGTGGGCTTCCACGAGGCCTTTGCAGATCGCGAGGCCAAGGCCGTAACCCATCGTTGTGCTGTCTCCGGTGTGCTTGCTGAACAACCCGGGAAGAAGCTCCGCGGCGATCCCCCTCCCGTCGTCGGCCACCGCTACCGCGACGTGCGACCCGTCGCGCGCCGCAGAAACGCGGATGGAGGAAGACTCGGGCGCGTTGCGGGCCGAGTTCGATAACAGGTTATTCAATACCTGCACGATGCGGCGGCGCTCCGCCATCACCCGGGGGAGGTCCGGCGGCAGGTCGATGAGAACCGTGTGGCGCGCGCCCGTGCTCAGGAAGTCGTTTCTTGCCCGCTCCACCAGCGCCGCCAGGTCCGAGGCTTCGGGCGCAACCGAGAGTGTCCCCGAGTCGATGGCCCCGACATCGAGGAGATCGCCGATGAGGCCCCGCATGTGATCGGCCTGCTCGGCGACTATGCGATGGAACTCGCGCATTTCGGCCCGGTCCAGGTTCGCCCCATCCTCGAGCAGGGTGACCGCGGAACCCTTTATGGACGAAAGCGGTTGACGAAGCTCGTGGCTCACCAGAGCCAGAAACTCGGCCCGCAGCCGCTCGATCTCGTCGAGCGGCGCCAGGTCCTGCATGGCCACGACAACCGACTCCACCGCCCCATCGGCCGACTGAATGGGCGTGGCATTCACCAACACCCGGACACTGCGCCCGTCGGGAACGGAAAGCACAAGCTCTTCCGCGCGCACCGTTTCGCCCTTGGCGAGTTGCACCGCCAGCGGATACTCGCTGAGCGAGACCTCCCGCCCATCGGCGCGTCGGCACGTGACGATGTCCAGCAGTTCTTCCCGCGGCTGACCCGGCGTGCGGAGGCTTTCCACAATTCGCCAGACCTCGCGATTGAACTTGACCGGCCGGCCGTCTTTCCCTGCGAATACCACCACGCCCACCGGGGTGGTCTGAACGAGCGCCTCGAGGTCGGCCCGGGCGCGCCGCTCGTCGCGGTGGATGCGCGCGTTCACAACCGCGGTGGCGGCCTGCGACGCGAACAATGCCAGCAATTCCTCGTCCTCGGCGGTAAAGGCCCCGCCTCCCGTTTTTTCGGCGAGAAAGAAATGGCCTACGTGCACGCCGCGGTGACGCAATGGCGTACCCTGAAACGTTCGGGAGAAAATGGGAGCCGGTTCGAAACCGAGCGAGAGCACATAGCCCGAGAGGTCGTCGAGGCGCAGCGGCCCGGCCAGGTCCCTGAAGTGGTCCACCAGGCTCAGGCCGTCCGGCCAGGCGATCATCCTTTCCTCTTCCTCGGCGGTAAAGCCGGAAGCGACGTAGTCCTGGAATTCGCCGGCTTCATCGGCTGTTACGATGACGCCGTACCGGGCGCCGGTGAGCGCCCGGGCGCCCGCCACCACTTCGGCAAGCACGGTGTCGAGGTCGAGACTGGCGCTGATGCGCAGCATGGCGGCGACAAGCTCGGAGGTTCTCCCCCGCGTGGCTTCCGGACTGGCGCCGGCCTGTTCGTGCCGTGTCACGGACCCTGCGTGTCGCAGCGCGAACGGAATGCGGTTTCCGGCATTGGTTTCATGTCCGATTCAGGTTCTGCCCACTCTTATCCAGCTAATTTAATAATAATAATATACGTATAGACACTATTCACATGAAAAACTAACTTATTCTGCCGAAGCCATCGCCGGATTGGACCTTGGACCCGCCATTTGGCGAATCCGGCAAGCCTATCCCAATAGCAGACGAACAGGTTGATCGAGAGAAAGAGATTGATGAGGACATAGACCACATGGACCCTGCCCGTAACCGCATGGTAGCCGCCGACTCCGAGCGCCGCTATGGACGCGATGGCAACTGTCAGCGCCACGGCAGGCGCCGCAAATAGAAAAAGCGCGCAAATCAGGCCCGTACGCACAGCGCCAGGCTCACCGCGCTAGAACAATCCAATCAGAACGCCGAGTACCCCCACACAAGCGACTACCAGAGCCCCCAGCCGCGTCGTTACCTGATGCTGAATCAATTGCAGGTCGGATCTGGTGGCCATCGGTTCCAGGCGCTTGTCGAGATAGTCTTTCAGGTACCGTTCGAGGTACTCCTTGGTCACCATCGGCTCAAGCGCCTTGCGCAATTCCTCCCTCGTCACCATCGGCTCAAGTGCGAGGCGCAACTCCTCCCTGGTTACCATCGGCTCGAGCGCGAGGCGCAATTCCTCCCTGGTTACCATCGGCTTGAGCGCGAGGCGCAATTCCTCCCTGGTTACCATCGGCTTGAGCGCTGCCCTGAGCGCGCTTTCCAGATCCGCCTTTGTCACGAGATTGCCGATTATCGCGCCACCCACGGTGGTAACCACCGCCTCGGCCTGACGGTCGTCAAACCCTGCGGCTTTCAGGGAGTTAGCCGCCTTGAGCGTGTCGAATACGGGGCTGGACATCCGGCGACTCTAGCACCTTGCCTGCATTCCGATTGTAGGAAATCTCTTAAAGCTCCGTAGTCCAAACGCCAATCCGGATCCGGCAAAGGCGGCGCGGGCGGCGCGCTCATCGTCCAACCTGGCGTTCACCCGCATATCGCTCAGGTCCCGTTTCCGAGCAGATCGATTCAGTGCGGTCCGGTGGACAGGTTGGTGAGGTGCCCGCTCGGACTCTGCAGCAGGCTCATCACGTCGACGGGTATGTCGGAGGTGACCCTCAGGCGCCACTTGCCGGTGCCACCCCCCAGTTTGCCCCGCCGAACGCCTCCGCCGTTTTCCAGGTCCTGTGCGGTATAGGTGCGCGACTGTCCCGGCGGAACCCACAGAAGAACATTGCCGCCCGGCGCGCCCCGGTCGTCGATGCCCCAGACCCTTACCGTCGCCCAATCCGGGCTGTCGTTGGCGATGTACAGCCGGCTCACCTGGTTGGGGTTGTCGCCCGGGTTGAACACGGGCAGCACATAGCCTTCCGATGTCAGCCGCACGGTGTCGTGCATGCTGGTGAGGAAGCCGTCCCGCGTGCGGATGTAGGCCAGCACGTCCAGGCTCGCTTCGCTCGCAAGTTCCAGGCGCCAGTCGCCGACGCCGGCCCCCACCCCCGCCGACAGGCCCTTTCTGGCATTGCCGAGTTCGAGATCGTCTGAATTGAAGTGCACGGCCGAGTCCGCCGCCACGGTCAGGACAATGGGATCGCGTTCCGCGGAGCTGTTGTCGTGCGCCAGGATGCTTACCGCCGCTTCTTCCGGACTGCGATTGATGACACGCACGAACCCCTGTCGCTGTTCAGGGTCGGAGGCAGACAGGAACAGCGGCACCCGGTGTACCGTCTCGGCGCCGCGCACGGTCTTGTTGTGCGGCACCGTGGAGAGGTTGGTCAGGTGCCCGGTGGGGCTCCGCATCAGGCCGGCGGCAAGGATGGGCCGGTCGCTGGCGACGTTCAGGCGCCACTTGCCGGCGCCGTCGCCCAGCGCACCGGACAGCCCGTCGCCCGTCTCGAGTTCCAGGGCGGAAAGCGTGCGGGCCGTGCGGGCGTCGAGAGTCAGCGTCACCGGGCCGCCCGGCGAGGCGCCCGCATCGTCAATGCCGGTGATGGTGAGCTCGGCGGCTTCGTTGCCGGGATTGGCCAGGCGCAGCAGACTGACCTGGTTCGGATTGTCGCCCGGGTTGAAGACGGCAATCTCGTGGCCCGACGCCCTCAGCGGGGCCAGGTCGTGCATGGCGGTCAGGAATCCGTCTCCGGTGCGTATGTAGGAGAGCACCTCGGCCTCCGGGACGCCCTCGAAGGCAAGGCGCCAGTCGCCCCTGCTTCGGCCGATGCTTCCAGAGAGGCCCTTGGCGGCGTTGCCGGATTCGAGGTCTTCGGAATTGAATTGCGCCGCTTGTCCGGAGCCCACCCGGAGCGTAACCGGGCCCCGGCGCGTGCCGCCCTCGTTGAATGCCTCGATGCGAAGCGATTCCGAATTCGCGGTGTGGTTGATCACCCGCATGAAGCCCTGCCGGACCGGGTCGTGGGCGGGCGGGAACGTGGCCACGGCGACGGCGCCCTCGATGGTCAGCGCAAACGTTACCTCGGCGCTCTGCGCGTCGGCATTGCTTGCCGTCACCGTGACGGTGACCCGGCCGCCGGAGGCGCCGGGCATGGCGGTCACCAGGCCGCTTTCGACCTCGGCGTGAGCCAGACCCGGGTTGCTGACCCTGGCGGTCACCTGCAGGTCGTCACCCAGCACGGCCTCGAAGTAACCGGCGGTGTCGAACCGCGCGGGGCCGCCGGCGGCGATGGTCGCCAGAGGCACGCCGTCGAAGCTCACGTCGACCCCGCGCTGGAGCAGGGCCGGGATGTGGACATTGACCGATTCCTCGCTCAGCGGGTTGCCGTTCAACGACACCCAGTCGCCTTCAGCGAGGCCGGGGTTGTCGACCAGCGGTGCGATGTCGGCAATGCGGTTGTCGCTGAGGTCGATGCCGGTGAGACCCGGCAGGTTTTCCAGCGGCGTAAGGTCGCGCACGGCGTTGGATCCGAGGTACAGGTACTGCGCCATCTGCGCTGCTTCCAGGCCGGTCAGGTCAGTCAGGCCGCTACCGGAGGCGTGCAGTGTCGTGAGCTTGGCAATCGATCCTTCAGTGATCGGCATGTCCACGTGAATCGAAGCGCCGGAAACCGATTCGACGATTCGGGCGTGAAGTTTCGCATCCGGTATCTCGACCGGGGGCTCGCCGTCGGGAAATCGTCGGGTCTGGACATTCAGACCCCAGGACTCAAGCCTGGGGACGTGCTCCTCGATGGAGCGGCGGTCAAGGGGATTGCCCTGCAGATTGAGTTGAACCGCCTCGGCCGCTTCCGAACCGCGCCAGATGGCGCGGTTCACCAGGGGGCCGATGTCGGCGATCTCGTTGTCGGACAGGTCGAGCCGCTCGATGCCGGTCAGTTCCGCCAACGGCGAGACGTCGGAGATGAGGTTGTCACGCAGGTTCAATTCGCGAGGATTGATGAGGTCGGCCAGGGCGGAGATGTCGTCGATGCCCATGCTGGTGAGATGCAGGCTGGCAATCCGGCGAAAACGGCCCAGTTCGGCCACGTCCTGCAGCGTCACGTCGTTGTGGCCGACGGTGAGCGTCTCAAGCCGCAGATTCGACAGTGGCGACAGGTCGGAAACGGGGTTGCCGGTCAGCCGCAGGTCGACCAAACGCGTCAGGTCCGACAGCGGCGACAGCTCCGTCAAGGCGTTTCTTTCGAGGTTCAGCGCCGTGAGTCCGCCCAGCCGGGTCAGCGGCGACAGGTCTTTTATCGCGTTTCCGCTGAGTCGCAGATCTTGCAGCGAACGGAGTTCGGCAAGGGGCGCAATGTCGGACAGGTCGTTGTCCTGGAGTTTCAACACCTCGAGGCCGGTTGATGCCGCAAGCGGCGACAGATCGGAAACGATGTTCCTGTCGAGGAACAGCGAGCCGAGCCGCGGCAGACCGGAAAGGGGGGACAGGTCGGATATCGCATTCACCTGGAGATTGACCCAGCTGAGGTTGGTCGCCCGCTCGAGCCCGGCCAGGTCGTGGATGCCCTTGTTCCAGGCATTCAGACTGTCGAGGGAAGCGAGATCCGCATCGGCAATGGGCGCGCCGGATTCGATGCCAAGCGCTTCCTCGACGACGGCGCGCAGGGCGGGGTCCCGGAACGGGGCCAGGTCTGCGACCTCCGTGTCCGCATTGTCACCGATGCCGTCGCCGTCCACATCGGCCCATTCTTCGGGGTCGAAGGGAAACGCGTCCTCGCCGTCTTCCACGCCGTCGTTGTCGTCGTCGGTGTCGGCAAATTCCCCGATGCCGTCGCCATCGATGTCAGACCACTCGTTCGGGTCGTCGGGTGCGGCGTCCACCGCGTCGACGAACCCGTCGCCGTCGCTGTCGGGAATCGAGTCGCGGCTGGCAGCTACCTGAAAGCGCAACAGGTCCAGGCTGGCGGTGGCATCGGCGCCGGCGAATTCGTCGACGGGCACGCCGCAGGGTTGGCCGTGGCAGTGCCTCAGGGAACTCGAGAATCGGTCTCCGAACTTCTGACGGTCTCCATAGGACATGACCGTGCCCTGCGGGCGGTGCCGGCCCGAGTCCCCGACGATGAAGTGCCCCCGGGACCATCGGAAAGCGCCGAAGAATTCGCCCTGACGGGCTGAATGCACCAATCCCATGACGTGGCCCAGTTCGTGGGCCGGCGTCCACGCACTCACCAGATTCAAGGTGGCGGCCCACGCCGGCGTCCACAGGCCGCGTCTGTTGACGTCGCCAACCGAGGCGCAGCCCGCGGCGGAGGAAGCACAGGGATACTCCGAGTGTCTGGACAGATGAACCTGGAGCATGAGATCGGCGCCGTGCGATTCCATGAGCGCACGGGCATTGACGGAGATTCCTCGTTCGGTCTCGCCGATCGGGCTCATCCCCACCACGCGCAACCGGATGTTCGTGCCGCTGTCCGCGTAGATCGCCCGGGCGACGGTCATCAGGTGGTGCAGGCGTGTATAGGGGTCGCCTTCGTAGGCGTCGAAGACCCCTTGTTCGAAGAGAACGAGCACGTCCACGGTCGACGGGCCGGGCGTGTCCGCAGCGTCTTCGGGGGACGTACCGGCGAGCAGTTCATTGATGTCGCCGACACCGTCCCCGTCGGTGTCGGTGAGGATGTCGACGAAGCGAATGTGGCCGGACGACTCATCATTGGAAACCGGCCACAGGGTCAGACCCTCGTGGCGGCGCCACGGTTGAAACGGCGCGTTTTCTTCAGCGTCGGGCGGCAGTTGCGCAGCCCGCTCGCGGAGCTGGATCAGAACGGGCTGATCGCCGTCCGGCCGACGCAGGTTGAAGGTACGGCTCTGGTTCGCAACTACCGTTTCGGGGGGGATGCTGCCGACAGGAGGCCACGTGGACGGGCGGTATACACCCCAGGTAACACCCTCTACGACATCGTCGGAGTTTCGCAGGTTCGCGGCCAGCGACAACCGCACCTCGCCGCTGTTCACTGCCCGAAAGCTGCGAACGCCGAAATTCAGCGTCAACTGACCTCCGCCGTCCGAGTCGACCTGCGTCCACTCGGCATCGCAAGGGCATTCGAAAACAATATCGCGGTTGGCACCGCCCAGTGCCGGCGGAACGCCGGCCAGGATGGCGAGCAGCACGGTCAGGACGGCACGTACGATGGACGGCGCCGAATTCGCAGGGAGCGGAACAGCCTTGAGGAGCCTCACGGCCGTCTTCCCCGCGTCAAGAGCCGCCACCGTTCGGGCGGCCGGACGAAGCATCTACCCCTCGGGCGCCCTCTTCCGGCAGGACGTAGTCGGGCTCGCTGAAATCGAAGCCGGCCATGATGCTGGCCGACGGCAGCAGCCAGCCCAAGTCGTTGCCGGCAAACAGTTCATAGGCGCCTTCAGGCGTATCGATCCAGGCGAACATGCTCGTCGGCCCCACGGTCACCACGATGCGGCGAGCGTGGCCTTGTGCATCCAGAATCTTGCCCAGGGCCGCGCGCGAACGACCGGGCCCGTCGTCGATCTCGTCGATGACAGGCCGCCAGGTCTCGCCGGTTTGTGGCAGTGGAATCGTCAACCGGTCGCCGACCTGCCATGCCTGCGCGGCCGCCGAAGCGCCGGCCACCCGCACCAACGCCCGTCCTTCCGGAGACCACTCGTCGGCAAAGAACGGCAACCGTCCCACCGAGCCCTCATCGACCGCGTGCCAGAGTGGCGGCGGCACTGAACTCGACCCCTTGGTAGCGGGATCTCCGGGAGCCGCGGCAGGGATTGCGTCACCCTGCAACGGCTGCTCGTTCGCCCGCTCGGCCATCTCCCGGACATCGCTCGGACGATCGCCCGAAAACCAGTAGAGCAACCCTGCGACGCCCAACACCAGCAATATTCCCGAAACCGGGCGCTTCCAGCGCGAGCCCTCGAACATTTCTCATTCCATCGCGTGGGGGGCTAGTAAACGAGGGAAAGGAATTCGCTGTCAATCGCAAGGCGGCTGGCGGATTGCCGTTCAGGCGTATCCGGCAGCAGTGAAAGTGCGCGGCCCGGTGCGCGGTTCCGGCGACCCTACGCGTGGCCCAGCACGCTGTAGTCGCCATCGAGCACCAGCCGGAAGGCGACGTAGAGGCCGAGCAGCGGAAACAGCAGCCACGGCGAGTTTGAGCCCCAGACGTATAGACACAGCTCTCCGCGCGTGATGCGCCTATGTCGCCCGACCACGTAAAAGCTCACCATGTAGACCACGGTCATGTACCACCACTGCCAGAACAGCATCGCGGCGGCGATTCCCACGATTCGAGCCGGCAGGAACGGGACGGTGAACGTGGCGTGCAACACCAGCGACGGCAGTAGCGTCGCGAACCCGTTCGCCATGTCGGCGTGGAAGCCGTAGGTGCGCCTGCCGGCGTAGGAGCCGTCGTACTGGGCGTAGGTCGCCCACACGTCCGTCCAGAGCGTCGGCGAGGCCAGGCGACGCACGGGCACCTTGCCGGCGAGGAACCGGGCCGCCGGCGACTGGCGGTGGGTGTCCTTGCGCTCGCGCCAGTAGGCGGCGCGTTCCTTGAGATAGTGGCGCCGCCAGTACAGGCACATCTCCCAATAGCAGACGAACAGGTTGATCGAGAGAAAGAGATTGATCAGGACATAGGCCGCGTGGATCGTGCCCGTGGCCGCATAGTAGCCACCGATCCCGAGCGCCGTTATCGACGCGATCGTGCCTGCCGCAAAGGTTCCAGCCCGTATGTTCATGCGCATCTCCTGTGGGGCGCGGGCGCCGAATTTGTTCACCCGCACGAAATCTTGCCCCAGCGGCCTGTCTAACGCTGAGTCAAAGAAGTACAGCCTACGAATCGGAATCCCATCGTCAATCCCGCGGTTTGAATCGCCATGATCGGTCGAACCGGGCGCGTCCATCCCTGCGATGCGAATCACTCTGACAGGGAGGCTGATTCCTTAAATTAAATTCTCATTTGGAATTCTGCTTTCTACGTTAGTTTTCCGTGAGATTTGCTATAGTACTCCCGACGCCGCCCCAACCAGTCCACCGGACCAACCGGAAATCCAAACACACACCGAACCGCTGGGAGACCCCATGACACAATCCGACGCGTCCTCCACCGGCCGGAATGCGGGCACCGACCGTGTCGCCGCGCTTACCGATGCGATTCTGCGCATGAGCACCAGCCTCGACCTCGACACCGTGCTGCGAGAGGCGGTCGACGGTGCCCGTGCCCTCACCGGCGCCCGCACCGGAATGATTGCGACCGTCGATGACGACGGCGGTACGGAGGAGTTCATTGCCAGCGGATTCACGCCCGAAGAAGAGGTCGAACTCGCCACCTGGCCCGACCGAGACCGCCTCCTCGAGCACCTGCGTGAACTGCCCGAGACGCTGCGGGTACCGGACCTTGCGGACTATGTCAGTACGCTGGGGCTCGCACCCACCCCAACGTTTTCCCGGTCGTTCCAGGGCACGCCGATGCACTATCGCGGCGTTAACGTCGGAAACTTCTTCCTTGCCGACAAGACGGGCGGTACCGCATTCAGCGACTACGACGAAAAGGCGCTGCTGCTGTTCGCCGCCCAGGCGGCCGCCGCGATCGCCAATGCGCGCACGCACCGTTCCGAGCGGCTTGCGCGGGCCGACCTCGAGGCACTCGTCGAGACATCGCCGGTTGGTGTGGTGGTGTTCGACGGCCGCGGCCGGCCCGTGGCGTTCAACCGGGAGGCGAGGCGCATCGTCGAGAGCCTCCGCATGCCGGGGCATCCTACGGAACAGCTCCTCGAAGTCGTCACCTGCCGCCGCGCGGACGGCCGCGAGACCTCGCTCGCAGACTTTCCGCTGGCCGACCAGTTCGCAAACCCCGACCTCGAGACCGTACGCGCCGAGGAGATGGTGCTGTCGGTACCGGACGGGCGCAGCGTGCGCACGCTGGTCAACGCCACCCCCATTCCCGCGGAAGGGGTTGCCAGGCGGTCGGTGGTGGTGACCCTGCAGGATCTCGCCCCTCTCGACGAGATCGAGCGCATGCGCACCGAGTTCCTGGGGCTCGTCAGCCACGAGCTGCGCGCGCCGCTCACCGCCATCAAGGGTTCCGCCGCCACACTGCTCGACGAAGGCGCCGACCTCGAGCCAGCGGAGCTGCGCGAGTTCTCCCGCATCATCGACCAGCAGGCGGACCACATGCGCGGCCTCATCGGCGACCTGCTGGACGCCGGGCGCATCGAGGCGGGCACGCTGTCGGTGGCGCCCGAGCCCACGCCCGTGGCCGACCTGGTCGAGCGCGCCCGCAATACCTTTGCCGGCGCCGGCGGCCGCCAGGCCGTGGTCGTCGACCTGCCACCCGGCCTGCCCCCCGTAATGGCCGACCGGCGGCGCGTCGCGCAGGTGCTGAACAACCTGTTCGCCAATGCCGCGCGTCACGCACCGCAGACGTCCACCATCCGCGTCGCCGCGACCCTCGACGAGACGCACGTCGCAATCTCCGTCGCCGACGACGGGCCGGGCGTGGCGCCGGAGCTGTTGCCGCACCTGTTCCGCAAGCACGTCGGCGGCGCCAGCCACACCGCCGGGCACGGGCTGGGGCTTGCGATCTGCAAAGGGCTTGTCGAGGCGCACGGCGGCCGCATCCGCGCCGAAAGCGACGGCCCCGGCCGCGGCGCCACGATCACCTTCACCATTCCCGCAGCGTCCGGCGTCCCGGCCACATCACCGGCCGCCAGCCCGCCGGCCCGCCCAGCGGGCGAGCCCCCTCGCATCCTGGTGGTCGACGACGACCCCCACATGCTTCGCTTCGTACGCGACGCGCTAGCAAAGGCCGGCTTCGTCCCGCTGGTGACCGGCACGCCGCAGGACCTGCAGCACATCGTGCGAACCGAGCGGCCCCGGCTCGTCCTGCTCGACCTGCTGCTGCCCGAAAGCAATGGCATCGAACTGATGGAGCAGGTGCCGGAGCTGGCCGAGACTCCAGTCATCTTCATCTCCGGGTACGGGCGCGACGAGACCGTCGCGCGCGCCTTCGAGGCGGGCGCCTCCGACTACATCGTCAAGCCGTTCTCGCCGACGGAACTCGTGGCCCGCGTACGCGCGGCAC
>CAZWZH010000041.1:0-3032 GCA_964638775.1 uncultured Pseudomonadales bacterium
GTATAGCGCGCCGCGCGGCGGGTCGGCAGGGTGTGGTTGGTGCCGATCACCTTGTCGCCGTAGGCGACATTGGTTTCCTGGCCCAGGAAGAGCGCACCGTAGTTGGTCATGTTCTCCAGGAAGTAGTCCGGGTTGCGGGTCATCACCTGCACGTGCTCGCTGGCGATTCGGTCGGCTTCCGCGGCCATTTCCTCATCGGTGTCGCAGAGAATGATGCGGCCGTAGTCACGCCAGGCCGCACCGGCCACCTCCGCGGTCTCCAGTGTCTGCAATTGCCGCTCGATCTCCCGCTCGGTGTCTTCAACGAGTTGCCCGGACGTCGTGAGCAGCACCGCGGGCGAATTCGGCCCATGCTCCGCCTGGCCTAGCAGGTCGGTGGCTGCCATTTCGCCGTCGCAACTGTCGTCGGCGATGATCAGCGTTTCCGTGGGGCCGGCCAGGAGGTCGATGCCGACCCGCCCGAACAACTGCCGCTTGGCTTCTGCGACGTACGCATTGCCCGGCCCCACCAGCATGTCGACCGGTGCGATGCTCTCGCAGCCCAGCGCCATGGCGCCCACCGCCTGCACACCGCCCAGGCAATAGATCTCGTCGGCGCCGCCGAGGTGCATGGCGGCCACTACCGGGTCGGGTGGCGCTCCGTTGAACGGCGGCGCGCTGGCGATTATCCGCTTGACGCCGGCGACCTTGGCGGTGACCACCCCCATGTGGGCCGACGCCACCATGGGATACCGCCCGCCCGGCACGTAGCAGCCGACGCTGTTGACCGGAATGTTCCGGTGCCCGAGCACAACCCCCGGCAGCGTCTCTTCCTCGACATCCTTGAGCGCCGCCTTCTGGATTTTCGCAAACCGCCGTATCTGGGCCTGGGCGAACTCGATGTCCTCGATGTCTCTTGCGGGCACCCGACCGATGCAATCTTCGATCTCATCGTCCGAGAGCCTGAAACTCGCCGGCGACCAGTCGTCGTATTTCGCGGACAACTCCCGCACGGCGGCATCGCCCCTGGACTCGATGTCGGCGAGAATTCCCTCAACTGCCGCTTTTACCTGCGCGTCCTGCTCCGCGGCGGCTTCGGCATCGATACCGCTCTTGACGATTTCAATCACTGTCTCTTACCTTGATTCCCTTCCCCCGGAATTCCCTTCCCCCGGAATTCCCTTCCGCCGGATTTCTCGCTATTCGGAACTGGTCAAGCGCGAATCAGCAAGGCGCGGCCAATATCGAGCAAATCGGTACGGGTTGCAATGCGCCCGGTTCTAGCACTAATCGCCCGGAGAGACGAGCCCGGCCTTGAGGTCCGCCGCGACCGCCCGGGAATCCCGGGTTGCAGGGTCGCCCATACCGCCGCCGCCCGGGGTCTCGAACACCAGGGTCGCCCCCGCCGGCACAAGGTCTTTGCCCTTGCCCGGGAGGTCGGCCCCGTCTTTCAGATAGACCCTGCCGGGACTGCCGTCGCCGCCGCCCGCTCGGCCCCGCGCGGGGAACCGGACCCGGTCGAACATCTTGGAAACCTGGAAGGGAGCGCCGCGGCGGTGGCCGATCTCGATGACCTGTCCGAGCCCGCCGCGGTTGCGGCCCGCCCCGCCCGAGTCGCGGCGGTATTCCTTGCGCCAGATCACCAGCGGCGAGGTCACTTCGTTGATCTCCGTGGGCGTGGTGCGCACGCCGCTCGGAAAGGCAGTGGTCGATAGCCCGTCCTTGCCCGGCCTGGCGCCGGTGCCGCCGTTGAATATGGGGTTGATGACGAAATCCTCGCCGGGAAAGTTGTCCGCCGCCGCGGCGCCAAGGAACACCGGGTTCCAGATGCAGGAGGCTCCTTCCGCCGGCGCCCGGCCGGGCAGCGCCTGCTCCAGGCAGCCGAGCACCACGTCCGGCAGCATCTGGCCGATGGCGTGCCGCGCCGACACGGCGCACGGCGGCAGCGCATTGAGGATGCAACCCGGCGGCGCGGTCACCGTCACGCAGCGCAGGGATCCGGCATTATTGGGAATGGCGTTGCCCACCAGGCACCGGACGCCGAAGGTGGCGTAAGCCTCGGTGTAAGGCAGGGGCACGTTGATGCCGAATCCGGACGTCGGCGACGAGCCGGCGAAATCCACCCACAACGCATCGCCGTCGATCTCCAGAACGGCCTTCAGGTCCACCGGCCTGTCGTAGCCGTCCACGCGCATGACGTATTCGAAACGGCCGTCGGGCAGCGCGCCGATCTCGCGGCGCATCGCCGTCTCGGAGGTTTCCAGTATCGTCCGCCCCACCTCATCAATGCCGTCGAGGCCGAAGTCGTCGAGGGTCTCGAGCAGCCGGCGGCCGCCGCTGTCGTTGCAGGCCGCCAGCGAATACAGGTCGCCCTCCGCCACCACGGGATCGCGGACATTGGCGGCCAGAATGGACAGCAGGGTCTCGTTGCGCCCGCCCGCCCGGAACAGGTGGCCGATGGGAATGTTCAGGCCCTCCTCGAAAACCTGCTCCGCGTCCGCGCCGAACCCCCGGCCGCCCACGTCGGCGATGTGGCTGGTGCAGGCGAAGAGGGCGATGCAGGCGCCCTCCCGGAACACGGGCGTCACCACGGTGAAATCGTTGAGATGGCCGGTGCCGTCCCAGGGGTCGTTGGTGAGCAGCACATCCCCCGGGGCCAGTTCGGCGAGCGGGTATTTTTTCAGGAACTTGCCCACCGACGCCGCCATGGCGTTGACGTGCCCGGGGGTCCCGGTGACAGCCTGGGCGAGCATTGCACCGCTTGTGTCGAATACGCCCGCCGAGAGGTCGCCGGCCTCCCGCACTACCGTGGAGAAGGCGGTCCGCATCAGCGTCTGCGCCTGTTCCTCCACGATGGCCAGCAACCGGTTCCAGACCAGTTGGATGCGGACAGGATCAAACCGGGTACGTTCAACTCGCATGGAACAAATCTTCAACTCATTGTTTTGAATGGATATTTTTTTTCACCGGATTTTTAACAGTTCCTTCGATTCGGCTCCGAGAGCAGGTATGCGGTACGGGTATCCGGCACGCCAAGCGGACGCGTTGTCTTG
>CAZWZH010000042.1:0-9312 GCA_964638775.1 uncultured Pseudomonadales bacterium
TCGGACCAGTAAACCAGCTTGCGCCTGTGCTCGTAGGGAAAGTCGAAGAGGGTGGCGAGCATTCGGGCCGTCAGTTCGATGGAAACTTCATCCACCCAGTTTATGGTCTCGCCAACAGGCAGGTTGTCAAGGATTTCTGCAGCCCGTTCCCTGATCAGCGGTTCAAAGTTGGCGAGGTTGCCTGGCGCCAGAGTTGGAGCGACCGTGGCGCGGTGCACATCATGTTCGGGCGGATCCATGCCAATGAAATTCTCCATGGCCAAGTCCGCTTCACCCAAACTCGAGTCCTCCACATCCAGGATGGTCATTCCCTGTGCCGAAGAGAAAACGCGGTGATTTGCGTCCACCTGCTTGATCAGGTCATGGGTCGTGACAGACCAGTAGGCGCCGAATAGGGAACTTGCGCAGTAATGCACCGGCGACTCTGATCGAAGGCGGGCAAACCAGGGCTGCCAGGTGTCGTTCCCGAACAGGTTTGGGTCGCTGACATCTATTTGATCCAGCGGGATACTGCCAACGCTTGGCTGTGACGCTTCACCCATGTTTGCTCCCCTTTTTCATGGACACAACACCAAAACAATGGATCAATGTGGCCGTAGTATACGCGCCGGCTACAGGGACTTTGCCGGACGATGGGCGAGACCCAGAAGGCCATGGAACGGGCTGCGGTCGCGCGGGGGATACGGCCATCCAGATTGTCTGGCCGACGTCTGCCCGGCGAGGCGTTTGATCTGGCACAGGCCGCCGACACCTGCACCGATGACAATGACGTCGTGATAGTTGTCCATTTCACTCATTAGACGGTCAATTATGGCTCAAAACGCAATAGTTGTAACGTTGCGTTAAAAAGTAGCATGAGGTAGTTTTGTGCTCAAAGGTCAAGGCCCATGATCCAGCTCTTGGTCGACTAAGGAGGACGCATGACTTTTCCGATTATTTCGGCCGACTCGCACATCACCGAGGCGCCGAATACGTACATCGACTACATCGACGCCAAGTGGCGCAACAAGGCTCCCCATATCGCGGATGGCGGCGAACGTGGTGACGTCTACGTTATTGACGGTATGAAAAGCACGATATCCATGGGATTGGTGGCTGCGGCCGGGAAAAAGCCGGAGGAACTGACCTTGAAGGGAACCAGGTTCGACGAGTTGCACAGGGGTGGCTGGGACCCTGAAGCCCGCATGGCCGATCAGGACACCGACGGGGTGTCCGCCGAGGTGATCTATCCTACTGTCGGCATGGTGGTCAGCAATCACCCGGATTTCGAGTACAAGAAAGCCTGTTTCGATGCCTACAATCGCTGGCTTGCGGAGTACTGCAGCGCGCATCCGGATCGATTGCTTGGCTGCGGGCAAACGGCGATGCGCACACCGGAAGAGGGCGTCGCTGACCTGCATGCCATCAAGGCAGCGGGCCTGCGCGGCGTTATGATGCCGAACGTGCCGGCTGAGGAAGACTACGATTCCGAAATATACAACCCCGTCTGGGAAGCGGCCATAGAACTGGGTTTGCCGCTCAGTTTTCACATCGTCCCCGCGCAAGACCCCAACCAGCGTGGTCCCCGAATCAATGGTTTCCTCGGCATCATCCGCCAGAACCAGGACATCATCGGCACGATGGTCTTTGGCGGCGTTTTCGAGCGTTACCCAATGCTCCGGGTTGTGTGTGTCGAAGCAGATGCAGGCTGGGTGCCGCACTACATGTACCGCATGGATCATGGCTATGAACGTCACCGCAACTGGTTGGCGCCAGGGGTGGAACTGTCGAGGATGCCCTCCGAATATTTCAGCGAACACATCTACACCACTTTTCAGGATGACTACGTGGCGTTCAAGAGTGCCGACCAGATGAACTGGCGCCGTCTGCTGTGGGCGAGCGACTTCCCGCACAGCGATTCGACCTGGCCCTGGTCTCAAGACGTGCTGACTGAGCAGACGGAGGGACTCAGCGAGGAACAACTTGAGGGGATACTCTCGGGCAATGTGGCTGAGCTTTACGGCATCGACCGCGAAACGCTGGTGCCCACTCATCGGCTTGCAAGCTAGCACGCAGCGATATGTTGGGTTAGTCGGCGAACTACCAGAGACTCACACGAAGCAGGTACAGAAAGCGAAGTTGCGAGACCTTCCAGGGACCAGCGAATGGGGTCGGGTTGCCGCTGGAATTGTCATAAAAAGGCTGGCTGAGGTGTGAGGGCGCCCGCCACTGCTTGTGACCAGCATACTTCACGCGTTATGAGCCTGCGTCTGCAAACGAATGTCCGGTTCAGGAGCCCTGCCTAAACGAATCGCGTTCCACGTGCTCCAGCGACAATGGTCGAATGCTCGTGACAGGGGCGAACATCAGTGTACCGGCCTTCAGTTTCATAACGAGAAAGTGCTATGGCCTTGGCGCACCGGCATTGGCCGGGGCGGCTTCAAGGAGGCGTTTTTTTTCTGTCGCCTGGCCGACTGGCGAGTTTGGCGTGATGGGTTGAATGCAAATCAGCGGCTGGGTGCCAGGCACAGTGCGCCGGTCGAAGACCGCCTGAACCCACCAATAGAGGAGAATTGTTTTGAATTTCGATCTACCTGAATCCGCAGAACAGTTCCGGTCCGAGCTTCGCAGGTTTTTGGATGAGGAATTGCCTGACTGGTGGACGCATCTGTTCAACGTAGACGAGCGTGTGCCCGGATTTACCGTCGAACTGTGCCGAAAACTCGCTGAACGGAACTGGTTGACCATGGCGTGGCCCAGGGAATTCGGCGGTCAGGATGCCGACATCTGGATGCGGATGGTGCTGAACGAAGAGATGCGTTACATCGGCGAGCCCCGCGGCTCACACTACATGTGCGTCAACTTCATCGGACCGTTGATCATGCAGGTGGGTACACCAGGGCAGCGCGAACGTTTTCTGAAACCCATGGCTTCGGGCGATGCGCTTTGGTGCCAGGGTTTCTCTGAACCCGGTGCCGGTTCGGACCTCGCGTCACTGCAAACGAAAGCTGTCGATAACGGAAAATGCTTCGTCGTCAATGGCCAGAAGATCTGGACCAGCTATGCCCAACACGCTGAGTGGTGTCTGTTGATTGCTCGTTCGGACCCGGAATCGAAGCGGCACAAAGGTCTGTCGGTATTTGCCTTGGACATGAAATCACCCGGGGTCACCGTGAGGCCTATTGACTCCCTTGGCGGTCCTTCGGAAATCAATGAACTCTTCTTCGAGGATGTGGAGATTCCCCATGACTGCCTGCTGGGGCCGGTTCACGAAGGCTGGTCAGTGATTGTCAATGCACTGGCCAACGAACGCCTGGGTATTGCGTTTCATGCCTATATCCTCGATCCGCTCGACAAGCTGCTCAAGTACGTAAAGACCACGAAGGATGAAGAGGGCCGGCTGCTGTCGGAAAAGGCTTCGGTCAGAGCCGGGCTGGTCAGGATGTACGCTCGCTGGCGCGCGGCCAGGATGCTGTTCTATCGCGTGGCAGCGGACCACGAGATGGGGAACACCGACGTGGTTGGCCCTGCAATCTCCAAGGTCTTCGCTTCGGAGGCCGCCATGTTCGCCGCCGATGTCGCCTTCAATATCCTGGGGCCGAAAGCACAGCTTGGCGAATACGATGGGTTCGCGCCGCTTGGCGGTCTGGCAGTCAACCAGTGGGTCTACACGATTCCCACATTGATCGCCGCGGGGACCAACGAAATTCAACGTAACATCATCGCGCAACGCGGGCTCGGCTTGCCGAGGTAAGGAGCAAGCAGTGCAATTTCATCTCAATGATACTCAAGCCATGCTTCGGGATGGCGCTCGGCGCCTTTTTTCCAATGAATTCGACTCGGCAAAGGCGCGCGCCGTCGAAGCAAGCGCCGATGGTTTTTCACAGGAAAACTGGTCTCAACTGACGCGCCTCGGTTGGAATTCGGTCGTGCTACCCGAAGCGGCTGGTGGTGGCGGTCTTGGCGTGCTGGAACTCTGCGTACTCGCCGAAGAGATGGGCCGCGCCGCAGCCTCAACGCCGTTGCTCGTAAGCTCGGGATTGGCTGCCACCTGTCTCAAGCTAGTACCATCTCATCCGCTGGCGGCGCAGCTCCTGAACATGCTTGCCAGCACAGATAGTGTGATCACTGCGGCCCTGATCGATGATTCGGGGCGTGATGAACGAACCCGGCCAAGGCTCCTTCTACAAGAAGGAGAGAACAGCCAGCGGCTCTCAGGCATCAAGCAACTGGTACCCTATGCCTCGATCGCACGGGTGCTGCTGGTTTCAACTTCAACGGCAGATGGTGAGACAGCCGTTCTTGCGGTTGACCGCGAATCCCCCGGCCTAACCTTCAGGCGCAACCAGACGCTCGGCGCAGATCCGTTGTTCGAGGTGCGATTCGACGACGTCACGGTTACTGACGACCGGGTCTTGGCGCGTGGTCCTGCCGCCGTTGCGGCACTGAACCATAGCCTTGAGGTCGCGACCGTTGTTGCGATGGCGGAGGCCGTCGGGTACTGCGAGGGGATCATTCGTCTCACGGTAGAGCACGCAAAAGTCAGGGAACAGTTCGGGCAGGCGATAGGTGCCTTTCAGGCGGTATCACATCCCCTGGCCGATATGCGCATTCAGACCGATGCCTGTCGCCTGCTGACCCTGGAGGCCGCCTGGCTCCTGGACCAGGGCAAGCCTGCAGAGCTTGAGATTTCATCGGCGAAGGTGCTTGCAAATGAAGCGGTCGAGAAAATCACGGTCGACGGGCACCGGCTGCACGGTGCTATTGGTTACTCGAAGGAACACGACGTGCAACTGTACACGCGCCGAGCAAGGGCGTTCTGCGTAGCCTGGGGTGACACCGAGCGACAGATTGAGCGCGCCGCCGTAGCGCTCGGTCTGTAGACTGGCAGGAACATGTACCGAATGGATCAATCCTGAACGGTGCCACACCGAGTATCGATATCGCACATGTAGTCCGAGCGAGGCCTTGTTGGCCACTCATCTGCTTCGTGGATGTTAAGTGTTATACCAAATAGGCGAAAATAGGCGAGGACCAGGCCCGGTCTTGAATCGTTGTGTATTCGTACCCTATCAACGTCGTAAACGTACCGGGTGCGTTGCGTCGCTCTGCGGGGGCTGCGATTTGTTTCCATGCGTCGCCAGCGCGAATGGGCTTGCCGCCGGCGGCCAATGCTGACATCGGTGCCGAGCAGGTATCCCGACGCAATGGTCGTTGCTGTCTGCCTGGCCGTTGGTTGCAACCGGAGGCAATCGCCGGGAATTTGTCTCCGAGTCACAATTGCTAAACTGCGTCTGGGTAAGGGTCGCTCCCGGACATGCCGGGTTCAACCATTGTTTCGGCCACGAGTCTGTCGATGACGTGGTGGAAAGCCCTGCTTGAAGGTAACCGAAGACTGAAATGCACGACACGATCATAGAGGCCATTCAACAGCGGAGACTGTTGGAACTCAAATACCCTCCCGTCTGGCGTATCGTTCAGCCGCACGCATATGGACTGAACGAGAACAACTTTGAACGCCCACCATCGCAAGGCCCGTGTAGCCGCTAGAATGCCATGAGCACCCATCTCGCGACGGCCCGCAACTACTCGGAGGAATCCGAGAACCGGATGCACAGCGACGGCACCGCCCGCAGGTTCGGCTTCGACGCCGCACTCGTGCCCGGTGTTGCCGTGTTCGGCCATATGACGCGCCCGTTGATCGAGTCCCTCGGCGCTGCCTGGCTCGAGGGCCATGAAGCGGAGGTCCGGCTCATCAAGCCCGCCTACGACGGCGATGAACTGGCCGTCGAGCATGTCGAGGAAGAGGGCGGGCACCACATCCGCTGTGTTGGCCGCGGCGTCCTGATTGCCGAGATGCGTTCCCGTGCCGCCCGGCCGCCCCTCGACCCGTTGGCGAAACTTCCGGGGGGTGACCCGGTCAACGGGAAGCCGGAGATCTCGTGGGACCTTGTTCGCGTCGACGAGCCGTTTCCCGCCTTCACCTGGAATCCGGACCGCAACGAACACCGGGTCTACGCTTCCCAAGTGGATGACGAGATGCCCATCTGGCGCGGGGACCTGCTGCATCCCCATGCGCTCCTTGCCACCGCCAACCGGGCCCTCTCGAACCGCTTCCGGCTTCCCGCGTGGCTGCATGTCGGGTCGCGAATGGTATTTCGCGAACCGGTGCGGCTTGGCGATTCGATCGAGGTGCGCACCGTGCCGGTCGAGAAATGGCGCCGCAAGGGGCACGAATTCATCGAACTCTACATCGCGTACGTGGTCGGGGAGCGCGTCAAGACAGAGATTCGGCACACCGCCATCTTCAGGATCGCGGCACGGCCCCGGACTGAGCAAAAAACACCCCCCGGCGATCAGTGAGCGGGATGAATCGCGCCGATTACCCACAAGCGCATCGGGCATCTCGGCGCGCTCGGGCTGCAGTGGGGCGGCTCCCGATCCCCACGCCGCGCCAAATCGACTTGCAAGGCCGGTATGATCGACAGCGCAACGACGGCGGCATGGCTGCATAATCTGCGTCCACGCATCGACTGAGTTCACGAAGGAAACGCTCAACATGGTCGGAATCACCGGATACAGCGCGTACATTCCAAGGCTTCGCCTGCAAAGAAGCGCCATTGCCGCGGCCCACGCCTGGTACGACCCTTCCTATGCCCGCAAGGGACGCGGCGAGCGGTCGATCTGCGGCTGGGACGAAGACGCCATCACCATGGGCGTGGAAGCGGCGCGAGGCCTGGCCACCAACGGCCGGCCGGATACGCTGATGTTTGCAAGCACGACGGGGCCGTTCGCGGACCGGCAGCAGGCCGGAATCATCGCCACCGCGCTCTCGCTGGAAGGCGAGATTCGAACCCTGGATGTGACCTCGTCGCAGCGCGCCGCCCTCGGTGCCCTGTCCGAGGCCTGCTCGTCGGTTCGGGGCGGCGCCCGCGAGGTGTTGCTGGTCGCTTCCGAGAATCGCCGGGCAATGGCGAGGAGCCCGGGCGAGCTCGCCTGGGGCGATGGTGCGGCATGTGTCGCCGTTGGCGCCGAATCCCCGCTTCTGGAGCTCGTGGGCAGCACCGTCGAGTCGGTGGATTTTCTCGACCACTATCGCGGCGCGGGCCAGGAGTTCGACTACGACTGGGAGGAACGCTGGATTCGTGACGAGGGCCTGGCCAAGATCGTGCCGGCGGCCATTGCCCGGCTCCTTGAGCAGACGGGCGTATCCGCGGATGCCGTCGAGCACTTCGTGCTGCCGGCCACCATTCGCCGGGCTGCCGCGAACGTCGCGCGCCGGTCGGGCCTTGCGGGCGAATCGGTGGTGGACAATCTCGCCGGGCAGCTTGGCGAGACCGGTGCGGCGCATCCGCTGTTGATGGCATTGCATGCGCTGGAAACCCGGGTCGAGCCGGGCGACCATTTGCTGGTATGCAGCTTCGCCAACGGCTGCGAAGCCCTGCTGTTCAGGGCGACCGAAGCGATTTCAGGCTACACCGCGCCGCAGTCCCTGGGCGCCGCGCTGGCCGCCCGCCAGCCGGAGGACAACTATTTCAAGTATCTCGCGTTCAACGACCTGATTCGCGTCGATGAAGGCAAGCGCGGCGAAGCGGCCGAGTATCAGACATCGCTCTCCACGGCCTACCGCAATCGCGACATGCTGCTCGGCCTCGTGGGCGGGCGTTGCACCCGGTGCGGCACCCTGCAGTTTCCCCGCACAAGGGTGTGCGTGAATCCCCAATGCCGCGCGACCGACACCCAGGAACCCTATTCGTTCCGTGACGAGCCGGCGAAGGTCGCGAGCTGGTCCGCGGACTACCTGGCGTTCACTCCCAATCCGCCGTCGCACTATGGCATGATTGACTTCGAGAACGGAGGGCGCCTGATGACCGACTTCACCGATGTCGAGGTGGGTGAAGTGGAGGTCGGGATGCAGGTGGAGATGCGGTTTCGCATCAAGTCGCTCGACCGGCAGCGCGGGCTGCCGAGGTATTTCTGGAAAGCGGTTCCCGTTCGCGCCGCTTGATACCGTTATCCGAAGAGGACATTCGACATGGCACAGGGCATCAGGGACAAGGTCGCGATTCTCGGCATGGGTTGCTCGAAGTTCGGCGAGCGCTGGGACGCCGGCGCGGAAGAACTCATCGTCGAGGCGTTCGACGAGGCAATCGAAGATGCCGGCATAGGCCGCAACGAGATCGAGGCGGCATGGCTTTCCACGGCGATGGATTTCGTCAATGTGGGGCGCAGCGGCCTGCCACTGAGCGTTTCACTTCGCTTGCCGAACATTGCGGTGACCCGTGTCGAGAACTTCTGCGCTTCCGGTTCGGAAGCCTTCCGCGGCGCGGTCTATGCGGTAGCCTCGGGCGCAGCGGACATCGCGCTTGCGCTTGGCGTGGAGAAGCTCAAGGACACGGGTTACGGCGGGCTTCCGGGCGGCAACTCCGGCACCCTGTCACCCCTCTGGACGGCGACGGGTTCGGCGCCCGGCAGTTTTGCGCAACTGGCCAGTGCTTACAGGGCGAAGCATGGCGTCGACAAGGGCGACCTGAAGCGCGCCATTGCCCACGTTTCCGTCAAGAGCCACGCCAACGGCACGAAGAATCCCAAGGCACATCTGCGCAGGGCGATCACGGAGGACGACGCCGTCAATGCGCCCATGATCGCCGAGCCGCTCGGCCTCTTCGACTGCTGCGGCGTCAGCGACGGCGCCGCGGCCGCCATCGTCACCACCCCGGAGATCGCGCGCCGCCTCGGCAAGGAGAATATCGTCACCATCAAGGCCCTGCAGCTCTCGCTCTCCAACGGCTCCGAAGCCGGCCACAGTTCCTGGGACGGCAGCTATTTCCACACCACCCGCATAGCCGCCACCAAGGCCTATGCGGAAGCCGGCATCAGGAATCCCCGCGAAGAAGTCAGCATGTTCGAGTGCCACGACTGTTTTTCCATCACGGAATTCGTCACCACGGAAGACCTGCAGCTTTCCCCCGAAGGCGGAGCCCTCAAGGACGTCATGGACGGCTTCTACGATTCCGACGGCGCCATTCCCTGCCAGATCGACGGCGGCCTCAAGTGCTTCGGGCACCCCATCGGCGCCTCCGGCATCCGCATGCTCTACGAGATGTACCTGCAGCTCCAAGGCCGCGCGGAAGAGCGACAGCTCCCCAACCCGAGCATCGGCCTGACCCACAATCTCGGCGGAGCCCCGAACCAGAACGTAGCGGCGGTGTGCATCGTCGGCGCGGCCTGAATACCCCGGAACCGGCGCGCTGACGGGAACGAAACACCAACCAGTCGCTGGGAGAGAGCGGGTGTGCGGTGCGGGTATCCGGCACCTTTAAGGCACCCCTG
>CAZWZH010000043.1:0-7492 GCA_964638775.1 uncultured Pseudomonadales bacterium
GACCTTCCCTGTCGCTAGCCCGACCTAGTCATGAATAAACTACTGCGGCCGTCAATAGCAGCGAAATCACTGGGCGTGCTCCCGCCGCGTGCTCAACGTGCTGTAAGCACGCCTGCGCGCGCTCTGGTCCGCGCCACCCAGCGCTTTCACTACTCTTGCCAACCTCGCTACGTTCATTCATGACTAGGTCGGGCTAGAGGATGGAGCGCGGATAGGAGCCCAGCCTGCGCACCTCCAGCGCGACTTCGCCCACCTCGGCCAGGGTGCGTTGCACGCTGTCGTCTTCCTGATGGCCGTCGAAGTCGATGAAAAAGACATACGACCAGTCGCCGGACCGCGCCGGACGGGTTTCGATTCTGCTGAGCGAGATGCCGTGGCGCTCGAAGGGTTCCAGCACCCGGTACAGCGCACCGGGGCGATTCCTCGTGGACACCAGTATGGATGTCTTGTCCCGGCCGCTCGCGCCGACGGTCTGGCGGCCGATGACCAGAAAGCGGGTCTTGTTGTCCGTGCGGTCTTCGATGCTGTCGGCAACGACCTTCAACCCGTAGCGCTGCGCCGCGATCTCGCCTGCCACGGCGCCAAGCCCCGGGTTTTCGGAGACCTGGTGTGCGGCTTCGGCATTGCTGGCAACAGCGAGCCGGTCTACCCCGGGATAGTTTGTATCGAGCCAGCCACGGCACTGGGCCAGCGACTGGGCGTGGGAAACGATTCGCTCCACCCCTCCGTCGCTCTCGGGATGAACCAGGAACGCGTGGTGAATGGGCAGTTCCACCTCCGCACAGATCCGGATTTCCGGCGGCGCCTCCATGAAGCAGTCCAGCGTGTGGTTGACCATGCCCTCGGTGGAATTCTCCACCGGCACCACGCCGTAATGGGTCTTTTCGGTTTCCACGGCGCGGAACACCTCATCGATACCGGCGAGAGGCTCGGTCCGTGCGAATTGGCCGAACTGGGCGAGCGCCGCCAGTTCGGTATAGGTTCCCCGGGGGCCGAGGTACGCCACCGACAACGGCTGCTCGAGGGACAGGCAGCAGGAGATGATCTCGCGGAACAGGCGCGCCACGTCCCCGTCGGACAACGGCCCCCGGTTGCGCTCCTTGAGGCGGGTGAGAATCCTGGCTTCGCGTTCCGGCCTGAAGTACACGGGCGTTTCGCCGTCCAGGTGGGCCTGTTTGACCTTGCCGACCTCGAGGGCCAGATCCGCGCGCTCGGACAAGAGCTTCAGCAGCTTGTGGTCGACCTCGTCGATGCGGTCCCGGATGCGCGCCAGCGCCGCATCATCCGTACTCATTCTGGAACTCTGTCATGAACTCGACCAGCGCCTCGACCGCTGCCTCGGGCACCGCATTGTATAGGCTTGCACGCATGCCGCCGACACTGCGGTGGCCCTTGAGGTTGAGCAGGCCGCGCTCGTTCGCCAGGCGGAGAAACTCTGCGTCCAACGACGGGTCGCGCAGCGTGAACGGCACGTTCATGATCGACCGGTTCTCCGGCGGAATTGGGGAGCGGTAGAAATCGCTGCCGTCGATGCAGGCATAGAGCCGGGCCGACTTGGCGGCGTTTCGCTGCGCCATCGCCGCGACGCCCCCCTGGGCCTTCACCCAGCGGAACACCAGGCCGGCGATGTACCAGGCGTAGGTGGGCGGGGTGTTGTACATGCAGCCGAAACCGGCGTTGACGGCATAGTCGAGCAGGCTCGGGGTTTCCTGCCGGGCCCGGCCGATCAGGTCGTCACGCACGATCACCAGGGCGAGCCCGGCGGGCCCGAGGTTTTTCTGCGCGCCGGCGTAGATCAGGCCGAACCGGGAGATGTCCACAGGCCGCGAGAGCAGTTCCGATGACATGTCGGCAACCAGCGGAACCGCCACGTCCGGAAAGTCATGGAACTGCACGCCGCCGATGGTTTCGTTCGAGCAGATGTGCAGGTAGGCGGCCGAGTCGTCCAGCCGCCAGCCCGACGCGGGGGGTATCCGGTCGAATTTCGTTTCAGCCGAGCTCGCCGCCACATTGACCGAACCGTATTTGCGCGCCTCGCCGATGGCCTTGGTGGACCAGGCACCGGTTTCCACGTAGTCGGCGGAGGCCTTGTCTCCCAGCAGATTGAGGGGCACGGCCGCAAACTGCATGGTGGCGCCGCCGTGCATGAAAAACACCCGGTAGTTCCCGGGGACCCGCAGCAGTTCCCGAAAATCGCTCTCGGACCGTTCGGCGAGCTCCATGAAGGCGGGGCCCCGATGGCTCATCTCCATTACGGACACACCGCTGCCGCGGTAGTCGAGCATCTCGGCGCGGGCCTCTTCGAGTACCTCCCGGGGCAATGCCGCCGGACCGGGGGAGAAATTGAACGGCCTGGCGTGGCTTTCCCGCCATTCCATTGCCGCGGCCGGCGATGCGCTAGCCATCTTCCTGCTCTCCTTCTCCGCTTGCTCTTTCTCTGCTTGCCTCCTCGCCGCTTGCCTCCTCGCCGCTTGCGTCCTCGCCGCTTACTTTCTCGCCGCTTGCTTTCTCGCCGCTTGCCTCTTCTCCGTTTTCGTCGTTGCCGCCGTTGTTGGCGCCGTTCGATTCAACGATGCGCGCAACGCTGTTCAGTTGTTCCTCGCCGCGCAGCTTGATCAGACGCACCCCCTGGGTATTGCGGCCCACCACCGAAACCTCGTCGGCGCTGGTACGGACCAGCGTGCCCATGTCACTGATCAGCATCAGTTCATCGCCCTCGAATACCTGCACGGCGCCCACCATGTCGCCGTTGCGGTCGTTGGACCGCATGGCGATCACGCCCTGGGCGCCGCGGCCCTTGACCGGGAATTCGCCGACGCGCGTCCGCTTGCCGTAACCGTTGGCGCTTGCCGTGAGCACGAAGCCGTCCTCGCTCGGAATGATGAGCGAGATCACCCGGTGGCCCCCCCGCAGGCGGATGCCTCGCACACCGCGCGCCGCGCGCCCCATGGCCCGCACATCGGATTCCTTGAATCGTGCGGCCTTGCCCGAACTCGAGGTGAGCAGCACGTCGCAATGCCCGTCGGTGATGGCGGCGCCCACCAGGGTGTTGCCCTCTTCCAGAACCAGGGCGATCAGCCCGCTCGGCCGCGGGCGAGAGAAATGCGACAGCTCGGTCTTCTTGACGGTTCCGTTGGCCGTCGCCATGAACACGAAGTGGCTGTCGTCGTATTCCCGCACCGGAAGCAGCGACGTCACCCGCTCGCCGGGCCCGAGGGGCAGCAGGTTCACCAGCGGGCGACCCTTGGCGTTGCGGTTGCCGCGGGGAATCATGAACACCCGCAGCCAGTAGACCTTGCCCACGTTGGAGAAGCACAGCAGCGTGTCGTGGCTGTTGGCGACCAGCAGGTTCTCCACGAAATCCTCGTCGCGCACCGTGGCCGCGACCTTTCCGCGCCCGCCCCGCCGTTGCGCCTGGTAGACATCGAGGGCCTGGGTCTTGGCGTAACCCTTGTGGGAAATGGTCACCACGAGGTCTTCCTCGGGGATGAGGTCTTCCGTGGAAAGATCCTGTTGGGTGGTGAGGATCTCGGTGCGGCGCGGGTCGCCGTAGGTTTCGGCAAGCGCTTCGAGTTCTTCGCGGATGACCGATTGCAGGCGTTCCTCCGACCCCAGGATGTCCTGCAGGTCGGCGATCTCGTCGAGCACGGCCTGGTAGTCCCCCACCAGCTTGTCCTGCTCCAGGGCGGTGAGGCGGTGCAGGCGCATGTCCAGTATGGCCTGGGCCTGGGCCTCGGAGAGATGGTAGATGCCGTCGCGCAGCCCGAAGCGCTCCTCCAGGCCCTCCGGCCGGCACGCATCGCTGCCCGCGCGGGCCAGCAGGGCCTGCACGCTCTCCGACGCCCAGCCGCGGCCCATCAGGGCGGCCCTGGCCTCGGGGGCGGAGCGGGACTCGCGAATCAGCTCGATCACTTGATCGATGCTCGCCAGCGCCACCGCCTGGCCTTCGAGCAGGTGCCCGCGCTGCCGGGCGCGGCGCAGCAGGTAGAGCGTGCGCCGGGTGACCACCTCCCGCCGGTGCTGGACGAAAGCCTCCAGCATCTGCTTGAGGTTCAGAACCCGGGGTTGCCCGTCGACCAGCGCCACGCAGTTGATGCCGAACACGGACTGGAGCTGGGTCTGGGCGTAAAGGTTGTTGAGCACTACGTCGCCCGGCTCGCCCCGGCGCAGTTCGATGACGATGCGCAGGCCGTCCTTGTCGGACTCGTCGCGCAACTCGGTGATGCCCTCGATCTTCTTCTCTTTCACCAGTTCGGCGATCTTCTCGATGAGCCGCGACTTGTTAAGCTGGTAGGGAATCTCCGTGACCACGATGATGTCGCGGCCGCGCTTCTCGTCCTCGATCACTTCGGCCCTGGCGCGCACGTAGATGCGGCCCCGGCCGGTGCGGTAGGCCTGCACGATGCCGGCCCGGCCGTTGATGATTCCGGCGGTGGGAAAATCCGGGCCCTCGATGTGCTCCATGAGCCCGTCGATGCTGATTGACGGGTCGTCGAGCAACGCCAGCACGCCGGCCACCACTTCATTGAAATTGTGCGGCGGGATGTTGGTGGCCATGCCCACCGCGATGCCGGAACTGCCGTTGATGAGAAGATTTGGCGCCCGGGTGGGCAGCACCTCCGGCATGGTCAGCGTGTCGTCGTAATTGGGTACGAACGTCACGGTTTCCTTGTCGAGATCGGCGAGCAGTTCCGAGGCGAGCCGGTGCATGCGGACTTCCGTGTAGCGCATGGCCGCCGGCGGGTCGCCGTCCACCGAACCGAAGTTGCCCTGGCCGTCGATGAGCAGGTAGCGCATGGAGAATTCCTGGGCCATGCGCACGAGCGTGTCGTAGATGGCCAGGTCGCCGTGGGGGTGGTATTTGCCCATGACATCGCCCACCACCCGGGCCGATTTCATGTAGGGGCGTGCGTGGGTGTTGTTCAGCTCGCTCATGGTGAACAGCACCCGGCGATGCACGGGTTTCAGGCCGTCGCGAACGTCCGGCAGGGCACGGCCCACAATGACGCTCATCGCGTAGTCCAGGTAGGACTGCCGCAGTTCGTCTTCGATGTTTACGGGGAGGATTTCCCGCGCTTGACCGGGTGTCGGGTCCGACATTTGGGCACGTGCCGAAAAGGTCATAAGTTTACCACGAACCGTGCCTCGAAGCGCGCTCCGATCTCCACGAAAACGGCATCGAACGGGCGTTCCCAGCCCATGCTCGACCGTTGTCGCCCGACGGTTTCAGAACTGCTCCGCCGATGAGCGCCGCTCCTCGCGCCGCGACGAAATTTCCGTGACGTATAATCCGCCGATGACCCCCTGCGATCTGCTGATTCAATGCCGCTGGTGCATACCCGTCGCGCCGTCCGGTACGGTCATAGAACACGCCGCGATCGCGGTGACGGGCGAGCGGATCGCAGGCGTCGGCCCGAGGGTGGAAATCGAGGCCGGTTTCTCATCCGAAACCGTGGTCGACCTGGGCCGCCACGCCGTGATTCCGGGGCTGGTGAACGCCCACGGTCACGCCGCCATGACGCTGTTGCGCGGCGCCGCCGAAGACCTGCCGTTGCAGGAGTGGCTGAGCGAGGTCATCTGGCCCCTGGAAGCAGCCAATCTGTCGCGGGAATTCGTGCGCGACGGCACCGAACTCGCCCTTGCCGAAATGCTCTCGATGGGCATCACGACCTTCTCCGACATGTATTACTTCCCGGATGAGGTGGCGCGCTGCGCGTCGCGCGCGGGGATGCGCGCCGAGGTGGCCTTCCCCGTAGTGGACTTCCCCAACATCTGGAGCCGCAGCGCCGACGAAGCGCTCCACAAGGGCATGGCGCTGCATGACGAATACATGAGCGATTCCCGCATAAACATGGTGTTCGGCCCCCACGCCGCCTATACCGTTTCCCGGGGCGCCCTGGAAAAGGTCGCGATGTACGCGGAGGAGCTGAACCGGCCCGTACAGACGCACCTTCACGAGAACGCCGCCGAGGTGGCCGAGGCGCGCAGCCGCGTCGGGCAGTCGTGGATCTACTACCTGCACGACCTCGGCCTCCTGTCGCCGGCGCTGCAGGCGGTGCACATGACGCAACTCACCGGCCACGAACTCGACCTCGTCGCCCTGCACAACGTCAACGTCATCCATTGCCCGCACTCCAACCTGAAGCTGGCCAGCGGCATTTGCCCCGTTGAGCGCCTCTCGGCGGCCGGCGTCAACGTGGCACTCGGCACCGACGGAGCCGCCTCGAACAACGCCCTGGACCTGCTCGCCGAAGCGCGCCTGGCGGCGCTGCTCGCCAAGCAGACCGGCGGCGATACGACGAGGGCGGAGGCGCCCAGCATGCTGCGCATGGCCACGCTCGGCGGCGCCCGGGCCCTGGGCCTGGACGAGCAAACCGGGTCCCTCGAGCCGGGCAAGCTGGCGGACATCGTGGCCTTCGATCTCGGCGCCCCGCGATTCGTACCGGTGCGCGACCCGGTGGCCACCCTCATCCACAGCGCTCCGGCGGGTGCGGCCAGTCACGTCTGGGTGGGCGGCCGCTGCCTGTTTGACGACGGGGCCTACACAACCCTGGACATCGGTGCGATCGGTGCGCGCGCCGAACGCTGGCGGGACATCGCGCATTGAACATCGACGACGCTGAAATCGGGAAATTCGAGGCGCTTGCGCACCGATGGTGGGATCCCAACGGGGATTTCCGCGCCCTGCACGACATCAATCCCCTGCGCCTCGGCTACGTCGATGACCGGGCGCCGCTGAAAGGCGCACGCGTAGTCGACGTCGGCTGCGGCGGCGGCATTCTGGCGGAAGCCATGGCCATGGCAGGCGCCGAGGTCACCGGCATCGACATGGCCGGAAAGCCGCTGGCCGTTGCGCGCCTGCATGCCCTGGAGTCGGGCGCCGAACTCGAATACCTGGCGGCCACGCCGGAAGATCTGGCCAGCGAACGGCCGGGAGCGTTCGAAACGGTCACCTGCATGGAGATGCTGGAGCACGTTCCCGACTACGCATCTTCAATAGCGGCCTGTGCGGAACTGGCGGCGCCGGGCGGGCAACTGTTCTTCTCCACCATCAGCCGCACGCCCAAGGCCTACCTGCTCGCCGTGCTCGGCGCGGAATACGTGCTGAACATCCTGCCCAGGGGCACCCACGACTACACCAGGCTGATCCGCCCCTCGGAACTTGCCCGTGCCGTGCGAAAGGCTGGGCTACAGGTGAAAGACGTGTCCGGCATGGCCTACAACCCGTTCTCCCATCAGGCCCGGCTGACCCGGGATGCGGACGTGAACTACCTGCTCCATGCCGTCAAGCCCTGAAGGGCTTTCATGGAAAAAATCGCAAACCTTTAATTTTAAAGAAATATCTATTTGACATAGTATCGTCAATCTCACCAGCGAGTTCGCATACGGGGCTTCCCTTTCGGCGCACGGCCACATCATCCTGCCGTACGCAAGGTCATTGGACGAGCTTAACGCGCCGAAAGGGAAGCCCCGCATGCGAACTCTTTCCCCA
>CAZWZH010000044.1:0-12392 GCA_964638775.1 uncultured Pseudomonadales bacterium
GTGATCGAACTCGCCGACGCGCTGGGAATCGCCTGCCGGGCGACGGATCTTGCCGTCGACGACCTGCGCAGTGCGCGCGAGGTCTTCCTGACATCGACGTCAGTGGGGCTCTGGCCGGTCGTTCAGATCGATGGCCGCGCGGTTTCCTCGGGAAGTACGGGACCTGTCACGTCCCGGCTGAAGAACGCCCTTGCGGAGATTACCCGGGGAGCTGACGCGAACTTCGAACATTGGCTCCACTACGTCTGATATTGACCTCAAGGTTCGAGCATATCTTCGTAAGGGTTTTCGATATCCAGGCTGACCGGCATGTCAAAACCGGGGATTTGAACGCTGTTGCTGGTGATGGTGAGGTCGTCGCCCTCGAGCACCCCTTCCCCGAACCGGTAGATCGACGGCATGGTCTGTTCCAGCATTGCTTCATCGTAGGCGGTCCGGGATTCCCGCACCGCCTCGTTGCGCCTTTGATATTCGGTGAAGGCGGCCTTGCCCCAGCGCCGCTCGAGCATCCGGCGGCTGAAGTCCGGAGACAGGAACAGCGCGGTCGCGTTGTTGCCGCCGAATCCCTTTGAATTGATCAGGGCGCCCGGCATGGCGGCGGGGTCGATTTCAACGTGCTGCATGGGCAGGTGCAGGTTGCTGTCGTAGACGTCCTCGGCGATGTGGTCGATGGTGGTGATGCCGGGTACCCAGCCGTGCTCCCAGGCGCCCATGGCGGAGGCGAGCTGGTCGCCGCCGGCAGCCGCCATGGTGTGCCCGACATAGGCTTTGGCGGCGCTGACGAGCCACTTTTCTATGCCGTTGATTCTGGCCAGTTCGTTCAGGATGTGGGACTCGGTAACGCGGTTCTGCGGTGTGCCGGTGCCGTGGGCCTGGATGTGGGTGCCGCGCCGCAGGCCCTCGTCGCCGAGGATGCTGCGGGCCAGGGCCATGGCCTTGGCCACGGTCAGGTAGTTGCCGACCCCGGGCCCGGGAATCGACTTCTTGTAGCCATCGGCATTGATGTATACGCTGGGCACGGACCCGAGAATCTCGGCGCCGAGTTCCATGGCGAGTTCGTCGTCCATCATCAATACGTAGATGGCGGCCTCACCGGCGGTAAAGCCGGCGTTGCTCGAGAACGGCCGGGTGGTGCGCCGCAGGTCGGGCACGTCGGTGCCGTCGAGTGCCATGATGGCCTCGTCCTCGGAAAGGGCACCCATGGTCCGGTAGGCCTCGATGACGGCCGGCAGAATCGGCGCTTCGGCGTTTCCGGCCACCACCACCCGCCTGGCGCCGGACCGGATGTCCTCGACGCCCTGTTTGACGCTGTAGAGGAAGGTCGCGCAGGCGCCGAGAATACCCCCGGTGCCGCCCACCGAACCGAGCACATAGGCGTTGACGAAATCGCCGGGCATCTCCGGCAGCCCCAGGGCGCCGCACTTGGAGGTGACGCGCTTGCCCAGCATGGCGTTCTGCAGCATGCCGCCGTAGCCCTCCGGGTCCATCTGGGAAAGGGCGCTGGTGGAGTAGGCCGCGAACTGGTCGGGCGCGACCTTGCGCTTCAACAGCTCCAGGGACAGGCCCGAAGATCGGATGGTGTCCGACGCGCCGAAGATGGTTAGCTGCAAGCCACGGGGATGGCTGCGGGCGGGGTAAAGGGCGGCGGGATCGAACCCGGTGGGGGCCTGCCCGGCGCTCGACACCCTCGATACGCGCCGGTCGGGCAGCAGTGTCTTCAGGGTGTCGCTCACCGTGACCTTCACGGAGCGTGCGTCGTGTTCATCGATGAGCCAACCGTCGGGAAGTGCCGCCGGCAACTGCCGCTTGGCGATCACGAACTCGAGGGGCGCGCCCGCCGCCTCCAGGGAGGCTTCGCGGTTCCAGCGAATCGATTCCGGGTCGAAGAGTTCGATGCGGCGGATCAGGGTGTGATCATTGATGTATTGCCGGGTCTCCGGTTGCTCCGCATCCTCCTGCAGATTCATGAGGGTAGCGAGGCTGCGGTAGGTGAGTGCACGGTCGGCTTCCCCGAGCGCATCGACCACCAGGCGGCGGTAGGCATGATGGAACGAGATGCGGCCGGCCGGGTTGATCCCGCCGAAGCCGACGATTACTGGAAGACGAGACACGTTGACTCCTGCATCATCCTGCCGGTCAGGGACCGAACCGCCATAAAATCGCCCGGTTGCGCGCGGATTGTAGGTTAGATGTTTCTGCGGCGCGACAGTTCCCCACCGAGCCCGCATCCGTCACCGACTTTCGTCGCAAGTGCATCGGCGTCCGCAGCGGGAAGTTGGTGACGGATGCGGGCCAGCCCCGACTTACCGCGCTTCCTGGAAACGCGGGATCAGTTCGGCGAAATTGCAGGGACGGTTGTCGATGTCGAGCTGTTTCTCGAGGATCTTCTCCCAACCGGTTCGCACGGCGTTGTTCGAGCCGGGAAGGGCGAAGATCAAGGTGCCGTTGGCGAGCCCTCCCACCGCCCGGGACTGAATCGTAGAGGAACCGATCTCGTCGTAGGACAGTTGCCGGAACAGTTCGCCGAAACCCTCGATCCTCTTGTCGAACAGCGGTATCAGCGCTTCGGGCGTGCAGTCGCGGCCGGTGAAACCCGTCCCGCCGGTGGTGAGAACGACCGTGATCTCCGGGTCGGCAATCCATGCCGATACGCGGGCCCGAATGCGGTAAACGTCGTCCTTTTCGATGGCGCGTCCCGCGAGCCGGTGGCCTGCCGATTCCAGCAACTCGGCCAGCAGGTCCCCCGACGTGTCATCGGCAGCAGTCCGGGTATCGGAGACCGTCAGGACGGCGCAAGCGAGGCTCTTCATGAGACGTTTTTATCCTTTTCCAAATAACTTATTGAAATAAATAAATATATTTTGTCGGCGAATTCGTATGATCATCGTCGTTCGACGGTACGAGCAACGATTTTACATGCCCTTGGGGTCGCCGCGCTTGCCGGATTCGCAGCGTTGACGCCTCCGGTCTGCTCTGAAATCATTCGATTCAGCGGGACAGGACGTCAGGCGTGGACAAACAGCTCATTGAGGGCGACCGCCTCTACCTCATTGCCGAGAGCCTGGCCCAGGACTTCTCACTGGTTCCGACGGTGCGCCGGAACGGGAAGCTGCCTGGAATGTTCACCCGTTCCCAGATTGCCCGCCGCACCAGGCGGCTGTCCAATCTGGACATCGACTCCTACATCGAACGGGTGGTCTCCCCCGCCGAGAACAAGAACAGGACGCCCGCGCCGGACGTGATCCGGCAGCTCGGAAACGTCGAGAACGAGGACACCCGAGGCCCCTATTTCAGCGCCACCGTCGGGATGGACTTCGGTGACGACGCGCGCCTCATCGGGTTCATTGCGCAGAACCGGTCGAGCGACAACGGCATCTGGGGCCCGGATCATCACCTGCGCGCCGCCGACTACCTGGCGGCATGCGCGAAGCGGCGCATACCCGTGGTGACGTTCATGGACACGCCCGGGGCGGATGCGCGGGAAGACGCCAACCGGGCCAACCAGGCGCACAGCATTTCCAGGCTGATCGCCGAGGCAAGCAACGTGGACGTGCCCAATGTGGGCGTGATTTACGGGCTCGGGTATTCGGGCGGCGCGATTCCGCTGGCGGCCAGCAACATGATCCTGTCGGTGAGCGACGGCGTGTTCAGCACGATCCAGCCTCCGGGGCTCGCCAACATCGCCCGTCGCCTCAACCTCTCCTGGCAGGAGTGCGCCAAGTATGTCGGCCTGTCGCCCTTCGAACTGTACATGCAGGGATACATCGACGGGGTCATCGACTATTCGCCCGATCAGCCGGACAAGCTCGAGAACCTGCGCCTTGCCATCGTCGGCGGGCTCTCGTCGGTCGAGCAGCGCACCCGGGAGTTCGTGGCGGAAAGCCCGTACATACTGGATCATTACCGCCAGAGCCTGCAGCGCTACCTCAATCCGTCGCCGCAACTGCGGATGATGCAGGAAAGCGCACTGCTGAAGATCACCAAGAATCCCACGGAATACCTGAGCGTATTCGGTGTCGCCTACCGGTATCTTCGTTACCTCAAGGTGCGGCGGCGCATTCGGGCGACCAGTACGCAGCAGTACGGGCGCCTGGCGGCCCGTGACCTGCCCAAGGGCGAACTCGCGCGCCGCGCCGAGCTGGAGCGTCGCCGAACCTTTCTCAAATGGCTGCAGGACCCAGACAGGATGGTCTACGACGATTTGCTGTCGAAGTCCCTGCGCGGCTACAGCGATGCCAGGCAGGCGGTTCACGATGAGCGGGGCCGCATCGCGCAGTTGATCTTCGGGGAGCCGAGGAAGAACTACGAACAATCCCGTACGCGCCTGATTTCAGCGGTGGGCGGCTTCCTGTACAACCGCTGGAAGGGGGACGCGGCGAGCAACCTCAAGGCGCTGGCGGGGTTCCTGGAGGCTTGGGAAGACACCTGGCACGTGCTTCGCGTTGCCGACATCGGCGACGCGGCCAAGCTCATCCGCGCGATCCGCCGGGATGGCAGGCTGCTCGGCGCCATCCGGGAACGGTTCACCCATGAAGGCAAGAAGCTGCTCCGTGCAGGCGGCACCCGGGGCAAGTCCTTGAGCTGGCTGGGAACGCAACTCACCACGGAACTCAATGTGGTCATTACCGGCGAAGGGCTTGCCGATGTGGTGAAGGGCGAGTTGCACACCGAAACCCGCACGTTGCTGGTACGCGGAGCTTCGGACATCCGCGTCAACCGCGACATTCTCGCCCGCCGGTACCCCGATCTCGTCCAGCCCGCCCGGGAAGGGGGCGCGCCGGTGCCGCTGAGCGACATGACGGTACTCGATGTACTGATCGACCCCGACCTGCGGCGCGGCTTTATCGACGAATGCGAGAGGCTCCTGCTGTTCGACTCGGTGTACGACAGCATCATCGCGAACCTGGACACGATCGCGGAAGAAGCGCAGGAGGACCAGTCGCTGTCACAGGAGACGCTGGAGACGCTGATCGGCAAGGCGCTGTCGGCATCCTGTTCCTCCAACGGCCAGGAAGAGCCCGTCGGCGAGACGCATCGGCTCAGAGCCCGGTTCTTCGACTGGTACCGTCGCATGGGCAGGCTGCCCAAGGGCGGCGAGTTCTTCCGGGCCGTGGAGGAATGGAAACGCGCCAGCTTCCCCTATCTTGCCGATGCCCTGTTCGTGGTGGTCACCTACCTGTTCCAGAACCTGCTCGGCTCCCTCGTGCAGTCCGAAAGGGTGCGCAAGTCCTACAACGGCCGCATCGCGCCCAGGAACATCGGCCGCCGCAAGGACTTCTGGTACCGGCTGAACATGGCCTACCGCGACCTCTTGATGCAGAAGGTGCTGAACCGCTACAAGCGGGAGCACCGCTTCACCTACGAAGAAATTCTTGAAGCGTTCTTTACCGACTGGCAAGAACGTTTCGGCGACCTGATCAGCGCCGACCCCTGCGGTTTTCCCGGCTTCCGGCACTCCATCGAGGATGCGCTGAACCGGGGCACGCCGCCGTGCGGCATCGTCACGGGCATGGCGCGGTTTCGTGGCGTAAACGGCGGGCTGCCCTGCGGCGTGGTGCTCTCCAACGTCGGTTTCCAGGCGGGCGCCTTCGACATGGCCAGCGGCGAGAAATTCTGCAAGCTGCTGGTGGAATGCGCCATCGAACACGTGCCGGTGGTCTGCTTCGTGTGCTCCGGGGGCATGCAGACGAAGGAAGGGGCGGGCGCGCTGTTCTCGATGGCGGCGGTCAACGACCGAATCACGCGCTTCGTGCGCGACCATGACCTGCCGATCGTCGTATTCGGATACGGAGACTGCACCGGCGGCGCCCAGGCCAGCTTCGTCACCCATCCGCTGGTGCAGACCTACTACTTCTCGGGCACGAGCATGCCGTTCGCCGGCCAGATCGTGGTGCCGAGCAACCTGCCGCTCAACGCCATACTTTCCAACTACCTGTCGGAAAACGAGGCGTCCATGCAGGGGCTCGTCAGGCACCCTTTCCATACGGGCCTCGATGAGGACCTGCGCGCAATCGATCCCGAGATACCCGTTGCCGAGGAAACCGTGCAAGAGGTCATGCGGCGGGTCATGTCGGGCGTGCTCAGCCGGGAACGGCCCGTGGTGGTGGCGCCCCGCCCCCGGTACACCGACTCGGACCTGGTGCGGCCGGTCAGGCGCGTGCTGGTTCACGCCAGGGGCTGTACCGCGGCGAAGCTGGTCCGCATCGCCCAGGCGCGGGGAATCGAGGTGGTGCTGGTGCAGTCGGACCCGGACATGGAGTCGATGGTGGTCGACGGGTTGACCGGGCGGGATACGCTGGTCTGTATCGGGGGCAACACGCCGGACGAGAGCTATCTTAACGCCCGCAGCGTGCTCTCCGTCGCCGAACAGGAAGGCGTCGACTCGCTGCACCCGGGAATCGGCTTCCTGTCCGAGAACGCCCAGTTCGCCGAACTGGTGCGCAACCGGGGCATCAACTTCATCGGGCCGCCGGTTTCCGCCATGGAAACCATGGGCAACAAGTCCAACGCCATCGCCACCGCGGCGAAGCTCGACGTGCCGGTGGTTCCCGGCAGCCACGGCATCCTCACCAATGCCGACCGGGCGGAGGAGGTGGCCTCGGAACTCGGTTATCCCGTGCTGATCAAGGCGGTGCACGGCGGTGGCGGCAAGGGCATTCAGGTGGTGGAGACGCCCGGGGAGTTTCACGAGCTGTTTCACCGGGTCACCGCGGAGGCACGCAGCGCCTTCGGCAACGGTGATGTATATCTCGAGAAATACGTCACTTCCCTGCGCCACATCGAAGTGCAGATCCTGCGCGATACCCGGGGCAACACCAGGGTGCTCGGCCTTCGCGACTGCAGCGTGCAGCGGGAAAAGCAGAAAGTATTCGAGGAGTCGGGCTCCACCATGCTGCCGGAGAAGTTGCAGAAGGATGTGCTGGCCCATGCCGCGGCCCTCGCCGACGAAGTGGGCTACGTAGGCGCGGGTACCGTGGAGTTCATCTTCGACCTGGAGGCCCAGGCGGTCTATTTCATGGAGATGAACACGCGGCTGCAGGTGGAGCATCCGGTGACCGAGTGGGTGTCGGGAGTGGACATCGTCGGCGAGCAGTTTCGCATCGCCTCGGGCGAGTCGATCGCCCGTCTCAAGCCCCGTACGACGGGCTACGCGATCGAGGCGCGGGTCAATGCGGAAAGCGTGCAGCTCAACGCCGACGGCAAGCTGACGTTCCGGCCGCATCCGGGAGAGATCTCGGATGCCGACTTCCCCGAGGAGCAAGGCGTGGAGGTGATTGCGGCCGCCGGCAGCGGCAAGTTCGTCTCACCGTATTACGACAGCATGGTGGCCCAGGTCATCGTGCACGCGAACGACCGGAATGCGGCAATCGACAAGCTCTCGGACTACCTGGGGCGCGTCCGTATTACGGGCATCTGCACCAATATCGCGCTGTTGCGGCGCATTCTGTGCGACGGGCAGTTCCGCGGCGGCGAATACGACACGAACTACCTCCCCGGATTTCTCGAACGCACGGATGCGCGCTCGCTGATCGAAGAGATGGAGTCCGCGGCGGGCGAGCGTGCCTCGGCCTTCGACCTGGACAGCGTTCGCATCGACGACAGCGACGAACTCAAGGTGCTGTCGCCGGCGGCGGCGATTTTCTATGCGGCGCCTTCGCCCACGGAGGCCGAGTACGTTGCGGTGGGCGACCGCATCGGCGTCGAGACGACACTCTGCCAGCTCGAGGCGATGAAGATCTTCACGCCGCTATCGCTCAACGACTTCAATCCCGATGTACAGCTCTACGACCCCGACCTGGAATTCGAGGTGACCCGGGTCAACATCAGCAGCGGGCAGCAGGTCAATGCCGGGGACCTCCTGTTTGTCGTCAAGCCGCTTCCGGGCACGCCTGACGCGGCGTCCTGAGCTGAACCTTTGTTCGAAAACCTCGAGACGCTGATAGTGCTGTCGAAGACCGGCACGATGATGGAAACGGGCACGATCCTGAAGATTTCCCAGTCGGCGGTGAGCAAGCGCATCGCCGCCCTGGAACGCTACTACGACCGGCCGCTGATCGAGCGCTACGGGCGACGGGTGGTACTGACCCATCACGGCACCCACCTCGTGGAGAAGGTCGCCCCGCTGGTCAGCGAGTTGCGCAGCGTGTTCCTGGTGGACAGCGCCCTGCCGAGCGGCAAGATCATTCTCGGCGTCTCGGAAGCCATTCTTGCGAGCTGGGGGCCCCAACTCTTCGCGGCGGTGCAGCGGGACATGCCGGAGGTGGAGTTCACCTTTCACGCCCAGCGTTCCCCCACCGTGCTCGACCGGCTGCGCAGCGGCGAATACATGGTGGGCATCTGCACCGGGGCCTCCGGTGCGGACACCGACCTGCAGAGCGAGATCGTGCGAATGGAGCCCATGGTGATCATTCCTTCTGCGCTGGAGCCGCTGGACTACAGGGTCGGTGAGGACCTGGACGTGCTGACCATCGAGAGCCGTTCCGGGGCCTGGGCGTCTATCGAGGACGACATGCGGCGGTTGCATCTGCACAGAAAGGCGTCTCTGGAATCCTTTTTCAGCGCAGCCCAGATGGCGCTTGCCGGCTTCGGCCACGGGCTGGTGCCGATCGGTGTTGCCCACACGCTGGGCGCGCCGCGCGAGAAGCTGATCGAACTGGACCGGCACGGCCTCAACCGCCCGGTACGCTTCGTGGCGCGCAAGTCCATGTTCTCGCAACCTCTTGTGCAGAGCTTTCACGACTCGATCGTGCGCCACGCCGCGAAGATCTGACGGTGCGAAACCCGAGCCCGGCGCCGCTTCTTCAGGCGGTTGTGCAATGCCGGGCCACGGCCGCATACTCTCCTCTTCGAGGAGGCGGAAATGAGCGGCCAGGTATCGATCAGCGCGCAGGGGTTCCCTCCCAAGTCGCCGCCCTGCCTGGGGCCCAATGATCCGGAGACCTTCAGACCTTACGGTGTCGGCCGCATTACCCTGGATGACGAACTGAAAGTGGAGGGATGGCTTGCCGTTTTCCGATACAACACGACCACGGGCCGAGGGAGGGCCCAATCATGAACAAGATGACGCTGCTGACGATTGCATTGGTTGCGGGCTTCTCTTCCGGACTCCGTGCCGACACGGAGACAGCCATTGCGCAACTCATTGAACCCGGAGGCTCGGTGATCGGCAAGGCGACCTTCGAGCAGGCTCCCAAGGGCGTGTTGATGTACGTGGAGGTCGAGAGCCTGGCGCCCGGCGCGCACGGCATTCACCTGCATGCCAAAGGCGCATGCGAGCCGGATTTCACGGCCGCGGGAGGCCACATCAACCCCGCGGGCGTACCCCACGGGCTACGCAATCCCGAGGGCCCCGACAACGGCGACCTGCCGCTTCTTCACGTTGGTGCGTACGGGTCTGCACGGGCTGAGTTCTTCACCCCGAGGGTCACCGTCTCCGGCGGTCAGGCGCCCGCACTGCTCGACGAGGACGGATCGGCAGTGGTCATTCACGCCCACCCCGACGATCATCACACCCAGCCCATCGGTGGCGCGGGCGGACGCGTCGGTTGCGGCGTCATCACCCGAACGGGCGATTGAGTGCGGTTCAGCGCGTCCCGAGTTTACCAACGACCCCTCCGCTTGGCGTGCCGGAGGTCGGTACCGCCTGCCCGCTCTCGGTGCCCGGGAATCCCATGTCCGGGAAGTGGTGCCGCAACAACTTCCTGACGAACCTGCGATAACCCCCATGCGCGCGCTCGTGTTCCAGCATGCCGACAGCGAACATCCCGGCGTGCTGCGCGATTTCATGAACCAGGACGGCCATCGTTGGGATGTCGCGCACCTCGACCGGGGCGATGCGATTCCCGCACTGGATGCGTATGACGCCCTGCTGGTCATGGGCGGCCCCCAGGATGTCTGGCAGCGCTCGGAGTTTCCCTGGCTCGTGGATGAGTGCAACGCTGTCCGGCATTTCGTCGCGGAGTTGCGCCGCCCCTTCCTGGGCCTGTGTCTCGGCCATCAACTCCTTGCTGAGGCCCTCGGTGGCTGCGTCGAGGCGGGTGAGAGGCCCGAAGTGGGGGTCATGACGGTCGAGCATACGCAAGCGGCGCGAAGCGACCGGATGTTCAGCAAACTCGAAGACCCATTGCCCGTGTTGCAGTGGCATGGCGCCGAGGTCACCGCAGTGCCGCCGGGCGGGGTGGCGCTGGCCAGCTCGCGGGATTGCGCGATTCAGGCGTTTCGTTTCGGCGAGCACGCCTGGGGGTTGCAGTTTCACGTGGAGATCACCGGTGAAACGGTGAGCGACTGGATGCGGATACCCGAATACGCGGCATCGCTGGAGAAAGCATTGGGCGCCGACGGCGGTACGCGGCTCGATGCGGAGGTACGCCGCAACCTGTCCCGGTTCGAGCGGGCCGCGTGGGCCGTTTACCAATCCTGGATTGGCCGGCTATCGGATTGAGTCAGCCGGCGGCAAGCAGCTACCGGGTTGCGTTCCGGCTTCCGCTTCGGCAACCTTCGCCGCTGGCATTTTTCTCAGGCCCGACGTAAGGAAGTTCTCATGGCACATACTCACGATCACGAGATCGTATCGATTTACCCATTCTCCGATGAAGAAGTCGATGAACTGATGACGAATTCCGGCGAGTGCGTGCTCATGTGGGGAACGAAGGACGGCTGGCCGGTGGGCGTCACCCACGCCTTCGTCTGGCGCGACGGCAAGATCTGGATCACCTTTGCCGTGCATCGCCATCGCGCCGCGGCGATTCGCCGGGACAACCGGGTCTCGATCAACGTGAGCAGTGCGGGATATCCTCCGGGGGCGTCGGAAGACCTGGCGCGTGGCGCCATCACCTTCAAGGGCACCGGCGAATTCTTCGAAGACGACGACACCAAGAAGTGGTTCTATACGGCCCTCGCCAACAAGGTGAGCGGCGGTGACGAGCAAGGAGCGCAGGCGTTCTACGGCATTCTCGACTCCCCGTTGCGGGTCATTCTGGCGGTGACGCCCGTCAAGAAAATCATGTACAACGGCAAGACGGCGGGCGCACACATGGCGGGCACCGTTTCCGAAGATCAACTCGGCGAACGCCTTGACGTGGACAAGGACCGCATGAACAAGGAGCGGGCGCGGCGGGGGTTGCCGCCCCGCTGATTGAGCGGACGACCCGGCGCGTGCCGCGCCCGCACCGGCTCGACGGAACCGCGGTCCGGCCGCACCCATTCGTGAATGGGTGCGGCCAAGGCAGGCGGCGCGGATTGATGGGGGTATCGTGAGCAATCAGCAGCAACTCGAGAAAATCGGCAACGCCCGGGGCTTCATTGCGGCCCTCGATCAGAGCGGCGGCAGCACGCCCAAGGCGCTCGGCATATACGGGGTCGAACCGGGTGCCTGGTCCTCGGACGAGGGGATGTTCGACATCGTCCACGCCATGCGTACGCGCATCGTCACGAGCCCGAGCTTTACCGGGGCGCGCATTCTCGGGGCCATCCTGTTCGAGAACACCATGGACCGGGACGTGGCGGGCCGCCCTTCCCCAAGTTATCTCTGGGAAGTGAAGAACGTCGTGCCGATTCTCAAGGTGGACAAGGGGCTGGCCGCCGAGGAAGACGGCGTGCAGGTCATGAATCCCATGCCGGAACTGGAAGCGCTGTTGGATCGCGGCAAGGCCAAGGGCATTTTCGGCACCAAGATGCGCTCGGTGATCAAGCAGGCGAGCCCGTCGGGGATCGCCCGGGTGGTCGCTCAGCAGTTTGAGACCGGCAACCGCATTCTGGACGCCGGGCTCGTGCCCATCATCGAGCCCGAAGTGGACATTCACTGCCCGGACAAGGCCGCCGCCGAGGACATGCTGCATGCGGAGATCGTCAAATCGTTGAACAGTCTCGCGGAGGGGCGCCGGGTCATGCTCAAGCTGACGCTGCCGGAACGGGACAACCTTTACGCCGACTGCGTTGCACACGCCAACGTCCTGCGCGTTGCGGCGCTGTCGGGCGGTTACAGCCGCGAGGAGGCGAATGCGCGCCTTTCCAGGCAGAACGGCATGGTGGCGAGCTTCTCCCGGGCATTGACCGAAGGCCTGGCGGTCACCCAGACCGATTCGGAGTTCGACGCCATGCTGGACGGCTCCATCCAGGGCATTTTCGACGCATCCGGTACCTGACAGCGCGTTGCAGAAATCTGTCCGCATACTCGATGCTACGTCGGACTTTGCCATGGGCTTGCATGGAACAAATCGCAACCCTTTGATTTTAAAGAAATTTCTATTAAGCATAGTATCGTCAATCTCACCAGCGAGTTCGCATACGGGGCTTCCCTTTCGGCGCACGGCCACATCATCCTGCCGTACGCAAGGTCATTGGACGAGCTTAACGCGCCGAAAGGGAAGCCCCGCATGCGAACTCTTTCCCCA
>CAZWZH010000045.1:0-24311 GCA_964638775.1 uncultured Pseudomonadales bacterium
GCTCCACGAGCGTGACGGTTTCATAGACCGGAGTGACATCGGTTACCGTCGCCCAGTCGTACTCCGTTCCGGCCAGGCCGTAGGCGGGCAGGAGCAGCAGGCTCGCCGCAATGCCGCCAAACGCTGTGTGCTTGAGGTTGAGCATGTCGATATCTCCTCGCTGGTCTGTAGCGGCACGTTAGCCCTGTTTTCCTGAACGCAGTCTGAACGCGGGAACGACATGGACTCCTATCGGCCGTCGGGCGGACCGGCCTGTGTGCTGGCCCGGGCCGAACTCACCCGGTGCTTACGGTCGAGGACGAGGTGCCAGTCGGCCCGGTCGGGAAACCGGGACTTGAGCCACAGGGTAAGCCGCTCGTAGTGGGCCAGGAAGCGGTCCAGTTCCATATCCGACATGCGGCGGGCCGCGGGCAACCGGTTTTCCTGATCCCTGCGCCAGCGTCGCACACAATCCATGTCCGGCACGTCGAGATAGATCCACCAGTCCACCAGCGCCCAGAGCCGCGCGTACCGCCGGCAGGCATCGTTGACATGTGTCCGCCACTCCGCCTCGGGATCCTCGCTGGCTTCCAGTTCATTGACGGGCGAGCGGAGCAGCGTTGCGGGCTGTGGCGTCACTCCCAGGCACCAGCCTTCGAACACGACGTTTTGGGTGTTCCGCACCGCCATCCAGGACGCTTCGGGCGCCCGGTCGTCGCGGCCCTTGTCGAAACGCGGAACCCGGGTCGGGGCTCCGGCCGCCAGGCTTTCGATGGTGCTCCGCGCCAGATCGGCGTCGTGGGTACCGGGTACGCCGCGGGTGGCCAGCAGCGGATGCACGGTGTTCGCAAGGCGCGTCCGGTCAGCGCGCGTCAGATAGAAGTCATCCAGGGAACAGGCAACGGTCTTTTTTCCCGCCACCTCCATCGCCCTGGCCAACAGGGCCGCCAGGGTGGACTTGCCCGAACCCTGGCCGCCGCAGATGCCGATCACCCGCCGGGAACCCAGGGTCAGCGCCCCGATGGCCGCCACGGCGCGCCAGTCGTCGGGCGCGTCGTCCGGCAACCGGCGGCCCAACGCCTCGAACCGGCGCGCGTCGACTTCCGGCGCGAGGCATGCGCGCAGGTCGATCAATGTCACGGTCGAAGGCTCATTCCGACACCGCCCCGCCTTGCGGTCAGGAAAGCTCCAGCCGATAGGGCGGCAGGGAATCGAGCAGGGCGCGCCCGTAGCGGCGGGTGACAAGCCGCCTGTCCAGGATGGTGATGCGACCGTGGTCGTTCTCGTGGCGGATGAGGCGGCCGCAGGCCTGCACCAGCCGCATGGCCGCATCGGGGACGGAGACTTCCAGGAAGGCGTTGCGTCCCTGTTCCTCCACCCATTCCGTAATGGCCTCGTCGACGGGATCGTCGGGCACCGCGAACGGCAGCTTGGCCAGCACCACGTGCCGGCAGTAGTCGTCCGGCAGGTCGACGCCTTCGGCAAAACTCGCAAGGCCCAGCAGATAGCTGGGTTTGCCGTCGTCGATGCGCGCCCGATGGCGCTCGAGCATTCTCTGCTTGGACCGTTCGCCCTGGATCTGCAACGTATCTTCGAGTTCGGCCGGCAACGCCACCTTGACATCGTTGAGTTGCCGCCAGGAGGTGAACAGCACCAGGGCGCTTTGCGCGCCGGCCAGAAGTTCCGGCAGCAGTTGTGCGATCTCGGCAGTATGCGCCACCCTGTCGCGGGGATCCGCGCGCATCGTCGGCACGCGCAGAACGGCGACGTTCGGAAAGTCGAACGGGCTCGGAATCCTCCTGCCTTCGACATCATCGATACCGGCCCGTTCGAGGAAACGGTCGAAACGGCCGACGGCGGTCAGCGTGGCGGAGGTCGCCACGGCGGCGAAGCACCGCGACCACAGGTGGTCTTCGAGCAGCCGGCCGGGCTCGATCGGTGCGCTGACCAGTTCGGTGTCCTGGTCGGTTCGATTGACCCAGCGGGCAAAGCGCGCCCCGTCGCCGGCACCGGAACGGGCTCCCGCGTAGTCGTCCAGCAGTGCGGCCACGGCCGAGCCCCGGGCTTCCAGCGGACCCACCACGGGCAGCCAGTCCTCCGCCTCGATCGCGCGCTGCCAGGCCAGTTCACCGTCGGCGGCCTGGCCAAGCTTCTCGTGTACCGCGGAAACCGACAGGCTCAATGCCGCGACCGGCACGCCGGCCCCCTCCGCCGCACCGGCAACGGCATCGCCGACCTCGCCGAGCCGGAAACGGCAGGTGTGCTGGCCGTTCCGGCGCTCGGTGAATTCCAGTTCGGCCAGATGATCGCCGAGCTCGCGCATCGCGGCCTTCACGGCCTCGCTTTCGCCTGGGATCCGCATCGCCAACGCCTCGAGTTCGGGCGGGCGGGCAAACCGCTGGGTGAGGCTAGCAACCACGGTGTTGACCCGGTCCGCCCAGTCGGCCGTGCCGTTGATCGAGGCCCGTGTCGCAAAATGCTGCTGCGTCTTGACGGGCAGGTGGTGGGCCTCGTCAATGATGAAGATGCACTCCTCGGGTGCCGGCAGGATATAACCGCCGCCCAGGTTGAGATCGGCAAGCAACAGGTCCTGGTTGGCGACGATCACCCGCACCCCGTCGAGCCCGTTGCGCGCCTTGAAGAACGGGCAGGTCAGGAAAAACGTGCAGCGGTTGTTCGTGCAGCCGCGATGGTCGGTGGTCACCTGGCGCCAGGCGGCGGCATCGATTCCCCTGGGCCAGGTGTCGAGTTCGCCGTCCCACTTGCCGGCCGAGAAGGCTTCCACGAGTTCCTCATGGATTGCCGCATGGTCCTGCGTATCCTCTCCGCCGGTTTCCAGGGCCGGATGGTTCGCGGTGCGGTTCAGGCGTTCGTCCAGGCGCTTCAGGCAAACGTAGCGGCCCCGGCCCTTGGCAAGCGCGAAGTCGAAGTCGAGGCCGGCGGCTTCGGCGAGGTCCGGCAGGTCGCGCAGCACGATCTGTTCCTGCAGGGCAACGGTGGCGCTCGCGATGACGACGGTCTTTTCCAGCGCCTGGGCAATCGGAATGGCCGCCAGGCAGTAGGCGGCCGTCTTGCCGGTACCCGTGCCCGCCTCGATGGCGGCGATCCGAGGCGCCGGGCCGGTACAGACGCGCGCGATCGCGGCAATCATCTCCCGTTGACCGCGCCGGGGATCGAACCCGCGCGACTTGAGCCACTTGCGGTAGGCATCCTGGATGCGCGCCTTCAGCTTGTCGGTGAGAACGGCCACGGCGGCACAAGCTTACCTTGAATCCTGCCCACACATACCCGGCGGGAACGGTCAATCCACCGGCCGGGCATCGAACCCCTTCTGGGTGAGAATGAAGGTGGCCAGTGCCCTCTGCCGCAGTTCGCCGCCGACGATATGGTAGCGCCGGCCCGGATCGAGAGAGGGAATCGTCTCGCGCAACCGGGCCAGTGCGCCTTCTTCCCCGACATCGATGCATTCACCCTCGCCGGGGCTTTCGACGAACCGCACCAGGTTGTCGACCAAAAGCGTCATGAAGCGGTCCTTCGGCAGACGAAGTATCGAACCCGGCCGGGTCGCGGTAACGGTGGCGTTGCGCCGGCCATCGAGCAGCAGCGCGTCCTCGCCGAAGAAGTCGCCGGGGCCCAGGTGGGCGAGCGTCCGTCCCCGCCGCCGCACGGCCGCGTGGCCCGATTTCAGGACGAAAAAGTCATGCGCGGCGCTCCCTTCCACCACGAGCCGCTCGCCCTCCTCGAAAGACCGTTCGGCCAGCGCGCTCAGCAACTGTTGCCAGATTCCCGCGTCGAGACGCTGCAGCAGGGGCGAGCCCATGAAGCGTCGTTCCCAGTCCGCGATTCCCTTGGCTCCCGGGTTCGACTGCGCCGCGCCGAGCAGGAAGGCGATGGGCGCGGTATCCACGTGCAGCAGGCGCACCGGGCTTCGGGAAAACATGGCATCGCACCCCGGGTACAGCGGCAGGCGGGCTTCCGGCGATTTCGGCCTGATATCGCGTTGCGGCGGAAACAGGCGGACGGTTCCCTGAACCAGGTAGTAGCGCCCCCGCAGGCGGCGGCCCGGACGCAGCAGCCAGCGTTGCGCGGGGACCTTGACCAGTTGCGCATGCCGGGCGGCCGTCGCCAGTTCGGTGGAACTCATGGCCTGGAACGGATCGAACCGTTTAAGCGTATCCGCGAGCATGCGGTAATGATGCGCGCGTTGTCGTTCTCCCGGTAGGCGTTATCGGCGCGACGGCCTGTGCGTCATTCGCCCCGCTCCCGCGCCACCGCCCGGTAGCCGATGTCGGTGCGATGGAAGGCGCCGTCCCAGTCGATGCGGGCCACGCCCCGATACGCCCTCTGCTGTGCCCCGGTGACGTCCTCCCCAAGCGCGACGACACACAGGACGCGCCCGCCGCTGGTGACCACGCCCGGGCCCTGGACCCGGGTGCCTGCATGGAAAGCCTTGATGTCGCCGTCGCCGGCCAGTTCTTCCAGCCCCGTTATGGCCGCTCCCCTGGCATAGCTGCCCGGGTATCCGCCAGCGGCCATGACCACGCCGAGCGCCGCCCGCGTATCCCAGTCGAGCGCTCTCCCTTCCAGGCCGCCCGCCAGCGCGGCCGTGCACAATTCGGGAAGATCGGAGCGCAGGCGCATCAACACCGGCTGCGCTTCCGGGTCGCCGAAACGGCAGTTGAACTCGATCACCCGGGGTGCGCCGTCCGGGGCGATCATGAGGCCCGCGTACAGGAATCCCACGTAGGGCGCGCCATCGGCGGCCATGCCGGCCATGGTGGGCTCGATGATCTCCTGGACAATCCGGCGGTGCACCGCTCCGGTGACCACGGGCGCCGGAGAGTACGCGCCCATGCCGCCGGTATTCGGGCCGTTGTCGCCGTCATGGGCGGCCTTGTGATCCTGGGAGCTGGCGAAGGGCAGCGCGGTGCTTCCGTCGCAGAGGCAGATGAAGCTCGCCTCCTCCCCCTCCAGGAATTCCTCGATGACCACGCGCTCGCCCGCGCTGCCGAAGGCGTTTCCGGAGAGCATGGCATCGAGGGCGGCAAAGGCTTCTTTCTCGGTACTCGCGACGATGACCCCCTTGCCCGCGGCAAGCCCGTCCGCCTTGATAACGATGGGAACCCGTCGCGCCTTCACGTAGGCCCGGGCGGCCGACAGGTCGCCGAAGGTTTCCGATGCGGCCGTCGGAATGCCGTGCCGCTGCATGAATTCCTTGGCGAAGGCTTTCGATCCTTCCAGCCGGGCTGCCGCCGAACTCGGGCCGAAACAGCCCAGGCCGCGTGTAGCGAAGAACTCGACGATGCCGTCCACCAGAGGCGCCTCCGGCCCCACGATGGTGAGCGCAATGTCCTTGTTTGCGGCAAAATCGGCCAGCGCCCCGAAGTCGTCCACGCCGATATCGACGTTCTCGACGCCCGGCTCCGCCGCAGTGCCCGCGTTGCCCGGCGCGACGTAGACGTTGCTCACCCGCGGGCTCAACGCCGACTTCCAGGCCAGCGCATGCTCCCGTCCTCCGGATCCCACCACCAGTACTTTCATGGATAAATATGTAACCCTTCGAATTTAAATAAAAAAATGTCAACGTGATATCGCCGGTCTCAACAGCGAGTTCGCATACGGCGCTTCAGTGCCTGAAGTGGCGGACGCCGGTGAACATCATGGCCATGCCGTGCTCGTCGGCGGCATCGATGACTTCAGTATCGCGCATGGAACCGCCGGGTTGAATCACGGCGGCGATGCCCGCTGCGGCGGCGGCATCGATCCCGTCCCGGAAAGGGAAGAACGCGTCGGAAGCCATGACCGAACCGGGCACCGTCAGGCCCTCGTCCCCGGCCTTGAAACCGGCGATGCGGGCGCTGACAACCCGGCTCATCTGCCCCGCGCCCACACCGATGGTCTGCCCGTTGCGGGCGTAGACGATGGCATTGGACTTCACGAACCAGGCAACCCGCCAGGCAAAGAGCAGGTCTTGCATCTCTTCGGCGCTCGGCGCCCGTTTGCTGACCGTACGCAGCGCATCCTCGTCCAGGCACTTGTCGTCCGCGGTCTGGGCGAGCAGCCCGCCCGCGACTTTCTTCAGGTCGAGGCCACCGCCGGGCCCGGCGAGCGTCCCGCAGGCGAGCAGCCGCACGTTCTTTCTGGCCTTTGCGGCTTCTTCCGCGTCGGCGCTCACGGTCGGCGCCGCCACGACTTCCACGAATTGCGCCTCGAGAATCTCGCGGAGCAGGGCGCCGTCGAGTTCGCGGTTGAACGCCACGATGCCGCCGAAGGCGGATGTCGGGTCCGTCGCGAAGGCCCGCCGGTAAGCCTCCGCCGGGTTCGTGCCGAGGGCAACGCCGCAGGGATTGGCATGCTTGACGATCACGCAGGCCGGTTCGTCGAACACGCTGACGCATTTCAGCGCCGCATCCGTGTCGGCCACGTTGTTGAAGGAAAGCGCCCTGCCCTGGAGTTGCCGCGCCCCGGCCACCGTACCGGCGGTGTTCTCCTCCACATAGAAAGCCGCGCTCTGATGGGGATTCTCCCCGTAGCGCATGTCTTGCCGCTTGGCGTAGGACAGCCCCAGGCGCTCGGGCAGGGGGCCGCCGCCCGCCAGGTATCCGGCCACGATGCGGTCGTATTCGGCGGTGTGACGGAACGCCTTTTCCGCGAGACGCCGGCGCAGGGCTGCGTCCGCGGCGCCCGCGGCAAGGGCGGCGACAACGTCTTCGTAGTCGCCCGGATCGACCACCGGCAGGACGTCCCGGTGGTTCTTTGCCGCGGCGCGCAACATGGCCGGGCCGCCGATGTCGATGTTCTCGATGGCCAGTTCATCCGTGCAGTCCGGCCGGGCGATGGTGGCCGCAAACGGGTAAAGATTGACGACCACCACGTCGATGGGATCGATGGCATGCTGCTCGAGCGCGCCTTCATCGGTGCCGCGGCGCGCGAGGATGCCGCCGTGAATTTTCGGATGCAGCGTTTTCACGCGGCCGTCCATCAACTCGGGGAAACCGGTATGGTCGGCCACCTCCGTTACCGGGACGCCCGCTTCGGCGATGGCCCGGAACGTACCGCCGGTGGACAGGATGGCGAACCCGAGACCGTGCAGGGCATCCGCCAGTTCGGCAATTCCCGTCTTGTCGGAAACGCTGATGAGCGCGCGCGCCTTGCGCCCGGCCGGTTCGGTCATGTGCGGTACTCCCTGTTCGCGAACGACGTTGTCATTCGAGCCTCTTGCTCTTCAACCGGCGGAATTCCCGGCGCTGCCACTGTTCCTTTAAGCCCGTCAGGTCAGGTACAGGGCGAGCTGAAGAAACAGTGTCAGCACGGCAACCACCAGTGCCCATCGGACCCACCGGTTGCTGTCCGGGGCACCTCGCGCCAATCGCGGCTCCCTGGGGCCTGGGCGGCCCTCGCCGGCGCCCGTCGGGACATCCGTCGCCCGCCCGCCTGGCTGCGGAAATTCAGCGCCTTCCCCGACACCCTCATCGCCCTCAATCCCGTCCATGCCGTCAGCGGCAGCGGTTGCCCCGGGGGCTGTTTCCTGGTCACCGCTCAGGCTGTCGGGCGCCAGGAAGATCGCCAGGCAAGCTCCACAACGCACTCTGCCGCCCGCCCGGTCCAACTGGGTCCCGGTGATCCGGAACCGGGAACCGCAGGCAGGGCATTGTGTGACCACTCAATACTCCACACGCCGGACAACCCGCGGAAACTTTACTGCATTCCTGCGACCGCGGCCCCAACCGGATCGCACCCGCCCGGAAACACCGCAGGGTGCCGGTCTCCGGCCGCTTCCGCGGGAAGCGTTACCGGCCTATTCGAAACAGCCCCTGCCCTCGCGCCACGGGTTCCCCGTCAGCCACAAGGACATCGATGACGACGCCATCCACCTCGGCGGGGATCTCGTTCATCATCTTCATGCTCTCGATGATGCACAGGGTCTCGCCCACCCCCACAGCCGCGCCCGGGCCCACGAAGCGGTCGGCGCCCGGTTCCGGCGCCGCGTAGAAGGTTCCCGCCATCGGCGCACGGGCGGTGACGAATGCGTCCGTTACGGGTGACCCGCCCGTTTCCGCCGCGCCCGGCGCCCGGGCCGCCGGAGCCCTTGTCGAAGGGCGGACGATGCGAACGGACTCATCTCCCTTCTGGACCTCCAGTTCGTCGATGCCGGATTCTTCGACCAGTTCGATGAGCTTCTTGATCTTCCGCAGGTCCACGATGCGCGCCCTTAACCCGACCTGTTCATGGATAAACGACCGCGGCCGTCAATCGCAGCGAAACACTTGAGCGTGCTCCCGTCGGTTGAGGCATTCAATGCGCACCAGCTTCGGCTGTCTCGACATGCGATATCGCGGCCTGAAGCGCGAATTCATATCCCAGGGCACCGCAACCGGATATCACCGCCTCGGCGATGTCGCTCAAATACGAACTCCGCCTGAACGCTTCCCGTGCGTGCACGTTGGACAGGTGTACCTCGATGAACGGTATCTCCACCCCGAGCAACGCATCCCTGAGCGCGATACTCGTGTGGGTGAACGCACCGGGGTTGATCACGATGAAGCCCACGCCATCGGCCCGCGCCCGATGGATGCGCTCGATGAGCGCCTGCTCGCCGTTCGACTGCATGCACGCCAGTTCGTGGCCGGCCGCCCCCGCAAGCGTACCCAGCCGGCCTTCGATGTCTTCCAGGGTATCGGTGCCGTAGATCTCCGGCTCACGGCTGCCGAGCAGGTTCAGGTTCGGGCCATGCAGCACCAAGAGCTTCGCCATCAGCGCTTGTCTCCATCGAGGAAACTGACCGTGCCCTCTGCCGGCGCCACCGCAACCCAGCGGGTCTGGGGCGGATAGCACAGCCCCGCCTCGGCGCAGCCCTGGTAGCCGATGCTGACTTCCGCCGATTCGCCGCCCGCCCGCACCGGCGCGCTTGCCCGGGCCTGGCCGTAGTAGACCTCGACCTCGCCGAAATAGACGTCCACCTTCGCCTTGCCGGGTGGAATCGTCGCCTCGCCCACTTGAGCACCTGCGCCTTCCCTGGTCTTGAAGGCGAAGCGGTGACGGTAGAGGTAGTAGCCGTCGGCGATCTTCCAGCGCGCCACCAGGGCGCCGTCGCCATCGAGCTCGGCGGAAAGTATGAACGCCTCATCCACCGGCAGGAATTCGGGTTCCTCGACCAGCCAATCCTGCGCGGCGGCATGGCCGATCGCCGCGAGGGCGATCGCCAGGGCCGCCAGGCCGGTTTTCACGCTCCACATATGCAGTAACCTCTTCGAATGTTGTCGAGACGCCGTGCGCCTTGGCTTATTCTACATCCCGCCGCTCCCCGACCCGACCTTTTCATGAACAGGTCGAGCCTGATTGGAGAAGGAGTTGACCTCGGACGCCGCAACCCGATACGCGCTGGCTGTTGCCGGTATCTGCCTGCTGACGCTCGCCGGCTGCGAAAGCGAAGCGCCGAGGCCCGTGCCGGTGCCGGAGCCCGAGCCACCGGCCGAGCCGGCCCCTGAGCCTCCTCCAGACGTTGAACCGCTGCTGGAGCAGGCGCGGCTCGCATTCGACGCACACCGGCTGACCACGCCCGAGGACGGCAGCGCCTACTCCCTGTACCGGGAGGCGCTGCGCCTCGATCCGGACAACGACCATGCCCGCCGGGGCCTCGAGAAAATCGTGGAACGCTATGTCCGGTTCGCCCTAGAGGCCGTCGAACGTCGCCAGTTTGCCCGCGCGCGCTCCATGCTGGCCCGGGCGCGGCTGGTCGATGCCGGTCACCCGGCCATCGGGCCCACCGCGCAGCAGCTGAAGCTGGTGGAGGGCGCCGAGCGCGACCGCATCAGGCTCGATCCCGCCGTGCTCGCAGAGCGGAGTGCCGCCGTGGGCACCCAGCTGCGCGATCTTGGCCTGCGCGCGAAGGCCGCGGACTGCCGGGTCACCATCCACGCGCGATCCGATGCGGAGGGCCGCTGGATCTACCGGCAACTGAACAGCGCGTCCGGCGAGGCCCGCGTCCGCGCCAGGCTGGCGATCGCATCGCCCCCTTCCGTGGAACTCGTGTGTCTGGATTAGGGGCTGCGACTTCGCCCGGTTCGAGTAGTATGGTGCGCGGGCACAGGAGCTGCGTCGGCACGGGACGAACTTCGCAATGAACCGGACCTTTGACTGGAAACGCTGGATTCCCCTCGCGGGTGCCGGCAGGCGGGCGAGCGGCGCCCGCCGGTCCGCGACCCGGGCGGCGGGCACGCTTGTTGCCCTCTACCTGGCCGGCTGCCTGGCGCTGACCTGGTGGTGGGACTTCGAACCGGACCCGTTCGCCGTGCGAGACAACGCCGCCCGAGAGGCGGAGCGCGGCAACCGCGAGGTGGTCACCGGGTATACGACCAGCGCCACCCTGATCCGGCTCGCGGAGACGTTGTTCGACAAGCGCGGCGGCTACCTGTCCAACGACCTCTTTCCGCCCGGGGTCTGGATGGACAACGTGCCCAACTGGGAGTTCGGGGTGCTTACCCAGGTGCGCGACACCGCCCGTGCCTATCGCATCGACTTCGCGAGGTCACAGAGTCAGTCAAGGGAAGACCCGGATCTCGCCCAGGCCGAAGGCAAGTTCTTCTTCGACAATTCGAGTTGGGTATTCCCGCCCAGCGAAGCCGAGTACGGCGAGGGTACGGAACTGCTCAGGGCGTACCTGGAGCGCCTCTCCGACCCCACCCAGCCGGATGCCCAGTTCTATGCGCGTGCCGACAACCTGCAGCAATGGCTCCAGGGCGTTGAGACGCGTCTCGGCAGCCTGTCGCAGCGACTGTCGGCCAGTGTCGGCAAGCGGCAGTTGAACGTCGACCTGGCCGGGGATGCGGCCGCCGTCCAGGCTACCGATGCGCCCAGGGACCGGAGCTACAAGACGCCCTGGCTCGAAATTGACGATGTCTTCTACGAGGCCCGCGGCCAGACCTGGGCGCTGCTGCACCTGTTGCGGGCGATGGAACACGACTTCGGGGATGTGCTCGACAAGAAGAACGCACGGGTCAGCCTGCAGCAGATCATCCGCGAGCTCGAACCCACGCAGCAGGGCATCTGGAGCCCGGTGATACTGAACGGCGACGGCCTGGGCTTCCTGGCCAACCACTCACTGGTGATGGCCTCGTACATATCGCGGGCCAACGCCGCCATCATCGACCTGCGGGCGCTGCTCGCTCAGGGCTGAGCCTCAGGCTTCTTTCCGGACAGCTTCGACACCGCGTCGCCTGGCAGCAACCGTTCCACGACGACCCCCACCAGCACCTCGAGACGACTGACCCGATCCCGCAGTTGGGCCGTCTGCTCGGCAACCGCGCCGATCTCGACGAGCAATTCCCTGCGCAACTCCGCATTGCCGGTGCGCATTTCCTTGCGGAATGCCGCATTCTCGGCCCGCATGTCCTGGCGGAACGCTGCGTTCTCGGCACGCATTTCAGCGAGCTGGACCGCGAGTTCGGCTCGCAGAGCACGCTGGCCCTGCAGAACAAGGCCTGCCACCGTCACAAGTACAGTGAGCAATGCAACGCCCACGCCGATCGTCGCCCATCCCTCCCTGCTCATGACCGCGCCCTGTTCACAACCGTACTCACCGATACCACCAAGCAGTACCGTTTCCACCACTAAACCAGCCCGGGCGGGGGCGGGTCAATGGCAGATTTCCTACAATCGGTGCGCGAATAAAGCCCGGGATGCCTTTTGAGTTTTCGCTGGTATGATACGCGCCGCCGTGGGGGCGGCCAGGATAAGTAGCGGGACATCGGTTCACGCGTGTACGGCACCGGTCAAGCGCCTGCCTTTCAATCAACAACCGGAACACTCAACAACCGGAACACAAAATGATGGATCTGAACCTGTTGCCGCCGCTATTGGGCGTTGTCGGCATGATCGTGGCGGTAATCATCTACGGGCTGGTCAAGCGCTACGATGAGGGCGAACCGGCCATCAAGAAGATCGCCGACGCCATTCACGAGGGCGCCATGGTGTTCATGCGCAGGGAGTACACCATGCTGGCCCTGTTCGCCGGGGTGCTGCTGGTGCTGCTGTTCATATCCGATCTGGGCATCGCCACGCTCTGGGCCTTTGTCGCCGGCGCCCTGTCGTCCGCCGGCGCCGGCTGGTTCGGCATGTATACCGCCACCAAGGCGAATGTGCGCACCACCACCGCGGCGCATACCGACGGCCCCGCGGCCGCCCTTTCCGTGGCGTTCTTCGGCGGCTCCATCATGGGTCTCGCCGTAGCCTCCCTCGGGCTGATGGGGCTCGGCATTGTCTATTACTTCTTCGGCGGCGACCCGCACACCGCCCACCACATCCACGGCTTCGGCATGGGCGCCTCCACGGTGGCGCTGTTCTCCCGGGTCGGCGGCGGCATCTACACCAAGAGCGCCGATGTGGGCGCCGACCTGGTGGGCAAGGTGGAAGCCGGCATTCCCGAGGACGACCCCCGCAATCCGGGCGTTATCGCCGACAACGTGGGCGACAACGTGGGTGATGTGGCCGGCATGGGTTCCGACATCTTCGAGTCCTACTGCGGCTCCATGATCGCCACCATCGCCATCGCCTCCACCCTGGCCGCCGCCTCGGTGGCCGCCCTGGTGCCCGGCATGTCCGAGGGGGACGGCCGCGCGGCGCTCATGTTCCTGCCCCTGGCGCTCGCCTCCACCGGCCTTGTCTGCTCCATCATCGGCATCGGCATCGTGCGCTCCCGCTCGAGTTCGAGCCCTGCGCTGGCGCTGCGCATCGGCATGGTGGTCACGCCCATCCTGTTCATCGCCGCTTCCTGGTTCGTCATCGATGCGGCGGGGATTTCGAGCAATATCTGGTGGGCGGTCATCTTCGGTTCCGTGGGCGGCGTCATTATCGGGCTGACCACGGAGTACTACACCTCGTCGAGGCCGGTCGTGCGCATCGCCAAGGCCGGAGAGACGGGCTCCGCCACGGTCATGATCACGGGCCTCGCGGTGGGCATGCAGTCCGTAGTGGTGCCGCTGCTCGCCATCTGCGCCATCATCTACGTGTCCACCTGGCTGGCCGGGCTGTACGGCGTCGGCATCGCCGCGGTGGGGCTCCTGGCCACGGTCGGCATGACCATGGCCGTGGACGCCTACGGCCCCGTCGCCGACAACGCCGGCGGCATCGCCGAGATGGGCGGCCTGGGGGAGGACACCCGCAAGATCACCGATTCACTGGACGAACTCGGCAACACCACCGCCGCCATGGGCAAGGGTTTCGCCATCGGTGCCGCGGCGCTGGCGGCACTGGCCATCATCGCCGCGTTCGTCGAGACGGTCTCTTACAACCGCGGCGGGGAGTTCCTGCTGCACATCGGCAATCCCGACGTGCTGGTGGGCCTCTTTATCGGCGGCCTGGTGCCGTTCCTGATCGCGAGCGTCACCATGACCTCGGTGGGCGACGCCGCCATGGAAATGATCCAGGAGATCCGCCGGCAATTCCGGGAGATTCCCGGCCTGCTCGAGGGCAAGGCCGAGCCCGATACCGGCAAGTGCATCGACATCGCCACCTCCGCGGCCCTGAAGCGCATGCTTCTGCCCGGCGCCATTGCCGTCGCCGTGCCCCCGGTCGTCGGCTTCGGCATCAGCGCCGAAGCCCTGGGCGGCACCCTCGGCGGCGGCCTGCTCGGCTGCGTGCTGCTGGCCCTTACCATGGCCAACGCCGGCGGCGCCTGGGACAACGCCAAGAAACACGTCGAAAAGGGCAATCTCGGCGGCAAGGGCTCGGACGTTCACGCGGCCACCGTGGTCGGCGATACCGTGGGCGACCCGTTCAAGGACACCTCCGGCCCGAGCATGAACATCCTCATCAACGTAATGGCGATCGTCTCGCTGGTAATCGCGCCGCTTCTGGCCTGACCGGTATCGGCGTACGGTCCGCTATAGCGGGAATGGTTCGAGCTTTTTCGCCACCAGCTCGTTCTTGAGCGTCACGTAACAGGGCAAACCGTTCCGGTACGGCGGATAGTCTTCCCCGGCGATCAGCGGCGCGAGATAGCGGCGCGCCTTCGCGGTGATGCCGAAACCGTCCGCGCTGAGGAAGCTCTTCGGCATCTTGCGCTCGACGTTGGCCACCCGGGACAGCTTCGCTTCGCCGATCTTCCAGCGGTAAGGCTCATCGCTGGTGCGCACCACCGTCGGCATGACCGCATTCTTGCCCGCGAGCGCAAATTCCACCGCGGCCCTGCCCATCGCGTAGGCCTGTTCGGCATCGTTGGCAGACGCGACATGACGCGCGGAACGCTGCAGGTAGTCGGCCACCGCCCAGTGATACTTGTAGCCGAGCCCCGCCTTGACGATGTTGGCGAGCGCCGGGGCCACGCCGCCGAGCTGCGTGTGGCCGAAAGCATCCTTGCTGCCCGCATCCGCCAGGAAAACACCGTCGGCATAACGCGCCCCCTCGGAGACCACGATCACGCAGTACCCGCGCGCCTCCACGGTCTTCTTCACCTTCGCGAGCAGCGCCGCCTCGTCGAACGGCACTTCGGGGAAAACGATGAGATGAGGCGGATCGCCTCGCTTTTCCTGCGCCAGTGCCGATGCCGCCGCGATCCATCCCGCGTGACGTCCCATCACCTCCAGGATGAACACCTTCGTGGACGTTGAGCACATCGACTGCACGTCCAGCGCCGCCTCCCGGGTGGATACCGCCACGTATTTGGCCACGGACCCGAAACCCGGGCAGGAATCGGTGAATGGCAGGTCGTTGTCCACGGTTTTCGGAATGCCGATGCAGACCATGGGATAGCCGAGCCTCGAGCCGAGCTGCGTCACCTTGTTGGCGGTGTCCTGGGAGTCGCCGCCCCCGTTGTAGAAGAAGTAGCGGATGTCGTGTGCGGCGAAGACTTCGATGAGCCGACGGTACTCCCGCTGGTTGTCCTCGATGGCCCCGAGCTTGTAGCGGCAGGACCCGAACGCGCCACCTGGCGTATGACGCAGGCCCGCGATGATCCCGGCCGGCTCGAGGCTCGTGTCGATGAGTTCCTCGGTCAGCGCGCCGATGATGCCATTCCTGCCCGCGAGCACCTTGCCGATGCTCCCGCCATGCTTCCGCGCCGTCTCGATGACGGCGCAGGCCGTCGCGTTGATGACTGCGGTAACACCGCCCGACTGGGCATAGAAAGCGTTCGCTCCCGCCATCTGGATCATTTCCGCCGGATAATGGTCAATTGTAGTCGGAATCCACCGCACTGACCCGCGAACAGGACCCATTCAACGCAGCACCGCGACCGTTGCCTTCAAACCATCACAGATGAGGCCGGCGCCCGCTTAAGCGGGTGGTGTGGCCGGGGGTGCCGGATCAAAGTGACTGTTCCGTAGTCCGACACCTTTTGATAAAACCAATAAAAACAATTAGTTGAGATTCGTTCCATGCGAGTCGAACGGAAACTGGGATAAGATCGGGAAATCCGACCGGGGCAGGCAAATGACCGACCCGTCCTCCAGACTGTCCGTTACCCGCACACGCATGGCCCTGTACGGCGCGGTCAACCTGCCGACCTCGGTCGTCGGGTTGCCGATCGCCATTTACATCCCGGCGTTCTATTCCGAAAATCTCGGCCTCTCCCTCGCCGCTGTGGGAACCCTGCTCGCCCTGTCGCGGCTGACCGACGTGGTGACGGACCCGCCGATCGGAATCGTCTCGGACCGCTGGCTGACACCCTTCGGCCGGCGCAAGCCGTGGATGGTGCTCGGCACGCCGTTCATGCTCCTTTCGCTATGGATGCTCTTCGTGCCGCACAGCGAGTTCGCCGTGGGGCTGTGGTCCGCGCTCGGCGGCAGCGGCGTCGGCAATCTTTACCTGTTCGTCTGGATCAGTGCCCTCTACCTGTCGTTCACCCTGGTGGACCTGCCCTATCGCGCCTGGGGCGCGGAAATGTCCCCCGACTACCACGAGCGTTCGCGCATCACGGGCTGGCGGGAGGCGTTCGGCTACGGCGGCACGATGCTGTCGTTGGTGATCCCCCTGACCATCGCCTACGTGCTGGTGCGGCCGGGCGCGAAGAATGCCTTGTACGGGGTTGCCCTGGCAGTGCTGCTGCTGATGCCCCTGATGACCGCGCCGGCCATCCTGTTCGTCAGGGAAACGCCGCCGCGTTCGACGGCCAATCTGCCGATCGGCTGGGCCCGGGGCCTGCGCATCGTCTGGCGCAACGGGCCGTTCCGCCGGCTGGTGGTCTGCTTCATGTTCTTCGTCGTCGCCATCAGCATGACGGCCTCCATGTCGTTCTTTTTCGTCCGGCGCGTCATGCACGAGCCCTTCGAACGCTACGCCATCTACATCCTCGCGTACTACATCGCCAGCACCGCCGCCATTCCGGCGTGGTTCGCCATATCGAGGAAAGTCGGCAAGCACCGCACGGTGGTGCTCGGCATCGCCTGGCTGTCGCTGTGGAGCGCATCCATTCCCCTGCTCGGGCCCGACCAACTGGAGATCTTCCTGGTGCTCATGCTGTTCAAGGGCTCGGCCGTGGGCTCGCTGGTGTTCCTGCCCACATCGATGGCGGCGGACATCGTGGATCTCGACACCCTGCGCACCCGGCAGCAGCGCACCGGCCTGTACTTCTCCCTTTGGGGCATGGTGAACAAGGGCGCCGCCGCACTCGGCATCTTCATCGCCACCACCAGCGTCGCCTGGTTCGGCTTCGACCCGGCAAGCGATGCAAACACCGATACCGCGAAGCTGGCGCTGGCCTGCATGTACTCCGTGATTCCCGCAGGCATCGCCTGCATCGCCCTGCCGCTCTTGTGGAACTACCCGCTGACCCACGACAGGCAGCAGCGCATGCGCGCCCACATCGAGCGGCGCGATGCGCGCCTGGGCGGATGAGGAGGGCTGCGTGAGGCTCTACTTCCTCGGCATCGGCGGCACCCTGATGGGCAGCCTGGCGCAGCTCGCCCGGGAGATGGGCCACCGGGTCAGCGGTTCCGACCAGGCGCTCTACCCGCCCATGAGCGACCAGCTCGCCGCCGCGGACATTCGCGTTCACGAGGGTTTCGAACCCGGGCAACTCGAACCCCGGCCCGACCTGGTCGTGATCGGCAACGCCCGGCTGCCCCGGGGTACGGAATCCGTCGAATACATCCTGAACAGCGGGCTGCCCTACACCTCCGGGGCCGAATGGCTGGGTACGTCCGTGCTGCCCGGGCGCTGGACGCTGGCTGTCGCGGGCACCCACGGCAAGACCACCACCGCCAGCATGCTGGCGTGGATTCTGGAGTGCGCCGGGCTGGAGCCCGGCTACCTGATCGGCGGCGTCCCAAAAAACTTCGAACGGTCCGCGCGGCTCGGCGGCGGCCGGTTCTTCGTGGTCGAAGCGGACGAATACGACACCTCGTACTTCGACCGGCGCTCGAAGTTCGTCCACTACCGGCCCCGCACCCTGGCGATCAACAATCTCGAGTTCGACCATGCCGACATCTTTCCCGATCTCGGCGCCATCCAGACCCAGTTTCATCATCTGCTGCGCTCGGTTCCCGGCAACGGGCTGATCGTGGCGCCGAGCAGTGACGCGGCGGTCGATGAAGTACTGCGAACGGGCTGCTGGACGCCGGTAACCCGTTTCGGAGCCCAGCCGCCTGCGGAGCCGGTCGAACTCGACACCGGAACACTGTGGAGCGCGCCAGAGAGCGCTCGCGACGGCAGCGCCTTCGATGTGACCGTGGATGGCGAGTTCATGGGCCGGTTAGACTGGTCCTTGCTCGGTGAACACAACCAGGCCAACGCCCTGAGCGCCCTGGCGGCCGCCAGCCACGCGGGCGTGGCGGCGCCGGACGCCATCGGGGCGCTGCGCCGTTTCGCCGGCGTCAAGCGGCGCCTGGAAGTCGTGGCGGAGGTCGGCGGGGTGACCGTCTACGATGACTTCGCCCACCACCCCACGGCGATCCGGACGACCCTGGAGGGGCTGCGGGCAAGGGTGGGCAGCGAGGAGATTCTCGCCATCGTGGAGCCGCGGACCCACACGATGTCACTGGGAACGCTCCGGGGCGAACTGGCCGGCTGCTGCGCGGCGGCCGATGCGGTTTTCTGGTTCCGGGGCGAGAACATGCGCTGGGACCTGGGGGAAGTCGTCGCCGCCTGTACCGTCCCCGCCCGGCTGTTCGCAGACCTGGACAGCGTCATGGCCGCGGTCGCGCAACTGCCCCGCAATCCCCGCCATGTGGTAATTCTTTCCAATGGCGGATTTCAGGGTATCCACAAGAAGCTCCCCGCGCTGTTGCGGGCCCGGTAAACTGAGCTGTCCACGGGAAGGCGAGCGTTGCTGTGAAACGAACCACGTTGCTGACGGTGACCGGAGTCGCCGTGTCGTTTTTCGGATGTATCGCCGGGATCGTCTACCTGGCCGCAGCGGGCATCGTCACCCGCCAGATGGCGATTCTGCTGGGCGTATGCCTGCTCGGCTGCTACATCGGGTTCAGCATCCTGATCGGCGTCTATCGAATGATCAACAAGCTGGATTGACTGGCCGGTTTCCCGATTCACCCAGTCCTTGCGCAACCCGGTGGCGTGGAAACCTTTTTTCCCGGCCGGGCGATACGGGCTAGAACGCCGACGCCTCGATGCCCATCACCGCCTCCGAATCCGCAAGCACGCTCGCTTCCAGCGCCAGGGTTTTCGGCAGCAGCCGGGCGTAGTAGAAATCCGCCGTACGCCGCTTGGCGCGGCCAAAATCGTCGTCGCCGGCGGCGCCGGCCATGCGCGCCCACAGCCAGGCATAGATGGTGTGGCCGGCGAGATCGAGAAAGTCGGTGGATACCGCACCCGGCAGGTTGGCGTCTTCCAGTGAGCCGGTCACGACGAACTCCGTCGCGGACCGCAATCGACCGGTGGCCTGGTTCAGTGCAGCGCGGTACTTCTCGGGAACGGGCGTTGCCGCCATGGTGTCGAGCAGAGCGTAGAGGGTGCGTCCGCCATCCCGGCACACCTTCCGGACGACGAAATCCAGCGCCTGAATGCCGTTCGTGCCCTCGTAGATCTGCGCGATGCGGGCATCCCGGACGATCTGCTCGACGCCCCACTCCCTGATGAAGCCGTGCCCACCGAACACCTGCTGCGCCATGACCGCGCACTCGAAGCCCCGGTCGGACATGAACGCCTTGGCGATAGGCGTCAGCATCTCCGAGAGCGCCAGGCTGTCCGCATCGCCGGCGTACTTGCCGCGGTCGAGATTGAGGCCCGCGAACACCGCGAACGCCCGGCCCGCTTCGGTATAGGCGCGAACGGTGAGCAGCATGCGGCGCACGTCCGGATGCACCAAAAGCGAATCCGCCGCGCCGTCCGGATTGCGCGGGCCCGTGGGCGAACGTCCCTGGAGGCGGCCCCGGGCGTAGCGTGACGCCTGCTGATAGGCCAGTTCGCCGGCGCCCAGGCCCTGCAGGCCCACCGACAGCCGCTCGTAGTTCATCATGGTGAACATGCAGGCGAGGCCGCCGTTCTCGGGGCCCACCAGGTAACCGACGGCGTTGTCGTAGTTCATGACGTTGGTGGCGCTGCCGTTGATGCCCATCTTGTGCTCGATGGAGCCGCTGGCCACCCGGTTGCGCTCGCCGATGGCGCCGTCTGCGCCGGGAATGAACTTCGGCACGATGAACAGGCTGATTCCCCGGGTGCCGTCCGGCGCGCCCGGCAGCTTGGCAAGCACGAGGTGGACGATGTTCCGGGCAAGATCGTGCTCGCCGCTGGTGATGAAGATCTTGGTGCCGGTGATGCGGTAGGTGCCGTCGCCCGCCTCTTCCGCCCGGGTGCGGATGATCCCCAGGTCCGTTCCCGCCTGCGGCTCGGTCAGGTCCATCGCGCCCGACCACTCTCCTGAATAGAGCTTTGGAAGATACAGCCGTTTCTGCGCTTCCGTGCCGTGGGTGTCGATACAGATCGAAGCACCGGTCGACAACGCCCCGTACAGATACAGGCCGGTATTGGCGCTCCAGAACATTTCCTCAAGCAGGCAGCCCAACAGCTTCGGCATGCCCTGACCGCCGTATCGGGGATTGCCGGATATGCCCAGCCAGCCGCCCCGGGCCAGTTCGTCGTAGGCGGACTTGAACCCGGCGGGGGCGGTGACTGCACCGTCGCGCCATCGGCAGCCTTCGGAATCGCCGGCCTGATTGAGCGGCGCCATGACTTCGCTCGCCACCCTGCCCCCCTCGCTGACGATCGCGCGTACCAGATCATCGGTGAACTCGGCGAATTCCGGGATGTCGCGCCACTCGTCCTGTACCCGGTACAGGTCGAACAGCAGGAATTCCAAATCCCGTTCCGGCGCCCGGTATTCCAGCATGGTCTGGTCCTTCTCTCGTTCCCTGCCATTTCGATATTAGCCGCGACTCAGAATAAATCCACGGCGCGATTCGAAAGGACGGACTCCGGGCGCCGCCTGCCGGGACCTCGTTGCGCGGGGGGAGGCTACGGCGAACGGGGAATGTGCGACTTTTCTCACGCAATTTGCTGCCGCCGGACTACGGAAACACCAGTGTCACTCCCCTGGCGAAAGTCCCGCGCGGCCGGTACAAAATCCGGATGGGGATAACCGACTGGTGGTTGCCGCGCGTCTGCCGGCTTTGCCGCCGGGAGATGCACCGCGACATCGATCTCTGTGCACCGTGCGAGAAAAGCCTGGCCTGGAACCGGAATGCCTGTTCCCGGTGCGGCGTGCCGTTTCCGGGTGCCGGCAACGGCCCCTGCGCGCGTTGCGCAAGCGATCCGCCACCCTTCGAAGCCACCGTGACACCGCTGTTGTACGAAGGGCCGATACGCGGCTGGGTCCACGCCGCCAAGTCGGCCAGGGGACTCGGCGAGGCGAAACTGCTGGGCGGCCTTTTGGCCCGCGGCATCGAATTCAGCGGCGCCTCAATTCCGGACGCCCTGGTGCCCGTTCCCCTCACTACGGCCCGGCTGTTCCGGCGCGGTCACAACCAGGCAGCCCTGCTCGCCGCTCCCCTGTCCCGGCGGTTTCACATACCGATCTGCCGTGGCGGCATCGCGCGGGCCGGCGGCGGCAGACCGCAACGCGGCCAGTCCCGGAGCGCCCGGGCGCGGAGCGTGCGCGGTATCTTTCGGGCGACGCGTTCCTGCACAGGCCATCTGGCCATCGTGGACGACGTCGTGACCACCGGCGCCACAGCCGCGGAACTCGCCGCCGCCCTGCTGGACGCCGGTGCCGGCCGGGTGGATGTGTGGGCGGTCGCGCGAGTCCCTCCGGTATCTGGGATAAACTGACGCGATCTTTTTGTCCGGGGCGTGCCATGGGTGCCTGGATATCGGTCCGAAGGGCCACTTGAATGGCCGCCGACACCGCCCGGTTGTTCCGGCGCCGGCATTGCGATACCGGATTGTTTCGAACAGCCGGCCTCCTGGCAGTCGCCTGCGCCTTCGCGATACTCCTGCCCACTGTCGCGGCGGTTGCCGGTGCGGAGGCCGAGGCGCCGGTCGCGAACGGTGAGTACACGGCCGATGCCCTACCCGAGGTCGCGCCCCTGGCCCGCATCCGTCATCAACTTTCCGCTACACACGCCAATGCACCCGCCCTGCGCCTGGCCGTCGCGGCGAATTTCCGCGCACCGCTCAACGAACTGGCCGAGGAATTCGAAGGCCGGCATGGCGTACCGCTGTCACCGACCTTCGGCGCCTCCGGGCTGCTCGCCGCACAGATCCGGCAGGGCGCCCCCTTCGATGCTTTTTTCTCGGCGGACAGGATGCGGCCGCAGGCGCTGATCGACAGCGGCCTGGCTGCCGCTCCGGTAACGGTCTATGCCCGGGGCCGCGTGGCGCTTAGGTCTTCCGCATCGGCCACCGCCCGCAACCGGGCCGGCGTGGGGCGAATCGGCGTCCCCAATCCGCAACTCGCACCCTACGGCGCCGCCGCCATGCAATGCCTGCAAAGGCTGGGTGTACAGGCAAGATTCCGGAACCGGCTCGTTTTCGGCAACAACGTGAATCAGGTGGACCATTTCCTGGAAAGCGGCGCCCTCGACCTCGGTTTCGTGGCGCTCGGTCAGCTCGTGGCCAGGGACGTTCCGGCCGAGCGGTTCTGGGTGTGTCCGGCATCCTTTCACGAGCCCATCGACCAGGGCGCAGTGGTCCTCCACCGCACCAGGCACCCTGCGGCCGCGCGGCAACTGCTTCGCTACATGACCCGTCCCGACACCCAGGCGCGCCTGGCGCAACTCGGGTACCTGCCCGGTGGCTGACGACCTGCTCTCCAGCCTGGCCCTGACCGGCGCCCTTGCGGGCATCGTCACGGCAATCCTGATGGCGATCGCCCTCCCCCTGTCCTGGTGGCTGGCCCGCACAAAGCGCCGCGGGGCCGCGTTCGTCGAGGCGCTTATCGCCCTGCCGCTGGTTCTGCCGCCCACCGTACTGGGTTTCTACCTGCTGCTGGCAATGGCGGACGAAGCCTGGCTGGGCGCCGGTTGGCGATGGATCACCGGGCAACCGCTGGCCTTCACCTTCGCGGGGCTGGTCGTCGCCTCCATCGTCTACTCCCTGCCCTTCGTCAGCCAGCCCCTGGCCAGCAGTTTCCGCAACACGCCCCGGGAACTGCTCGATGCGGCTTCCGTCATGGGCGTCTCGCCAATGGCCCGTTTTCTGCGCCTGATGCTGCCCCTGCACGCCCGCACCCTGGCGGCAGCGGCAGTGCTCGGTTTCGCCCACACCGTGGGAGAGTTCGGAATCGTGCTGATGATCGGCGGCAACATTCCAGGCGAAACCCGGGTTCTGTCGATACTGCTGTTCGACCAGGTGGAATCCCTCGACTACGCGAGCGCCCACCTGACGGCCGGCATCCTGCTCGTCGCATCGCTGGTGACGCTCACGATCACCTACGCGACCCTGAGGCCGGGCCGATGACCTCGGGCAGCCCGGCCAAAAGCGCAGGACTGACGCTGCGGGGCAGTTTCGGCCGCCCGGACGGATTCGAGCTCGACATGAACCTGGCGCTGCCGGGTAACGGCGTGAACGCACTGATCGGAGCTTCCGGTTCGGGCAAGTCGACCGTACTTCGAATCATTGCCGGGTTGGAGTCCGCGCCCTCGTTTTCCGTGACGTTCAACGGTAACCGCTGGGACGGGGTTCCGGCACACCGGCGCCCCGTCAGCATGACTCTGCAGCAACCCGCACTGTTCCCGCACCTGAGCGTGCTCGACAACCTGAAAGCCGTCCCGCTCGCCGGCTCGATCGAGGAAGCTGTCGCCCTGTTCGGGCTCGGCGCGCTCACCGGGCGCCGGCCGCACGAGTTGTCCGCCGGCCAGCAGCAGCGCGTTGCCCTGGCGCGCGCTTTCCTGAAACCCGCGGAACTGCTGCTGCTCGACGAGCCGCTATCCGCGCTGGACGCCGTTGCGCGCCGCAACCTCGCGCCGATGGTGGCCCGCATGTGCCGCGAACTGCGGCGGCCGGTGGTCTATGTCACCCACTCGCTGCCGGAAGTGCTGCAGGTGGCGGACCACCTGGCGATCCTGGAAAACGGCCGGGTAATCGGCGCCGGCACCCCCGAGCAGGTGGTCGCCGAACTCGATCACCCCCTTTCGCCGCTCATCGACTCGGGCGCCATTCTCGATTGCGAGTTCGCCTCTTACGATGCCGACAACGATCTGAGCGAACTCGGGTTCGGAGATCAGGAGCTCCGAATACGTGGCGACCTGCGCAACACCGCCGGCCCCATCCGCGTTCAAATCCCCGCCCGGGACGTGGGGCTGTCGCTGGAGCGGCCCAGCGCAACCAGCTTTCTGAATTGCCTGCCGGTGCGCGTGCAACGGCTGCGGGACGCGCCGGACGGCACCGTGTTCGTCGACCTCGACTGTGCCGGGCAGACCCTGCGCTCACGCATTACGCGGCTCTCCAGGCAGAACCTCGAACTCGAACCCGGAAAGGCGCTGTTCGCCCTGATCAAATCGGTGGCGCTCGACACCCGCGTCTGAGCCGGCCCGCGGAACGTGCCCGCTATCTATGCGTACCTCTGCTTGTTGCGCACGAGATTGGCGTACTGGTCGAACAGGAAACTCCGGTGCTCCGGCGGACAGCTTTCCACCTGTTCCCCGAACACCGCGGAGATGCGCGCATCCTCGGGTTCCCCTGCCGGTAATTCTTCCAGGCCGGACCGTCGCGCCGCCTCGAGATGGGTGGGGAACACCTTGAGGCCTTCGACGATGCAACGGTCGATCTCGAACGCCAGGGCTTCGGCATCGGCCAGGTCACCTCGAACCCGTGCGCCGAAATGCAGGTGAACGCGCCCCTTGAAGCCGAGCATGCCGTCCACAATGCTGGCCAGGTCCTCGCCCTCGGGCTTGTCGTAGAAGCCTTCCCGATCGGTGATGTAGAGTTCGCGGGCCTTGCGTGGG
>CAZWZH010000046.1:0-3621 GCA_964638775.1 uncultured Pseudomonadales bacterium
TCCCAGAACAGCGGCGCCCAAAGGAAAAATATCCCGGCGGGAACCACGGGCGCACCCGGCGATTCGGGTAGACCCACCGGGCGAACGCCCCAGGACCGATCCTTGGTTGCACGACACTCTGCAGGTTCGACACTGATATCCCCCTCCGGCGTGCGAACCGTCCCGCTCCAGGCCCCGAACTGATCGAACCGCGTCGCATCCATCCAGCGCCGCGCCCCCTGCCATAGCGTCTGCCGCCCTTCCTGAATCGCCCCGGTGCGCGCCGAAAACTCAAGTTCACAACCAAGCCCGCTTTCATTGTCGTCGAGCACCACCCGGGTCCGCCGCAACGGCTCGATCACATCGATGCGCATGGGCCCAGCACGCATTTCCGTGCGCTCCGGCGGCGCACGCCGCGAGGCGAAGAAGCAATGCTGCAGCCCGCCGGGCCGGACGACGCTGAACGCGCAATCGAGCACCCCAAGATGCGGATAGACCGCCATCGTGATCCCGAAATACCAGGACCCATCCACCGCATACCCGTTGAACCAGGTCCGGTCGTAGAAGTTGCGGTCGCTGGTTGCCGGCTGGGCAAGGGGTTCCGGCGTCTGGTGAACGGGATAGTCGTCGAGTCTGTTCAGCATCGGGCTGACTCCTGCCGGCAGTTAAAACGCGGCCTCGTTCAGGCCGGGCGATTCGAGCGGCCCGCAAACAGATGCGCCGGCCGGATACGTTCATACTCGCGCAGCACCGGCTCGAATTCCTCCGGCGTGCTGGCATGGATGATCAGCCCGTCGGCGCCCCCTTCGAATTCCTTCAGCCACCGCTGTGCACAGGCCCCGGCATCGCCCACCGCCCCGGGCCGCCAGTCGTCGGGCAGGATCCTGTCGATGGCGGCCAACTGCCCGCTCGTCGCCACGCTGTCGATCAACCCACCCACGGCCCGCACCTCCGCGCTGCCCCGAAAGCGCGCCAGCAACTCCGGGTCCCAGCCGTTGACGGCAACCAGGGCATCGCCGTAACCGGGAATCTGCAGATAGGTCGCAAGCCGCGCGACGATGCGTTTCAGGTACTCCTCCTCGGAGGCGTCGCACACCGTTGCCAATACCGACCACAGCTTCACCCGGCCCGGCGTACGCCCCGCTTCCTCTTCGCCCTGCCGCACCTGCGCCACCGCGTTCGCGAGCGCCGTCTCCCCCATGAACGTATGCAGGTGCACGCCATCGTAGAGGCGCCCCGCGTTCACAAGGCTCTTCGGGCCGAACCCGACATACAGGATCGGAATGTCCTCGTCGACGTACTCGGCAAGCCCCAGCCGGGGGAAGTTCCCGAGTTCCCCGGCGTGGCCGTCCACCGTCTCGCCGCGCCACAGCCGGCGCATCACGTCGATGAACTCCCGCTCCCGTTCGAAGGTCGGGAACGGCACATTCAGCATCTTCCAGCGAAACCCCACACCCTTGGCAAGCCCCAGGGCGAAGCGCCCGTTGGAAAGGCGGTTCAGCGTCGTGGCCATGGAAGCCGTCACCACCGGGTGCCGCGTATTGAGATTGGTGGCCGAAGTGCCGATGAAGATCGATTCGGTAACGGTCGCACAGGCGCCGCAGATCGCGGAAATCTCCTTGTAGTCGGCTCGTTCCGAGATCATCACGTTGCCGAGGCCGAGCGCCTCGGCATCCTGCACCTGCCGCAACACATCCCGCGGCGTGCGGCTGTGGCCGGGCAGGCCGTAGAAGCCGAGCTCGGGGAATTTCGAGGTGTGATCGGGATACAAGGCGCGCACCACTCAGCCGTACCTGTTCATGAATGGACGCGGCGAGGTTGGCAACAGCAGTGTAGTAGTTTAATCACGAATGGGTGCGGCTGAACGTTAGGGCGGGCGCGGGATAGTATCATCCCCGCCCGCTACAACCCCCTGGCCCGAGCATGTCGATTCCTTCCCACCCCGACCAAGTGACTCCACGCTGGCTCACCTCGCGCCTGAATCGGGCCGGCCTGGCGGGAACCGTCATTGAGGTCGCCTGGCAGAACATCGGCGCCGGACAGCTTGGCGAGAACGCACGTTTCAACATCTCCGGGGACGGCGACCTGCCGCCCACGCTGGTCGGCAAATTCCCTTCCACCAACCCGTTGAGCCGGCACCTGGCCGTGGAACTGAGCAATTACGCCCGGGAAGTGTTTTTCTACGCCGAACTGAGCCTCTCCGTAGACATCCAGACGCCGCGCTGCTTCGCCGCCGAGTTCGACCCCGGCACCCACGATTTCGTGCTGGTCATGGAAGACCTGGCGCCGGGCGTGCAGATCGACCAGATGTCGGAGTGCAGCACCGATCAGGCCGCTCTCGCCCTCGAGGAACTCGCGAAGCTGCACGGGCCGCGCTGGGGCGATGCGCAACTCGCCGACCTGCCGCTGTTGACCCCCTCGCGGCTCCACGACGGCGAGGTATCCGTCCACCCGATGCTGTTCGCCGCATTCATGCAGCGCTACGGAGAACGCCTCAGCGCCGACCAGGTGGCCGCCGTCAACCGTTTCGAGGAAGGCTACCCGGCCTACGGCAAGGTGGAAGCCCCCGAGACGGTGATCCACATCGACTACCGCCTGGACAACATGATGTTCGGCGGCCCGCACCCGGTCGCCGTATTCGACTGGCAATCGGTCAACCGCGGCAATCCCTGGGTGGATGTCAGCTATTTCATGGGTACCTCGGTTTCCCCCGAACGCCGGGCCGGAAACGAACGCCAACTCCTGAACCATTATCTCGAAGTGCTGCGCAGCTACGGCGTTACCCTTGACTGGAACGATTGCTGGACGCTCTACCGCCACTACGCCCCCGCGGGCCTCAACATGACCGTGCTCGTCTCCACCCTGGTTGTCGAAACCGAGCGCGGCAACGACATGTTCATGACGATGGCCACGCGCAGCATCCGCATGTGCCAGGATTTGGACACATTCGAACTGCTCGGCGGTGGTTAGACCACAGATTTCCAATTGCCAGCAATTCCATAGAAGTCGGTGACGGACTCTGGCCGGAACAACGATAGTCAAGGTCGATTATTGCGTTCGAAAAAATCAATTTGACCGATCGACAGGGTTCCCACTACCGTTGTTCGCGACTTCGTTTGCGACGGTTGGCCGCGGGACCGGGACGGAATTTCACCGTTTTCTGTGGGTCTAACACAACGCAAGACGATGCTTCTCGTTCAACTGTAATGAGGCTTTCCATGATCAAACTCCCCAACCGTCTGGTAACCGCAGCCGCGGCCACACTTTCACTCATCCTGCCCGCCGCCGCCCAGGCAGACGGCGCGCCCAAATCCAACCAGTTCTGGTGGCCCGAACGGGTCGACTTGAGCCCCCTGCGCCAGCACGGCGCCGAGTCAGACCCGATGGGGGAGAGCTTCGACTACGCGGAAGCGTTCAAGACCCTCGACCTCGAGGCCGTGAAGAACGACCTCGAGGCACTGATGACCGACTCCCAGGCTTGGTGGCCCGCCGACTATGGCCACTACGGCCCGTTCTTCATCCGCATGGCCTGGCACAGCGCCGGCGTCTACCGCGTCGCCGACGGGCGCGGCGGTGCAGCCGGCGGCCAGCAGCGCTTCGAGCCGCTGAACAGTTGGCCGGACAACGCCAACCTCGACAAGG
>CAZWZH010000047.1:0-37123 GCA_964638775.1 uncultured Pseudomonadales bacterium
GGTGCGCGAGTTCGGCATGACGGCGGTGTGCAACGGCATGCTGCTGCACGGCGGATTCCGGCCGTTCTCGGGCACCTTCCTGGTCTTCATGGAATATGCGCGCAATGCGCTCCGGCTCTCGGCGCTGATGGGCATTCCCAATATCTACGTCTATACGCACGACTCGGTGGCCCTGGGCGAGGACGGCCCGACCCACCAGCCCATCGAACAGCTCACCAACCTGCGCACCACCCCGAACCTCTCGACCTGGCGGCCCTGCGACACGGCGGAGTCGGCGGTGGCCTGGGAACACGCCATAGAGCGCGCCAGCGGCCCCACGGCACTGGTGTTCACGCGGCAGAAAACGGTTCCCCAACCCAGGGATGCGGCTACGCTGGAGTCGGTGCGGCGGGGCGGATACATACTCGGCCCGGAGGGCAACGGGCTGGATGCGGTGCTGATCGCCTGCGGGTCGGAGGTCGACCTGGCGATGCGAGCGCAGAAGCGCCTGGCTGAGAAAGGCACCAGCGTACGGGTGGTATCCATGCCGAGCACGGATGTCTTCCTCGCCCAGAGCCGCGCCTGGCGCGACTCGGTCATCCCGCCGGACCTGCGCGCCCGGGTCGCTGTGGAAGCCGGTCATCCGGACTACTGGCGCCGCTTCGTCGGCCTGGACGGCGGGGTGCTCGGCATCGACGGGTTCGGCCTCAGCGCGCCGGGCGAGCAGGGGATGGCGGAGCTGGGCATGACGGTGGAGAACCTGGTCGCGGTCGTCGAAGAAACCCTTGGCCACTGAACCTGTGCGAGCGTGCATCCGTCACCAACTTTCGTCGCGAGGGCGAGTGCATCGGCGTCCGCAGCAGGAAATTGGTGATGAATGCGGGCCAGATCGTCACACGTGACCTTCAGGCGTATGGATGAACTGGATCTCGCGGGCAAGCGCCTGCTGATCCGCGAGGACCTGAACGTCCCCATCGCCCATGGAGACGTCGCGAACGATGCCAGGATCGCCGCGGCTCTGCCGACGCTGACGGCTGCGCTCGGCCAGGGCGCCCGGGTCGTTCTCCTATCCCACCTCGGCCGGCCGCGGGAGGGGGAATTCGATCCGGCGTTTTCGCTCTCACCGGTGGCCGAGCGGCTGTCGGAAATGCTCGGCGAGGCGGTGCCGCTGTTGCGTGATCTGCAGGCCGCCGAAACCACGGACGCGCGCATTGCGCTACTCGAGAACGTCCGTTTTCTGGAGGGTGAGAAAGCGAACGACGAATCGCTGTCCAGGCGCCTGGCCGGGCTCGCCGACATCTTCGTCATGGATGCGTTCGCCACCGCGCACCGTGCCCAGGCTTCGACGCACGGGGTAGCGCGATTCGCTCACCTCGCCTGTGCAGGGCCGCTGCTCGCGAATGAACTCGATGCACTGGGCCGGGCGCTCGACAATCCGCGACGGCCGTTGCTGGCGATCGTGGGCGGGTCGAAGGTGTCCACGAAGCTTTCCGTACTCGACAAGCTGGCGTCGCTCGCCGACGGCGTTATTGTGGGCGGGGGAATCGCCAACACCTTCATCGCCGCGGCCGGCTACACTACGGGCAGGTCGTTGGTGGAGGCGAACCTGCTTGGCGTTGCCGCGGGGCTCGCTGACCGTGTCGAGATTCCGCTGCCGGTGGACGTCATGGTGGGCAAGCGCATCGACGAAAACGAAACCGCTATCGTTCGGGCCCTCGACGAGGTGGCCACCGACGATATGATCCTGGATATCGGCCCGGAAACGGCGAGACGGTGGAAGGCGCTGCTGGCGGACGCCGGCACGATCCTGTGGAACGGCCCGGTCGGCGTCTTCGAATACGATCAGTTCGGCGAGGGAACGCGCGTGCTGGCGGAGGGGGTCGCCGAGAGCGGGGCTTTTTCCGTGGCGGGCGGAGGCGATACGCTCGCGGCCATCGACAAGTACGGCGTACGCGACGGCATTTCATACATCTCGACCGGAGGCGGCGCCTTCCTCGAATTCGTCGAAGGAAAAACCCTGCCCGCGGTGGCGGTGTTGCAAGATCGCTGGCGAAACTGAACCGACGATTGCGCGCCGTCACTCGTCCATGCCCAGGGCGGTCAGCAGGAACGCGTACTCCTCGGCCACTTCGCGCAGCGAATCGAAGCGTCCCGACTTGCCGCTGTGGCCAGCGCCCATATTGGTCTTGAGTAGCAGTGGATTGCTGTCGGTCTTCAGGGTTCGCAGCTTGGCGACATACTTGGCAGGCTCCCAGTACGTCACCCGGGGGTCGTTCAATCCGGCAGTCACCAACATCGGCGGGTAGGCGCCCGGCTTGAGTTGATCGTAGGGGGAGTAGGAATGGATGAATTGGAACGCCGCCGCATCCTCGATGGGGTTGCCCCACTCCGGCCACTCAATGGGCGTGAGCGGCAGCGACGTGTCGAGCATGGTGTTGAGCACGTCCACGAAGGGCACATGGGCGGCGACGGCACCCCAGAGTTCCGGCGCCTGGTTTACCGCGGCGCCCACCAGTTCGCCGCCGGCGCTGCCGCCGGAGATGGCGATGCGGCCGGCAGCCGTGTAGCCGGCCCGAACAAGGAATCTAGCGACGTCTACGAAATCGTTGAAGGTGTTGGTGCGCCGGTCGAGCTTGCCGGCTTCGTACCAGTGATAGCCGAGATCGTCGCCGCCGCGGATGTGGGCGATGGCGGAGATGAAGCCTCGATCGAGGAGCGACAGGCGCGTGGTCGAGAACGAGGGGGGTATGGCGTGGCCGTAGGCGCCGTAGCCGTAGAGATACAGCGGTGCCGTGCCGTCCACCGGCGTGTCCCTGCGGCGCACGATCGAAACCGGCACCATTGCGCCGTCCCGTGCGGTCACCGTCAACCGTTCGGTTACGTAGCTCGATGGATCGTAACCGCTCGGAACCTGCTGCACCTTGCGCACTTCCAGCTCACCGCTGTCCAGGTGATAGTCTTGCACCGTGTGGGGAGTCACCATGGAGGTGTAGCGCAGCCGCAGACTGTCCGTCTCGTACTCGGGGTTTTCCCCCAGGCCGGCGCTGTAGGCGGATTCGGGAAACTTGACATGGACGCTCCTGCCCTGGCGGTCGATCAGGCGTACCTGGTCGAGCCCGTCGATGCGTTCCTCCACGGCGATGAAGCCGGCGAAAGCGTGGAAGCTGCGGATGTAAAGGTCGTCGCCGCCTTCGAGCAGGGAAACCCAGCCGTCTTCTGTAAAGGCGTCTTCCGGGGCGGCTGCGAGACGGGTGTTCTTGTGCCGGTCGTTGGTGCGGACGATGAACCGGTCGCCCTGGTGATCGACGCTGTATTCGTGGTTTGCCCGGCGCGGCAACACAGTCGTCAGTTCCCCTTCGGCATTGTCGGCAGGGAGCAGATGCACTTCGGAAGTGACGTGGTCGGCGGTGTGGATGATGAAGAACCGCTTTGATGCGCTCATGGACAGGCCGACAAAGAAGCCGGGATCTTCTTCCTCGTAGACGACCCTGTCCTTGTCCGCGGGTTCGCCGAGCCGGTGCCTTCGTACCTGGTATGGACGCCAGTTCTCATCGACAACGGTGTAGAGGAAGGCCGAGTCGTCCACGGACCAGGCGGGGGAGCCGATGGTATCTTCGATGACGTCCTCGAGCAGTTCCCCCGTGGTGAGGTCTTTCACGACCAGGCGATAGCGTTCGGAGCCGCTGGTGTCGGTACTGTAGGCCAGGAGGTCGCCGTTGTGACCGACCGCCAGGGCGCCAAGCTGGAAGTAGTCCTCCCCGGCGGCCAGCGCGGGCTCATCGAGTATCGTAGCGGCTTCTGAGGTGGGGCCCATGCGCGCGGCGGGGCCGTCGGCGGGCCAGCGTGACCAGATGCTGTATTGCCCCCCTTCCTCGTAGCGCCACTGGTAGTACCAGCCGCCTTCCCGCACGGGGACACCGGCTTCGTCCTGCTGCTGGCGAGCCTTGATCTCCTGGTAGAGGGTTTCCACCAGATCGGCATGGGGAGCCATCATCGCCTTGAAGTAGCTGTTCTCCGCCTTGAGGTAGGCGAGCACGTCCGGGTCGTCCACTTCCGGATAGCTCTGGTCTTTCAGCCAGTGATAAGGGTCTTCGACGGTGATGCCGTGATAGGTCTTGGCATGGGGCCGCGTAGCTGCTGTCGGAGGCTCCGGCAGCGGTGTCGAATCGGTCATTGGCGCCTCCGGGGCGGTGCAGGCGGCGATGATGAACGGCATTGCCGTCGTGGCCAAGAGGCGCAGGGCCGCGCTGGTTCGAATGCTGAACATGGCGCCCGGAGAATACGGGGAAACGCCGAAAAGCATCAAATCTCGCGAATCTGCGGTTATGGGGCCGCCGTTTCCTGAGGCCGGCGCACGGTTGCCGTCGCGGGTTCCGGGGCGCGGCGAAGACGCCGAGTGCCGCGCTCGCGTCATCGTGGTCGCGCGGTTGCGACTGCACTTGAGTTACGTTGAGTCGCCGCTTAACGTACCGGGTCAGGTCGTTAACGGGTTGGGCGATTCGTGGGCAAGGTAGCGATCGTCACGGGCGCCGGGTCGGGCATCGGCGAGCAAACGGCGCTGGCGCTGCTTCGAGAAGGCTATTCGGTGACATTGGCGGGGCGGCGTGTTGAACGGCTCGAAGCAGTTGCCGAAGAGTCAGGCGCCGGTCCGCGAGTGCGGGCGTTGCAGGCCGACGTCAGCGATGCGGAGTCTGTAGCGGCGCTGTTCGACAAAACCGCACGGGCCTTTGGCCGCCTCGACCTGCTTTTCAACAACGCCGGTACGGGTACTCCGCCGATACCCATGGAGGACCTCACACTGGAGCAGTGGCAGCGCGTGGTGGACGTGAATCTCACCGGGGCCTTCCTCTGCGCCCAGCACGCGATCCGCATGATGAAGAGCCAGGATCCGAAAGGCGGCCGCATCATCAACAACGGCTCCATTTCCGCTCACGTGCCCAGGCCCCATTCGGCGCCGTACACCGCGACCAAGCATGGGATGACCGGGCTGACGCGCTCGATCGCCCTCGACGGGCGCGAACACAACATAGTCTGCGGGCAGATCGACATCGGCAATGCGCTGACGCGCATGACCGCGCGCATGTCCGAGGGCATGCCGCAACCGGACGGGTCGATCAGGCCGGAACCGACCATGGATGTCGAGAACGTCGCACAGGCGGTGGTCTATATGGACAGCCTGCCGCTCGACTCCAACGTACCCTTCATTACCGTAATGGCGTCAAGAATGCCCTTCTTCGGGCGCGGTTAACCAAGGAGAAGACCATGCGCACACTCTGGATCGTACTGGCCTGCTTCGCCCCGGCGGCCTGGGCACAGGACTGGTATCCCTCGGAGCACGGGGCCGGGGACACCCTGGGCGCGGTCAATCACCTCTCGCCGGAGAAGGTGGTGCAGGCCGCCCGGCTCGTCAAGACCGGCAGGACATACCCGCTCGGGGTCGTTACCGGCTGGGATACGCCCGCCTACCCGCCCCGGCAGTACGCGATCACCGTCATCCAGCCGGGCCAGGACAACGGGCCGACCATGGGCGCCAACCGCGCAACGGGCAACGACGACCTGCTCTACACCTGGATGGGCATCGGCAGCCAGCTCGACGGGCTCGGGCACATGGGTGTGGAGCACATCTACTACAACGGGCACAAGGCCGCGGATTTCGTCACCGCCAAGGGGCTCAAGGCGCTGTCCATCGAAAAGATCCCGCCCATCGTCACCCGCGGCGTGCTGCTGGACATGACCGGCCACTTCGGCGCCAACCCGTTGCCGGCCGGAACCGTCTTCAACGAGGCGGAAATCAGGGCGCAGGCGTCTCGGCAGGGAGTCGCGATCGGAAAAGGGGATGTCGTGCTGTTCCATACCGGCTGGCAGAGCCTGGCCGATACCGACCCGAAGACGTTCATGAGCGGCGAGCCCGGCCTCGGCCTCGGCGGCGCGCAGTACCTGGCCGGGCTGGACGTGGTGGCCGTGGGCTCCGACACCTGGGGTGTGGAGGCGATCCCGCATGAAGACCCCGCCCTCGCCTTTCCGGTACATGTCGAACTGCTCGCCAGGAACGGCATCTACATCCTGGAAAACATGGACTCCCGGGCGCTTGCGGCCGACGAGGGCTGGGAGTTCCTGTTCGTGCTCGGCCAGCCGCGCTTCGAGGGGGCGGTTCAGGCGGTGATCAATCCGGTGGCGATCCGTTAACCCGGTCAAACTGCACCCGGCCGCCGGGCGCACCTTGAACGGCCCCCGGTGGCGTGCGAGTCTGTGTCGAAGACGTACGGATAAAGGGGCAAGGCGGGCTTGAAGATCGTCTTCGGCTGGCACCTCGACGGGCCAACCTGGCCGGAAACTCCCGATGGACACCCGTTTGCTCTGGATGCCGCCGTTGTCGGCCCCCTGGGGCTGCTCGATCTGCTGGAAACCCGGCTCGGCCTGAACGGTCCGCGCCGGGCAGCGGCCCTGAGGATTGCCCAGTACCTGTCCAGGTTGCGGTCAATCGACGATGGCGCCGCATTCTACTCCCGATCCCTTGCCGCTGACGGTTGGGCGACCGCGCGGTTGCTTCTGGGATGGCGGGATGACCTGATTGCCGGCGGCTGGGTTCCCGGATCGGGATCCTGGTCCGGCGACAGGATCAATCGCATCGCACTGGCTGACTTGGAGGACGATGAACCGCTTGCTGCGGGCACGCCGGATCGCGCCTTTTCGATGGTTGCGAACATACGGGCGCCGAGCCCCATCGATGAACTCACGCTTGTTGACTGCCCTGAACGCCTGCCGCTGGTCTGGCGCCGCCTGATCGATGCACTTGAGTCGGCCGGGACGACGGTTGCACGAAAGAACCAGGCGATCCGGGGACGGGACAGCGATCTGGCCAAGGTACAGGCGCTGCTGGCAGACAGAAAACCGGGAACGCTGGAAGGCGACGGCAGTTTCGCCGTGGCACGCTGCGACGACGAACTCGTGGCAGCGGACATCGCAGCGGAATGGCTGGCCGCCTCTCACCAGGCCAACGGTGATGTCGTGATCGTCCGGCAGGGCGACGGCACCGTACTCGACGCGGCCTGCCATCGGCTGGGACTGCCAAAGCCCGGCGGCAGCCAGCGATCGCCCTTTCGGGGCGCCTTGCAGATACTGCCGCTGGCTTTCGAAACCGCCTGGCAACCTCTTGACCCTGAACGTATGCTCGAGCTGCTTCTCATGCGCGGGTCTCCGGTTCCCCACCAGACGGGCAGATGGTTCGCCGAGGTGCTGCGCGACTTTCCCGGGACCGGGGGCACGCGTTGGCGGGCGGCTTGGGATCAGGCCGAGGAGCGGCTGTGGGAGACACTGGCGGAAAGCGACCTGGACGAGCCGCGTCGCGCTGGAAAGTTACGGGATACCCTGGCCAACTGGCGCGCATGGCTCGAGCCGGAGCGCCACCCGAGGGAGACCGGGGTGGCGGCAAAGGCCGCCGACGCAATCTGCCGGAAGGTACAGCACTGGGCCATCAGCCGCACTTCGGCCGACGAGAATGCGATCTACATCGAAGCCGCCAACGCCGCTTCCGCGCTCGCCGAGACCATTGCCGCTTCCGGGCTCGACCTGATTTCCAAACCGCAACTGGACCGGATGATCGATGCCGTGATCGCGGAAGGCATTGCACGGCCCCGCACCGTGGCGGAGGCCGCTCCCTGGACTGTAATCGACAACCCCGCACAGATCTGGAGTCAGGCGCGATCGGTACTCTGGTGGGGCTTTCGGGATCCTGGATCCGCAGTGCCGACGTCGCCGTGGACAACCGCCGAGCGGGCCGAGTTGGCGGCCGCAGGGGTCGCTCTCGTTTCTCCCGAGGCGGCCGCGGCGCTACGGCTCGATGCCCATCGCCGGGCCATGCTCGACGCAACACGACAGGTACTGCTAGTCGAGCCCGTCATGACCGCAGCGCAAAGTACGGCGAGTCACCCCATTTGGCACGAACTTGCGGGCCTCGATGGCCTGGGCCGGTCGGTCGTCGACGGGCGCCGGCTCCGCCGCGGCGACCGAGCGGTGCTTTGCGGCCGTAGCTGGGGCACCGACCCTGTGCCGGCCAGATCGCTTCCTGAGCCGATCCGCGACTGGTTGGTGAAGGGCGAACTCATCCGTCCCCGGGAAAGCGAATCCGCATCCAGCCTGGAAAGCCTGTTGGGCTGCCCGCTGAACTGGGTTCTCCAGTACCAGGCACAACTCCGGCAGACCGGGCTGCTCGACATGGCGGAGGGCAACCGATTGAAAGGCAACGTCGCTCACGAAGTGCTGGCGCGCCTCCTTGCCGAGCCGTTGCAGGACGACCCCCAGGCGGTTCGCGAGACAGCGGCGGCGTTGCTGGAACAGATGCTGCCGGAGATCGGTTCGCCGCTGCTGTTGCCGGGAGGACTTCGCGAACGTGAGGATCTGCTCAAGAACACCATCGAAAGCGCTGTGGTCCTGGTGGGCATTCTCAAGAATCGGGGACTTTCAGTGGTCGCGACCGAGCGTTCGATCTCGCGCCCACTCGACGAACGGTCCGAACTACGAGGCATCGTCGACCTCGAACTGGCCTCAGCGGATGGCCGCCCGGCCATCGTGGACCTCAAATGGTCGGATTGGGATCGCTACAGGCGCCAGGAAATCTCGGAGTCGCGGCCCGTTCAGCTCGCTGCCTACGCACGCCTGCTGCAGGAAGGGAGTACGCGCGACTTTCCTCCGGGCGCTTACTTCATGATGAAGCAGCGGCGCCTGCTCGCGGTGAATGCCGAGCCGTTTCCGCCTGAATTCCGGATAGAAGGCGCCGACCTCGCTGACGTCTGGGATGCCGTGGTCGCAGTGCGCGACCGCACTCTTCGGGAACTGGCTTCCGGCCGCGTCGTGGCCACCGGTGTAGAGACGGACGGTACGGTGGGCAAGGACGAAGAGGAAATCGCCGAGGTGCCGATTGGCATAGATCCTCCGTGCCGATTCTGCTCCTATGGACGGCTCTGCGGGTTCAGTGCTCTGCAATGACAAAACCTGCCGCAATTCGCAAGCCCATCGACCTGTCCATCGCCAGTGCCGGAACGGGCAAGACCACCCAACTGGTCGGCAAGATTCAGGAGGCGATCGATGCCGGCACCGAGACCAGATCGATCCTGGCCACTACCTTTACCAACAAGGCGGCGACAGAACTTGTGGAACGCGCCCGTTCCAGGCTGATCGGAGAAGGTAAAGCCGATCAGGCATCCGGCCTGCTCTCCGCCCGTGTCGGTACTGTCAACGCGACCTTTGGCGGAATTGTCAACGAGTTCGCCCTGAATGCCGGGCGCTCGCCGGTCGCCGATGTCATTACCGAAGATCGTCAGGGGCGGATGTTCGCGATCGCCGCAGAGACGTCGATCGCGCGGCATGCCGGCCGGATGATTCCGGTCGCACAACGGTTGGAGATGGATGGTTGGGAAGAAGACGTCAGAAAGCTTGCCGACCTGGTGCGCCAGAACGACATCGATCCGGCCTGCCTGGACGAACAGGGCCAGCGATCCTGGGGACGATTTCGCAGCATGCTCCCGGAACCGGTGGATCAGTCTGCAGAGGCAGTGGATGCATCGCTCAGGGACGCTCTTCGAGAAGCCAGGAACAACCTTCGGCGCGGCGTCGACACAACGAAGGCAACAGCGGCCGTCATGGAAGTCATAGACGAAGCCTGTGCCGTCCATGATTCAGGCAGGACCCTGTCCTGGCGCCAGTGGGCGCAACTCTCGAAGCTGAGTCCTGGCGTGAGCAGCCGACCTGTCGTGCAACCGGTGGTGGATGTCGCAATGCGGCACGCCGCACATCCCGGCCTGCATCGGGACGTTCGGGCGTACATCGAGGGCACCTATGGCGCGGCTGCCGCGGCGCTTGGATCCTACGCGGAGTACAAGGCCACGAACGGGCTTGTCGACTTCATCGATCAGGAGCACGTGGCACTGCGTCTGCTCGACGAAACGGAAGTCTCCGATCAGTTGCGGGAATCACTGGACCGGGTTTTCGTGGACGAGTTCCAGGATACCAGCCCGATTCAGCTCGCCCTCTTTCTCAAGGTGTCGCAAATCGCCGAAAGATCGTTCTGGGTTGGAGATCCCAAACAGGCGATCTACGGTTTTCGCGGAACCGACCCGGAGCTGATTGGCAAGGCCGCGGCGGAAGTCGTCCCGAGGTCCGGCGGCAAACGCGGCACCTTGTCCACTTCCTATCGATCGCGGCCAGGCCTCGTGGAAGCCACAAACCGGATATTCGCCCCGGCGTTCGAGACATTGGGTTTCGATGCCGAAACGGTGTGTATCGAGAACTGCGCCCGCCTCGATGCCGACGGCCAGGGCGAGCCGATTGAAGTCTGGAGTCTTTCAGGGAGTAACTGGGATGTCGCGATTGCCGCCCTGGCGGAGAGCATCCGGACCGTTCTGGACGAACCCGATGCCCATGCGGTCGACGATCGGGCTCTGGGAGGCTCAAGGCCCATACGCGGTTCGGATATCGCGGTACTGTGCCGTTCCAACAACCGTTGCAGAGAAGTCGCCGCTGCACTGGGGACGATAGGGATCCACTCTTCGATCGCCCGCCCCGGTCTGCTGGCGACGCCGGAAGCGGTACTCGCCGTGGCTGCGCTACGGTATCTCGTCGATCCGGGAGACAGTCTTGCGATCGCTGAGATTGCTCATCTCCTTGACGACACGCCGGGCCAGCCTGCCTGGTTTGAGCGGAGCTTGTCGGACTTGGGAATCCGATCCGTTGCAGACGGGTTTCCAGCACTCCGAGCCTTGGACAAGGCGAGAGAGCAACTTGCGGAACTCACGCCGCGCGAAACGCTGGAGGTAGCGATGACGGCGGTAGGCGTTCTGGACCGCGTCTGTTCCTGGGGCAATGCGCTCGACCGGACTGCAAACCTGGATGCCCTGCGTGGCCTTGCTGTCGAGTACGAAGACGAAGCCCGCATAGTCCGCAGTGCAGCAACGGCGGCCGGACTGGTCAGTTGGCTCGGCAGTGCCGCCGGTACGGGCAGCGAACTGCCCCCCAGCACCGACCCCGGCGCGGTCAACGTGCTGACCTACCATCGCGCCAAGGGCCTCGAATGGCCGATGGTGGTGCTCCTCGACCTGCAAAGCGCCCGAGACCCGTCCGCCTTCGGCTTCAACGTGGAAACCGGCGGCGAATTCGATGTCTGGGAGCCTCTCAAGGACCGCTGGGTGCGGTTCTGGCCCTGGCCATACGGTCGACAGAGAAAAAATGTCTACCTCGATACGAGTGTTCTCGAAACGGCGGAACATCGGCAGGCCGCGCGGCGTGAACAGGCCGAATCGGTGCGACTCCTGTACGTGGGCATGACCCGGGCGCGTGACTACCTCGTTCTTGCTGCTCGGGGTTCGGCCAGAGGTGGTCTGCGATTGTCCTGGCTCGACCTCCTCGTTGACGCCGACGGACGCGCCGTGGTCGACAGTTCGCGGCTGGATTCTGACGCGGTTCTGGTTGTCTCGGGAGAAGAGTTGCCGGTGCGTTATGTACAGGCCGTCGCCGGCGACCAGGCCCTGCCGCCCCGGGCATATGAATTGACCTCACGAATGTCGGAATTGGCGACGAAACCACAGTATCCGGCCTATCGAATCGCCCCTAGCGAGGCGGGTACACCGGCGCCAGGAGAGGCGCAACTGATTTCCCGCGTACGCCTGGGAGAGAGGATTCCGCTTGTCGGCAGCCCCGACATGGGCTTGCTGGGGGAAGCGGTACACGCCTTCCTGGCCTATGACCGGCCCGGGCAGGATGCCGGCGACAGGCGTGAGCGAGCGGTTCGGACGCTGGCGCGTTGGGGCGTTGCCGGCATCGACCCTGAGCACCTCGTCGACATGAGCGATCGGTTGTTCACCCACCTGAAAAGCGCGTTTCCGGGCATGACAAGACGATCGGAGGTTCCTGTCTTCGGAAAAAGGAACGGGCAGCGCGTGAGCGGCAGGATCGACCTGCTGCTGACGGGCGACGGCAGGGCGGTCGTCATCGATCACAAGACGTACCCGGGAGCGTTTGACACCTGGGAAGGGAAGGCGCTTGGATATGCATCGCAACTCGCGCTATACGCTTCCGTCACCCGTGCGGCAACCGGATGCACGAATGTGGAGACCTGGGTACATATGCCCATCGTCGGTCATATGCTGCGGGTGCGGGCTCCCGATCCCATGGAGATTCGCTGACGGTCAGGGCCGTGGCCGCTTGCGCAGATCCGTGAGGATCTCCCGGGCCGCATTGTGACCCGCGATTCCCGACACGCCACCACCCGGGTGGCAACTTGAACCACACATGTACAGTCCCTCGAGCGGCCCCCGATAGTCGGCGTAGTGGGGCGCCGGCCGTTTGAAGAAAAGCTGGTCCAGCGACAGTTCGCCGTGGAATATGTGGCCCTGGGGCAGGTTTACCCGAGCCTGGATATCAGGCGCGAGCAGTACCTCCGCGCCGATGATCCCGTCCGAGAAGCCGGGAGCGAACCCGTCCAGCGTTTTGAACACGTTGGCGGTGAATCTGTCTTTCTCATCCGCCCAGTCCGCCCCCTTCAGTTCGTAAGGCGCATGGCCGCCGAACAGGTTGACCACATGCTTGCCGGGCGGGGCCAGCGAGTCGTCGACGATGGTCGGCACCACCGGCGTCATGAATGGCTTGTCGGAATACCAGCCGTGCTTCGCGTCTTCGTAGGCTTTTTCCAGGTAGTCGATATCGGGCGCGCAGTGCACATAGGTCGGATAGGTGAAGTCCCCCAGTGCGCCGGACTCCACCGCCTTGCGCAGGCCCCGGTACTGGGGCGGGCGTTCACAGGCGATGTTCAGCTTGAACGCGGTGGAGAACGTGCGCAGGTTGCGGATGTCGTTCAGCAGTTCGTCCGGCAGGTTCCGGGCATCGATCATGTCGAGGTAGAGCGCCTTGGCGCTGGCGTTGGAGACGACAATCCCGGCGTCGAACTGCCGGCCGCCCCGGGTGACGATGCCGGTGACCCGGCCGTTGGCAACCTCGACGCGCTCCACCCAGGCGCCGGTGACGATCTCGAGGCCGACGGTGGCGCCGTAAGCCGCGATCGCTTCCGTGATCTTTCCCATGCCGCCGCGGATGAAGCCCCAGCCCCCGGCGCCCTCATGCTCACCCATGATGTGGTGCATGATGACGTAGGCGGAACCGGGCGTTTTCGGGCCGGCGAATGTGCCGATCGAGGCGTAGTAGGCGAGCACCGCCCGGATGCGCGGGTCCACGAACCAGCGTTTGAGATAGTCGTCGGCGCTCATGGTCAGTATGTCGTAGACGCGGAAAAACCGGTCGCCGTACCTGCGGTACTTCCAGATCAACCGACCCATGGCCCGGAAGGCCTTCCAGTCCCGCCTCGTCGGGTCCGGCGGCGTCTCGAACAACAGCTTCCTGACCACGTCCGCGGCTTCGTACAGCGCCTTGCTGAATTCGGGATAGATCGCGGCGTCGTGCTCGTTGAACCTGGCGAAAGAGGCCTGGGTGCGTTCGATGTCATCGGAATAGACGATGTAGTCGTCGTCATCGATGGGGCTCAGCATGTCCGAACAGGGCAGCACCTCGAGCCCGTACTTCCTCAGGTTGAGGTCGGCGATGATGCGCGGATGCAGCAGGCTCATCATGTACGAGAACGTGGAGGCCCGGAAACCGGGGTGGAACTCCTGGGTAACCGCGGCGCCCCCCACGATGTCGTGTTGCTCGACGACCGTGACCTTGAGTCCGGCCCGGGCGAGGTAAGCGCCGCAGATCAGGCCGTTGTGACCGCCGCCGATGATCAGCACGTCGCGTGAATTGTTGCTGGCCATTCCCTCTCCGGTTCCATGCGGGTTTTTGTCAGTTATAGCATCAAAGGCGGTTCACAGGGCTTTCGCTTGATGCAAGCGGCGATGACCCTGGCTTGTGTTTACGAGACGTCCGCGGGATCCACGTCGATTGCCCAACGAACCGGGCGGGGGGCGGTAACGTCGGCCAATCGCTCCAATCCTTCGTGCAGAGGCCGCCTTCGTCCGGCCAGCAGCATGAGCTGGTAGCGGTAGCGGTTGGCCAGGCGCAGCATCGGCGCCGGGGCCGGGCCCAGCACGTCGAGGCTTTCGGGGAGAGTGGGTTTCACGCCTTCGAGGAAACGTAGTGCGGCGGCTGCATCCTCGGCCTCGGCGCGGATCAGCGCCATCGGGCGCGCCGGGGGCAGGCCGGCCCGCTCTCGAATCGCAAGCTCCTGGGCAGCGAATGCCGCATAACCGCCCTGCACAAGGCTTTTCAGTGCCGGGTTTTCCGGTTGCAGTGACTGGACCCAGACTTCGCCTGGGCGCTCGGCGCGCCCGGCGCGGCCCGCCACCTGGGTGATGAGTTGCGCCGTGCGTTCGGCGGCCTTGAAATCCGCGCTCAGGAATCCGGCATCGGCGTTGAGGGCGGCCACCAGCGTGACATCGGGAAAGTGATGGCCCTTGGCGAGCATCTGGGTGCCTACGAGAATGGCGGCGCCGCCGCGTTGAATCCGGCCGAGCTGTTGTTCGAGACGCCGTTGGCTGCGGGTGGTGTCGCGGTCTATGCGGAATAGCGGCACTTCCGGGAACCGTTCCCTCAAACCGGCTTCGGTGCGTTGCGTGCCGGTCCCCACGGCGAGGAGATTCTGAGTGCCGCAATCGGGGCAGGCGGCCGGGATGGCCGCCCTCGCCCCACAGTGGTGGCAGGTGAGTACGGCGGGTACGCGGTGCAGCGTGAGGCGCGCATCGCAGGCGTCGCAGCATGCCTGCCAGCCGCAGTTGGTGCACAGGTATACCGGCGCGTAGCCCCGCCGGTTGAGGAACACCAGTACCTGTGCGCCGGAACCGAGATGATGCCCAATGCGTCGTGCCAGCGGTTCGCTCAGGCCGTCCTTGAGCCGGTGACCGCGGACGTCCAGCACCTGGATCGGCGGCATCGCCGCACCGGTGGCCCGTTGCAGCAGGCGACGGTGCCGGTAGCGGCCGTTCCCGGCATTGCGCAAGGATTCCAGCGATGGGGTGGCGCTGCCGAGAAGCAGGGGAATGTCGAGGTTCCGGGCGCGCTTCACGGCGACGTCCCGCGCCGAATAGCGAAGGCCGTCGTGCTGCTTGAACGAGGCGTCGTGTTCTTCGTCCACGACAATGAGCCCCAGGCGCCTGAACGGGGTTAGAACGGCAGAGCGCGTGCCGATCAGAATCCGGCAGGCGCCGTCGCGGCACTTCAGCCAGGTCGCAAGCCGTTCCCGGTCGGTGAGGCCGGAGTGAAAGACGTCGGCCTCCCCGTAGCGCCGCCGGAAACGGTCGACCGTCTGTGGCGTGAGGGCGATTTCAGGCACCAGCACGAGCACCTGGCGGCCCCGGTCAAGCACATCGGACATGGCCCGGAGATACACCTCGGTCTTGCCGCTGCCGGTCACCCCATCGACCAGGTTGGGGGCGAACCCGTTCGAGTCTTCCCGGACGCTTTGCACCACAGCGTGCTGCTCCGCGGTCAGTTCGGGCGGCTCCTCCAGTTCGAAAGGCCGCGCGCCGGGCTCGACCGCCCCTTTTTTCTCAAGCGCCGCGATCAAGGCGGAAGAGAAACCCCCGGCGCGAATGTCCGCCCCGGTTGCCCAGCCACCTCGCTCATCGAGAAACGCCACCAGCGCCCGCTGCCTCGGCGCGCGTTCGAGAGGCGGTAACGGAGCCGCGGTTCGCCGCCAGATCTCCTCGCGATTCCAGGTAAACGCGGCGCCCCGCATGGCGGCGCTGGGCAGCATGGTGGCGAAAACCTCACCGAGCGGGTGGTGGTAGTAGCCGGAGAGCCAGTGAGCCAGGTCGAACAGCTCCCGGGTAATCGCGCATTCGGCATCCAGGACATCGAGCAACGGCTTGGGGTCGGCGTAGGCGTCGGCCGGGTTCCGGTCAACACATACGCCAACGAGTGTCCGGTTGTTGAACCGGGCGCGTACCCGGGCGCCCGGCGCCGGCAATGCGATGCCCTGCGGCACTGCGTAATCGAACGCCCGGCGCAGGGGCACGGGCAGGGCGATCCGGGCGACTTCCGTCATCGGGGTTGGGGCCGGCGGGGTTTCATGGAAGGCTTACCTTGCCATCCGGGGGGCGTCTGGTACACTGCGCGACCGCTCAAAACGGCCCTAGTGTCCTGTGTCACAAATACGCTGCCTTTCAGAGGGCGCAAAACCGCCGAGGGCAAGGCGCGGTCCGCAGCGAATGTCTGGACATTGGCAAGGGCCGCAACACCGCCATCGGCGGTTTTGCGCCCTCCCGAAGGGCGCGCCGCACAAGGCCTGTGGCTGCGTTGCGACCCTTGCCCATATGCTCGATATTGGCTGCGGGCCGCGCCTTGCCAGAGACCTTGTGCGGCACGCTGAAAGGTAGCGTATTTGTGACACAGGACACTAGACAGGGCAGACCATGAAAGCCGGCATTCACCCCGAGTACAACACCATCAAGGCAACCTGCAGTTGCGGCAACGTCATCGAGACGCGCTCGACGCTGAAGGAAGACATTCATATCGATGTGTGCTCGGCCTGCCATCCTTTCTATACCGGCAAACAGAAAATCGCCGATTCCCGCGGCCGGGTCGAGCGCTTCCGCCGTCATTTCGGCGACCGGGGCAAAGTCGCTCGATAAGACGCCCGGCGCAAGCCCCGAATCCCCGCGGAAGCAATTTCAGCGCCCGCAGAACCACGCTACAATAGCCGGTCCAATGAAATGTCTGTGCGAGATTTCATGCACCTGCCGTCCCGTCGCGGACCGCCGCGTCATCGTCCCCATCCTGTTTCGCATCGCGCTTCCGTTGTTACTGGGTTGCCTGGCCCTGCTGCCCAATGCCCACGCGGCGGGCGACGGCGAGAAGATGTACAACGACCTGCGCGAAAAGAACGGGCTCTATCAGGACGAAGACTGGCAGGACTACGTCACCGAGATCGGTGAACGGCTGCTCGCCGCATCGGGTAACGCGGGTGGCAACTACACCTTTACCGTGGTCGACAACTCGGCCGTTAACGCCTCCGCCACCCAGGACGCCTACATCTTCATCAACCGCGGGCTCATCGCGTTCTGCCGGAACGAAGACGAACTGGCGGGCGTGATCGGCCACGAGATCGGCCATGTGGTGGGCAGGCATCCCCAGAGCCGGAAGGGCATGAACCGGCTCGGCGGGCTGCTCGGCTGGCTGGGCGTGATCGGCACGAGCAGCTTTGCCATGAAGGATCTCGGCGACACGCTGACCGCAACCGCCATTACCCGCGAGGCGCGGGAACAGGAGCTGGAAGCGGACGCATACGGCGCCGAGTTCCTGGCGAAGGCGGGTTACGACCCGCTGGCGATGATCGATGTGATTCATGTGCTGAAAGACCAGGAACTGTTCGCCAAGTCGGTCATGAACCGGCCGAGCGTCTATCACGGCATCTTCGGCTCCCACCCGCGCAACGACAAGCGCCTGAACGATGCGGTGCACCGTGCCGTGCCGTTGGCGGGCCTGACCACCAGGCCTCCGGAACGGGATTTCTGGGCCATGGTGGATGGCCTGGTTTACGGCGACGAGGCCGCCACCGGCCTGATCAAGGACGGCGTCTACTATCACGGCAGCCTGCGCATCGTGGTGGCCTTTCCGGAAGGGTGGGAGGTGACCAATACGGCTTCCGCCGTGACCGGCCGGGATCTGAGCGGCGCTTCCAGCGGCTCGATCACCGTTCAGCGGCAGAATCCCCCGGCCGAGGAGCAGACTCCGGAGGAGTACATACGGGAAACCCTGAAACGCGACGACATCGAAAACGGCGAGTCGATTGTGGTGAACGGCTATCCGGCCTATGTCACCGATATCCAGATACTCGGGGGAGACGACCAGGTGCGGAAAATGGCCATCGTCTACAAGGACGGGGGCATCTACCTGATCAGGGGCACCCTGGGCGCCGTCGGTGATCCCGCGCAGTTCGAGAAGGACTTTCGCGACACCCTCGGCACGTTCCGCGCGATGACGGCCGCCGACCTGAAGGTCGCCCAGAACCAGCGCATCAAGGTCATCATGGCCAATCCCGGCGATACCTACGAAGAACTGGCGAGAAAGGTCTCCATCAAGCGCTATCCCGAGGAGACCCTGCGCATCCTCAACGGCCATCATCCGCGCGGCGAACCCCGTGCCGGGGACTACATCAAGATCGTTCAGTAGCGGCGCTGCCAACGGCAGTTTCTGCTCGTGGCTTGCCTGGCAATTCTTCGATCCGGCCCCGAGAGTGGGTATGGGGTGCGGGGACGAAAACTGCTAATTGAAAATGTCGTCCACGTCGACTTCGCGCTCATCGCCGGGCGGGGTATCGGTGACTGCCGCTGAACCGGTGTGGGGAGCATTCTCGGCCAGAAAATACTCGAAAACTGCGCCTTCGTGGCTGGGTGCCGCCGGATTTCCGGTTCTCGGATCGATTTTCATGGTCAGAATGCCGGGCGGCTGGGCGGGGTGGGATTCCGACCGCTCCTCAAGGGCAACGCCCATGTAGTCGATCCAGATCGGCAGCGGCGTGTTCGATCCGTATTCCCGCTCGCCCAGCGGGCTGTGGTCCGGGAAGCCGACCCACACGGTGGTGACCACCTCCGGGTTGTAGCCGTTGAACCAGGTGTCGGCGGCATCGTCGGTGGTGCCGGTCTTGCCGGCCAGGTCGTCCCGCCCCATGGACAGGGCGCGGCGGCCGGTGCCCCGGCGGATCACGTCGGACAGCATCGAGTGCATGATGAACGCGTTGCGCTCGTCCACCACCCGAATCGCGGGCACGATTGATGTAGGGTCCGGTTCCGCCGTTGTGTCATCGAGAGTGGCCGTTTCCTGTTGCGACAGTTCCGCCGATCGCTCGTCGCAGGCCCTGCAGACCTGGGGATGGCTGGCCTCGAAGACGGTGTTGCCCGCGATGTCCACCACCTTTCCCACGATGTACGGGGTGATACCGTAACCCCCGTTCGCGAAAACCCCGTACGCCGCCGCCATCTCTATCGGCGTGACGGCCATGGTGCCGCCGCCGATGGCCAACTGGGTATTCCGTGGAAACGTGCTGGTGTCGAAACCGAAGCGCCGCACGTAGTCGAGGGTCGGGCCCGCGCCGATCTTGAGCAGCACGCGCATGGACACCAGGTTGATCGACCGGTAGAGCCCTTCCCGAAGCCGGGTCGGGCCGTTGTAGCGGTTGTTGTCGTTGTCAGGGCGGTACAGCGACTCGAGGTTCCTGTCGTCGAATACGAGCGGCGCGTCCATGAACACCGATGCCGGCGTGACTCCTTTGTCGAGCGCCGCCGAGTATACGAACGGCTTGAACCCGGAGCCGGGCTGGCGCGCGGCCTGCAGGGCATGGTTGTACTGGTTCATGGCGAAGTCGAAGCCACCGTCGAGCGCGAGCACTCCGCCCGTGGTTGGGTCGATGGATACCAGCGCACCCTGGATCTGCGGCAACTGGGCGAGGCGCCAGCCCTCTTCCGTGGCCTGGAGGCGGATCAGGTCACCGGCCCCGACAACATCGGCCGGCGTCTTCGGCGAGCGGCCCAAGGCGTCCACACCGAGGAAGGGCCGGGCCCAGCGCATGGCTTCGAACGGCACGATGGCGCTCTTGCCGTCGGTGAATGCGGCAACGATGTGGTCTTCGTGAACTTCCAGTACCGCGGCGGGAACCAGGTCAGCGTAGGTGGGCTGTTCGGTCAGGGCATCGACCGCCTCCGAGACGTCTTCGAAGCGGCCTTCCGGCCCGCGATAACCGTGCCGCCGGTCGTAGCCGATCAATCCCTTGCGCAGCGCCTGGGTTGCCGCCGCCTGCAGCGGCCCCTTGAGCGTGGTGAAGACTTCGTAGCCGCCGGTGTACAGGTCGGGGAACCGGCCGATGAGTTGCTGGCGCACCCACTCGGCGGCGAAGGGGGCGGGAACGTCCACCTCCCGGTTGAAGACCCGGGCGGTAATGGGTGAGTCCACGGCCGCGCGATACTGCGCCTCGTCGATGGAGCCCTGGCTGTACATGCGGGACAGAACCAGGTTGCGGCGGCGCAATGCCCGTTCCGGCCCGTTGATGGGATTGCCCGCCGTCGGCGCCTGGGGAATGCCCGCCAGCATGGCGAGTTGCGGCAGGCTCAGCTCCACGAGGGGCTTTCCGTAATAGGTGAGCGCGGCGGCTTCGGCGCCGTAGGCGCGCTTGCCGAACGGCACGACGTTGATGTAGAGCTCGAGGATCTCGTCCTTGGTCAGTTCCCGTTCGACCTTCAGCGCAAGCAGCATCTCCTTGAGCTTGCGCAGCACGCGCCGCTCCAGGGTGAACGACACGTTGCGCGCCAGTTGCATGGTGATGGTGCTCGCACCGCCGCTGAGAGAGCCGTCGGTCACCAGGTCGTGCAACAGGCCGACCACATCGTTGCTCAGCGAAATGAAGTCGATGCCGCTGTGTTCGTAGAAGCGTTTGTCTTCGGTATCGAGCACTGCGCTCAGGAACAGCGGCGGGACGTCGTCCAGCGTAACCGGGATCAACCGGCGCTCGCCGAACTCTCCGAGCAGCGCGCCGTCATCGCTGAAAACCCTGAGGGGTGTCTGCAGTTTGACGTGCCGGTAGCTCTCCGCTGTAGGAATTTGCGGGTTCAAATAAAGGAAAATGGCTGACAGACCGAACACCCCCGCGAACAGTATCGTAAACATCAGCCAGACCAGCGCGGTCTTCCATGTGAGGCGTTTGGGAATCATGGGTCGCCCGCGGTCATTCGATGTGAACCGGTATGGAGGGCGGAGCCGACATGAGGCTGATCGGCAGAAGGAAAAAGCGCAGGGCGTTGCTGGGTGTGGACATCGGTTCCGCCTCCGTGAAGGTCCTCGAACTGTCCGAAAGCAACGGTAACCATTGCGTTGAGTCGTACGCTATTGAGGCGATGCCGCCAGATGCTGTTGTCAATGGGAATATTAGTGATATCCGGGGAGTTGGTGAAGCGCTAAAGCGGGTGTGCGCGCGATCGGGAAGCCGGGCCTGCCGGGCAGTGGCCGCGGTGGCGGAGACGTCGGTCATTGCCAGGACCATCGCCCTCGATGCATCCCTTACCGATCAGGGCATCCTGGAACACATAGCCGCTGATGCCGACCGCTACGTTCCCTACCCGCTCGATGAGGTGTCGATGGATTTCGAAGTGCGCAGTCTGTCGGAAGAACACCCGGAACGGGCGGAGGTGCTGCTGGTCGCCTGCCGCAGAAGCGACGTTGACAGTCTTTGTGCGGTACTTCGCGGCGCGGGTCTGGAACCGGCGGTCGTCGAGCCGGAGGCCCAGGCCGTGGAACGGGTGTTCGAATTGCTGGAGCCGCGGTTCGACAGGCAGGTGGGCGAGGTGGTCATGGCGATGGCCAACGTAGGCGCGATGGCGACCAACCTGTGGGTTCTGGTTGACGGGCGCGTGGTGTTCAGCCGCGCACAAGCCATGGGCCACCGGCGAATCGCGGATGCCATCCAGGAGTGCCGTTCACTTTCGAACCAAGAGGCGCCAGGCGCCGCCAGGGAGGGCCATCCGACGCTCGATCTGGACGAATCGGTCGCACGGCCATTCATTGAGGAGACGACACGGCACCTGTCGCGCTCGCTGCGCTTCTTTTGCACGTCGACCCACTACAGCGATGTTGACCGCATCCTCCTGATTGGCGGCGCGGCCGCTGTAAGGGGGTTGCCGGAAGCGCTGCAGAACGCGCTTCAGGCACCCACGGTGTTGAGCGACCCGTTCGCCGGCATGGCCCTGTCCTCCCGGGTCGATGCAGCGAAGCTGGCGGCGGATGCGCCGGCTCTGGCGCTTTGCTGCGGGCTGGCGATAAGGAGCGCTCGATGAGGTTTCGACAGGTCTTCGCCAGTCGCCGCAAAGCGTCCCGGGCGGGCGGCACGGTCCCGCCGGTGGAACCCGGCCGAACCGTGCGGGTAACGGCCCGGCCGGCGATCAACCTGCTGCCCTGGCGTGAAGCCGAACGGGCACGCAGGTCCATGGCGATGGCGGGTGCCCTGGCCGGTGCGCTTCTTGCCGGCGTTCTGCTGGTGTTGGTGGCCGGCTGGTCTCTCGAACGGCGCATCGAAGCACAGGATCGCCGCAACCGGTTGCTCGAGCAGGAGGCCTTGCTGCTCGAGAGCCGAATCGAGGAGGCGCGGGGCTGGCAGGCCCGGCGCGAAGAACTGCTGAGACGCATGCAAATCGTGAGTCACTTGCGCGACAGCCGGCCGGACACGGTGCGGGTTTTCGATGCGTTGGTGAATACGCTGGTGGATGGCATCCACTACGGGCGGGTCCAGAGGCGGGGTCGATTGATGCAGGTGGAGGGCTTCGCAGCATCGAATCGCCTTGTCGCGGCGCTGATGCGCAGTCTCGAGAACTCGCCGCAGTTTGCTTCCGCCCAGCTCAAGCGCCTTCGGGACGAGCCCCTGGGCGACGCCCAGGGCTCACCGGGCAGCAGGTTCGAAATGACCTTTCTGCAGCTTCTGCCCCTGGCGCCGGATGCGGTACGGGCAGGGCCCGAGGGGGCGCTGTCCCCGTCCGGCGCGTAATCCGCCAACGAGAGGAGTCTGGTCTTTTGACAACCATTGAGAGTGAACTGGAGGCCTGAGGATGAACTGGCGGGAAACCATCAAGGGGTTGCCGAACTTCGAACCCATCGCCCTGTCCCTGGGGGATGTCGGTGCCTGGCCGCGTTGGGCGAGGTCCGCTGCCATGGTTGTGGTGTGCGGTTTTGTTCTGGGCGCAAGTTACCCCCTGTTCGTTGCGCCCGCACGGGAGCGCCTGGAACTTGCGCAACTCAAAGAGGGTGAGGTGCGGCGCATCAATCGGCTCAAGGCCGCACAGACCACCGGGTTCGCGGCGGAGCAGGCGAACCGGGAAGTGCTTGAAACGGCGGCCGCTTCGTTGTTCAGGCTACTGCCGAGCGGCGCGGAGATTCCCGATTTGCTCGACGACATAACAGCCGCGGCGGAAGACAACGGCCTGGCCGTGAGAAGCCTTGACCTGAAGCCGGAGCGTCATGCGGGGTTCTACGCGGAACGGCCCATGGAGATCTCGGTAGAGGGCGGCTATCACGAGGTCGGCGCCTTCCTGAGCCGTGTGGCAAGCCTTGCGCGGGTGGTCACGCTGCACGATTTCGACCTCGAATCGGCTGTGGCGCCGGGTATGGAAAAACGCGTACGCCTGCGTGTGCTGGCTCATACCTACCGGCGCCTGGATGATGAGGATGCCGCGAAGTGAGAGCCATCGTCATCACTGTGATCGCCCTCGCCGGATGTAGCGCCGGCAACGACTCATTCGAACCGGAGGACTTTGCGCAAGCGGCTCGCAACCCGCAGGGGGCGCAGGCGGAACCGCTGCCGCTCCTGGAGCAACCGGAAACCTTCGGCTATCGGGCACGCGGTCATCGGAGCCCGTTCGAGTCTTCGGCCAGATGGGCGGCGGTTCATCAGGCGAAGCCCGCGCTCGCCGCTTCGGATTCCGATCGGTCCCGGCACCTGCTGGGAAGTGTTCCGGTAGACCGGATAGCCATGGTGGGGACCCTGGCCCGCGGGAACGTCCGCTTCGGCCTGGTGCGGGTTGACGGCGGGCGGGTGCACCGCATCGGCGTGGGGGACTACCTCGGGGAGCAGCGCGGGCGCGTTCGGGCGATCGATCCCCTGGCGATGGAACTTCTCGAAATCGTTCACAATGGCGGCGCCCAGACCGAACGCACCCGCATCGTTTCCCTGAGGCGGCCGTTACCGGAATTCACGGAGGATCGGAAGCCGTGAAACAAGTGAGCGGCCCGGCCGCGTTTGTCGTTGTATCCGCCCTTCTTTGCGTGGCCGCACCCGCGGCGGGCGCCGCAGAGGCGTCGCCTGCGAAACTCGGCGAGCCTTGCACGGCAGGGCATGCAGGTGTCAACGGCCCGTTGGCGGAACGCACCGCCGCCCGGCACGGCGACACGGCCGGACAGCCGGGTTCCCCGCGGGCCGAGGCCGGCAACCTGTCGCTCGACTTCCAGGACATCGAGGTGCGTGCCGCACTGCAGTTGATCGCGGATTTCTGCGAGTTCAACCTCGTTGCAAGCGATACGGTCGCGGGCCGCATCACCTTGCGGCTGATCGACGTACCCTGGGAACAGGCATTGGCGCTGATTCTCAGGATGAACGGGCTGGGGCAGCGGCGGGAAGGCGATATCGTGCTGGTCGCGCCCATGGAGGAGATCGCGGTTCGGGAACAACTCGAGCGGGAGAGCCGGCAGGCGCTGGCCGACCTCGCACCGCTTGCCAGCGAATTCATTCAGGTCCGGTATGCCAACGCGGCACAATTGCTTGCGCTGTTCACGGCTTCCGGCAGCGAAGGCTCCCTGCTTTCAGCCCGGAGCAGCGTCTTGGTGGACGAGCGCACGAACGCCATCATCCTCACGGACACCCCCGCCAACATCGAGGCGTTCCGCCGGGTGATCCGGCGACTGGACGTACCGGTGCGGCAGGTGCTGATCGAGTCGCGAATCGTGACCGTCAGCAATAACCATTCAGAACAGTTGGGCATTCGCTGGGGTGGCGGCGCGGTCAAGCGCAACGGGCAAACGGAACTCAGGTTCGGCGGTTCGCTTGCCGCCCTGGGCGAACTGCACACGTCCGGGTCCGGCGAGCAGGGCGGCATCGCTCTCTCATACCCGGAGGGCCTGGCGGTCGACCTTGGGGTTCACCGGTCTGACGCTTCGAGTTTCGGTGTGGGCATCACGGCGGAAGGGTACCTGGTCGACCTGGAGATCTCGGCGCTGGCGGCGGAAGGTTTCGCCGAAGTCGTGGCGCGGCCGCAGATCGTCACCGCGGACAAATCCCCCGCCCTCATCGAATCGGGTGTCGAGATTCCCTACCAGGAAGCGACCAGCAGCGGCGCCACCTCCACCGCTTTCAAGGATGCGGTGCTCTCCCTGCAGGTGACGCCCCAGATCACGGCGGACGACCGCATCGTCATGGAGCTCGATGTCAAGCAGGACACGGTCGGGCAGATATTCAACGGCATACCGTCGATCAACACGAACCAGATTCGTACCGAAGTGCTGGTCGAGAACGGCCAGACGGTGGTGCTCGGCGGAATCTTCCAGACGGTCAGGAACCGCTCCACGAACAAGACGCCCCTGCTCGGCGACATTCCACACCTCGGCCGCCTGTTCCGGCGCGACACCGAAAACGACGACGAACAGGAACTCGTGATCTTCATTACGCCCAGCATCCTTGCAGAGGAAACGACACAGCTTGCTAGCGAATAAAGCGCATGCCGCGGGCATCGGGTCGCACGGTCGCGTTAGAATCGTTCGGTGCGGCAGAATATCTACTTTGTCGGGCTGATGGCGGTGGGCAAGAGCACCATCGGGCGCCTGCTCGCGCAATCTTTGGGTCGGGAATTCCTCGATTCTGACCACGTCATCGAAGAGCGGGCCGGGGCGCCCGTTGCGTGGATCTTCGATGTGGAGGGCGAGCAGGGCTTTCGCGAACGCGAACAGGCCGTAATCGATGAGTTGACCCGCAGGGAAGGCATCGTGCTGGCAACCGGAGGCGGGGCCGTGTTGCGCGCCGCCAATCGAACCGCGCTGGCCGGGCGTGGATGCGTGGTGCACCTCGACAGCTCCGTCGACCGGCTGGTGGAGCGCACCTGCCGCGACCGCAAACGCCCCATACTGCAGGTGGGCGACCGCCGGGAAACGCTGAGCCGCCTGTTGGAGGATCGCACGCCGCTGTACGCCGAGATCGCCGATTACCGGTTCTTCACGGACAGCCAGGGGGCCAGGGCGCTTGCCCGAAAAATCGAGCGAAGGCTGCAGGACGACGGGGTCATTGCATGATCGAACTCGAAGTCGCACTCGGCGAACGCAGCTATCCCGTCCTGATCGGTGCGGGCCTGCTCCGCCAAGCCGGGGTTCTTGCGCCGTACCTGGCGGGCAATCAGGCGATGGTGGTCACCAATCGCACGGTGGCGCCGCTGTACCTGGATTCGCTGCGGGCGGCTCTGGGCCAGGTGCGCGCGGATGTTTTCGAACTGGACGACGGCGAGCGATTCAAGACGCTGGAGAGCTACTCGCGCATCGTTGACGCCCTGCTGGAACGGCGCCACAGCCGCTCGACCACGCTGATCGCCCTGGGTGGCGGGGTTGTGGGCGACATCGCCGGTTTCGTGGCCGCCACCTACCAGCGCGGCGTTCGCTTCGTTCAGGTTCCCACCACGCTGCTCGCCCAGGTCGATTCGTCCGTAGGCGGCAAGACCGCCGTAAATCATCCCCTCGGCAAGAACATGATCGGGGCGTTCCACCAGCCGGGGTGCGTACTTGCAGATACGGATACCCTGGCCACGCTGCCGGAGCGTGAGTACCGGGCGGGTCTTGCGGAGGTGCTGAAATACGGCGTCATCCGCGACGAGCCGTTCTTTGCCTGGATGGAAGCCGGCGCGGCCGGGCTGTTGCGCCGGGACCCGGACGCCCTGGCGCACGCCATTGAAACCTCCTGCGCAATCAAGGCGCGGGTTGTGGCGGCGGACGAGCGGGAAAGCGGCTTGCGGGCGATCCTGAACTTCGGCCACACCTTCGCCCACGCCATTGAAACGCTTACGGACTACAAGCGCCTTCTGCACGGCGAAGCCGTTGCGATCGGCATGGCGCTGGCCGCGGACTGCTCGGTTCGGCACGGGATGATCGGCGAACGGGACGCCTCGCGCGTGCCGGCCGCCATACGGGCGCTGGGCTTGCCGGTGGAGGTTCCGGCGGGAATCGGGGCGAGCGCGATGCTCGATGCGATGGCCGTCGACAAGAAAGCCGTCGACGGACGCATTCGCCTTGTTCTGGCCCGTGCCATTGGCGAAGCCTCGGTGGTGCAAACCATCGAACGCGGCGCACTGCTGGCGACCCTGTCCGCGGCTTGCGACGGTTGAACCGCCGATCAGCGGCACCGACACTCATCCTGCTGCCAAACAGATTTTCCGATGCGGGACGATGTGAAATCGAGGGAACTCCCGGGAGTTGACGATGTCAAACGGCGGACGAAAGCAGATAAAGGCTATAAAACATGTCCGAATCCACTGCATCGACCAACACCGAGTTCACCATACAGAGCGTCGCGACCGAAATTGGCGCGCTGCTCAACCGTGACAAGGAAAAGATCGCCGGAATGATGGACACGCTCGACGGAAACGATCCCGCGGCCACCTTTGCGCTTGAAATGGAGGTCGCGAAGTACAGGGCGGAGATCGGCATCATGGCGGCGCTGGTGAAAGACATCAGCGACGTCCAGCAGATGATCATTCAAAAGCTCTGACGGCGTAAATCTTCAACCTGCCGAACTAGCGGACTCCTGTTGCGTGCCGGTCTTCCGCCGCGCAGCAGGATTGCGGCCCGAATGCGGGTAAAGGAAGAACGAATGATGGAAATCTCGCGGGAAGTACTCAGAAATTGCGTAGGCCTCGGCTTGGTGGCCTGTCGCTTGCCTTCAATGAAGGAGCCGTCCCTGGATATCTTCGAGGCGGTAAAGGCGGTTTCGCCGGACAGCCCCGCCTGGATAATCGGGGTGGCGATGGTCTATGCCAATGCCTGCGGAAATCCCCAGGCAGCCTGCGCATTCATGACGCAACAGCAGATCTCGGCCGAGACCGGCGATGCTTTGGCGCGCGCCTATCTCGGGCTATTCCTGGTGATGGCCAGGCGCCGTTCCGAAGCGGCGACAGTCGCGCGTTCGGTTGTCGCCGACGGGCAGGACCCGGATGCGGTCAGGCTCGCCCAATCACTGCTCGACCACGAGATCGGGAACGCCTGATCGACGTGTAGCCCGGCTTGCAGACGGCCATGTCCGGCGCGGCAGCCGCGCGAGGCAATGGGAGCACCACAATCGCTATCGATCCGACACATATCCCCGGGCAACTGATCGACAGGCTGCGCGAGCCTCTCACGGTACAGGCGCGAGGCGTCGATGCCGGGGAACCCGGCCATGCGGCGGCAGAGTTTGGAAAACAGATGGGCGCGGCCGTGGACACGGCAGGCCCGGCCCATGCGCTGGGAGACCGCGTACTTGTCAACACACCGATTTCCTCAAGGAAAGCCACGGCGTTGAGGCGCGCGACGCCGGCCGAAGCTGTGGCGGCCAAGTCCTCGATCGACACATCCCGCCTTGTCGACCTGCTCAACACCCAGGCCGAGATCGCGCAGTTCAGGGCGCGGGTGGGCCTTGCCGCCGCCGGCGTGCAGAGGTCGACGCAAGGCCTGGATACCCTCCTGAAATCCCAATGATCGCGCATCTTCTTCCCACGTGTTCGCGCGGGCGGCTGTACGCCCTGTCGCTGCTCGTTCTCCTTGCAGGCTGCGGCAAGACGGAACTGTATTCGAAGCTCAATGAGCAGGAGGGCAACGAGATGCTCGCCTTGCTTCTGCAACACAACATCAGCAGCGAAAAGCAGGTGGAAAAAGCAAACAGCGTCAGCCTGCATGTCAACTCCGACAAGATTCCGGCGGCAATGGCGTTGTTGCGGAAAAACGGCTATCCGAAGGAAAAGTTCTCGACGATCAAGGATCTTTTCAACACCGACAAACTGATTGCTTCCCCCTACGAAGATCGGACCCGATACGTTTACGGCCTGTCGCAGGAACTGGCCGATACGCTGTCGCGCGTGGATGGCGTGATGACCGCAAGGGTTCATATCGTCATGCCCGCCGAAGATTCGCAAGACATCGCAGTGGCTTCGGCGGCGGTGTTCATCAAGCACGATCCCAACTACGACCTCAACGGACAGATTCCACAGATCAAGGCTATCGTGGCAAGCGGCATCGAGAGCCTCGAATACGAGGCGGTCAATGTCGCGTTGTTTCCCGCGGCCGACCAGGGAAACCTGGTCTGCTTCGATGGCGAGCCGCTCAGGTCGGTGCTCGGGCTCGAAATGTCGGCGGGCTCGGTCGGGCGTTTCTACCTGCTGTTCGCAGTGCTTGCGGGTGCGTTGCTCCTTGCCATGGGAGGAGCCGCGCATCTGTTCCGGGTGCGCCCGGCGGCTGAACCGAACGCCTGACGGGCGGTTTGCGACTCCGGCCGGGCACTGAAAGTGACGATGAAACGGGAAGCAAACGGGCTGGCCGACGGGGCGCTACGCGGCGACGTTCTCGCGTTCTTTTTTCTGCCGACCCGCTACATGGACCCGAGTTGGTGGAATTCATGGGAATTGCCGGAGGGCCTGCAACGCCGGCTTGCGGCCGAACCGGGCAATCATCGCCATCTGTCCCGCCGCCTGCTCGGTGAGATGGGCATGGGCCGCGCGGAATGTCTCAAGCTTTCGCCGGCGGCGACGCGGCTTGCGCTGATGGATGGGCAACGTCTCGACCGGTTGCTTGTTCTAGCCGGCCTGACGCTGATTTCGCCTTCGGTCTGCGGTGCGCTGCGCCGCGAGGAAACGCTACGGATCAAGAGCGGGTTCGGTGTCGACTGCTATGAGTTCGCGGTGCGGCGCGGGAAGTTCCTGCTGCAGCAGAGCCGGCTCGGAGATGTCCTTCCCGCCCAGTCGCCGGCGGAATTCGATCGGCCGATAGAGCGATGCCGGGGGCTCGGAATGAGGGCGCTTGCGGCGGCACTCCAGGATGCGCCGTCCGGGTTGGTTCGCCGCTTGCAGTTGAAGTTTCCCATGGATTCCGTCAAGCGCCACTGGCGGCCCCTAGCGGCGAAGCCGGCTGATTTCCTGCGCCTGTTCACACTGCTCGACCGCCAGGTGGATGTCGTATGAGCCGTCTTGCGATAAAGCGCCTGGATCGGGCGGATGTCGTGCCGCTGGGCAACCTGATCAAGGCCGATGCCTTCCATGTGATCGCCGAAGCCCGGGAAACCGTGGCTCGAATCGAAGAACAGGGCAGGCGGGCATACGAACGAAGCCGCGAGCGGGGCAAGGCGGAAGGTATCGAAGAAGGCAGGCAGGCGGTCGGGGAACTGCTGACGGAAACGGCGATTGCGGCGCAAGGCTACTGGAACCGGTCGGAAAGAAAGTTGATCGCCATCGTTGTCGATGCCGTACGACGGATCATCGGCGAGTTTGACGACGTGGAGGCGGTGGCGGGCATGATCGGCCAACTGTTGGGCGAGGTAAGAGACGAGGGAAAGATTCGGTTGCACGTTTCTCCGCATCAGCATCGTGACATCGAAAAAAGGATTCTCGGCGTGCAGGGTGCGGGGGCGGGTATCGCGCCGGTGGAGGTGATCGAGGATGCCGGGATTGACGTCGATGCCTGCAGAATCGAAACCGAGCTCGGCGTGGTGGAGACCGGGGTCGAGGCGCAGATCGAAGCTCTTCGCTCGGCACTCGAGGCCTACCCCGCGCTGGATGAGCCGGTCGTCGAGGCGTAGTTGGCGCCGATGCGCAAACTGCAGTCCCTTGTGAGGGAATTTGCCCTCCGACGGGGCATCGAGCCCCCGAGTCCGGACGATCAGGGCGTCTTCGAGATCGGTTTCGACCCGGACCTGCGCGTTCGTTGTATTGAGTGGTTTGAGAACCTGCACCTTGTCTCTCGCCTGGCGATGCCTCCCGATCCGCCGATGCAAAGACGGGAGTGGTTCGGTCGACTCATGAACTATGCGCTGCATCGCATGAAGCGCAGCCGCAGCACGCCCGCGTTGTCGGACGACGGCAGCGTCACGCTGTTTGCGCGTTCGAAACTCGCGGGAATGACCGCCAGCGACTTCGAAGCCCAGATCGAAGAACACCTGAATTCGGTTGACAGCTATCGCAATGTGCTGGGCGCAGCGGAGCCGCCGGCGCCGCTGGAAACGCTTCCCCATTCCATCGTGCGCCCCTGATGCGCAGGGTCACCGATTCTGCGCGCCCGTGCCGGGAGCGGCCGGCAGGGCGCTCGGCCCCGCACTTCGCGGTAATCGGCAGCCCGGGGGGCGGAGCGGCGGCAACCACCGTTCGGCAGGGGCGCTGAACGGGATGGACCCGCTCGCTCATTTCGGAAAGGAAGTCTTCTACACCCTGGTTCTGTCCATGCCGCGCATCATCGGGGCAATGACCGCCCTGTCGTTTCTCGGTCCCAACGTCCTTGGCGGCACCCTGGCCAGGAACGGTGTCGCCGCGGCCCTGTCGGTCGTGGTCTATCCGCTCGTATCGGCGCAGCTTGCGAACGCCGGCCTAACGCATCTGCTGTTCGCCGGGGCGGCTGTCAAGGAGTTCCTGCTCGGCATGCTCATCGGTTCGGTGCTCATGGTGATCTTCTGGGGCATTCAGGCGGTGGGGGATTTCATCGACAACCAGCGCGGCGCCACCATGGCCAGTTCCTTCGACCCGATGGTGGGGGAGCAGACCTCACCGCTTGCCTTGTTCCTTGTGCAGTCCCTGATCGCGGTGTTCTTCTGCTCCGGGTTGTTCATGGTCTTTCTGCACGGGATTTACCTCAGTTACGAAGTCTGGCCGGTGACCTCGTTCTGGCCCGCCATCGACAGGCAGGTCGTCGACTTCTTCGTATCGCAGTTCGCGCTGATTTCGCTGATTGCGGTTGTTGTCGGTGGCCCGGTGGTGATCGCCATGTTCTTTTCGGAACTGGGCCTGGGCTTTGTCGGCCGATTCGCACCGCAACTCAATGTCTTTTTCCTGTCCATGCCGATAAAGAGCGCGGTGGCCCTGTTCGTGCTGATCCTCTGCTGGACACCGCTTATCCTGTATTTCAGCGAGCGGCTCGTCGACTTCGAAGTCGTGGACCTGCTGCGCCGGCTCTAGCCGGGCCCGCTCGTGAATCGCCCGTCTTCCGAAAAGACCGAACCGCCCACACCCAGGAGGCTGCGTGAGGCGCGCAAGGAAGGGCAGGTGGCCAAGAGCAAGGAGATGGTCAGCGCGATCATTCTGGTACTGCTGCTGTTCTATTTCGACCTGGGCTCGGAATTTCACCTGCGTCTGTTCAGGGAGCTGCTCGACTTTCCGGCATGGATCGGGCAGATGACGTTCGAACAGGCCCTCGGCGCGATGGGAATGAAAGCGATCGTCCTGTCGTTGGCCCTTCTCGGCCCGCCCGTGGGAATCTCCCTGATCGCAGGGATATTCGTGAATTTCGTGCAGGTCGGCGCCCTGTTTGCGCCGAAAGCGGCAAAGCCCGAAGCGAAACGCATCAATCCTCTCACGGCGCTGAAAAACATCTTTTCAAGAAAGAACCTCGTCGAGTTGATCAAGTCGATCGTCAAGATTGCGGTTCTGAGCGGGGCGGTGACCTTTGTACTGTGGAAAGGGATGCCTGCCCTGGTGGCGATTCTCGATTGCGGGCTGGAGTGTGTCATGGCGGTGCTGGGGGCCCTGTTTCGCGAGATGGCCATCTATGTCTCGTTGGCTTTCCTTGCCGTCTCGGCGGTGGACTATTCCTTCCAGAAGCGCGCGCACATCAGGGAGCTCAGGATGACCAGGGACGAGGTCAAGCGGGACTTCAAGGAATCGGAAGGCGACCCGGAGATGAAAGGACGCCGCCGCAGCCTGTTCATGGAAATCATCAGCACGCACGAGACCGCCAACGTCAGGCGGTCGAGCCTCATCCTGGCCAATCCGGTGCACGTGGCCGTCGGGCTGTACTACGACCGCGATGTAACCGCGTTGCCCGTGGTCACGCTGAAGGAACAGGGATTGAACGCGCGGCGTATCGTCGCGATTGCCAGGCGGGAGGGCGTGCCGGTGATGGTGAACGCATCGCTCGCCCGCTCGCTATTGGCGGATGCGGATCTCGACCGGTACATTCCCGGTGATCTTGTCGCCCCGGTGGCCGAAGTGTTGAGGCTGCTGCACGACAGGGCGCTCTCGGATGAGTGAAACTCACCGCTGCCCGAGAACATAGTAGGCGATGTCCGGCCGTTCCCCGTTTTCCCGCGCCACCAGCGTAAGAGGTTTTTCCAGAACGATGAACTCCGGTTCGATCGTTTGTATGCGGTAGCCGTTGTCGATGGTCGAGCCTTCCGCGTAGCTCTTGCCATCGTGCAGAACGACATGCTCCCGGTCGCCGAGAACCACGGCCCGAATGTCGAGGTCTATCGTGGATTCCCCGAGGAAACGCTCGTTACCTGTCAGCCTGAGCCGTGGCCGGGCATTGAACTCTTCGTTGAATCGCTTCGTCAGTTCGGTGAGTTCGGCCATCTTCGCACTATCGGGGCTCGGGCCGAACAGGCTGATGCCGTCTTCCAGTTCCTGCACGCGCAGTTTGTATTCGGAACCCAGTTCTTCGAGCCGGCGTTTCAGTATCCGGATTCGATCTTTTTTCGTCTGTACCTCGTAGCGGAAACGCACCTGGTCCCCGGAGTCGCGTTCAAGACCGATCATGGCGGCGGACAGGTCGCCTTCCTTCTCGACGTAGCCGGAGACGAGAAGCGTGTTCGGCGAGTCGTCCAGGGCTCGCACCGTTACCCGGTTCTTGCGGTTCCAGTTCAGGGCCTGGTCGAGGAACAGGGACGCGATTCTGGCGATATCTTCAGAGGCTGTGATCCACGCCGTTGCCTGAATGCCCGTTCCGGCCAGTTCATCGAGAAAGCGCTGGCGGTCGCGGGTGGTGCCGATGCTGCCGGTCACGGAAATTCTCTGGCCCTCGGGGCCGCCTGACGTCACCTCCACGAGGGCGCCGTATCGGTGCGCCATTGCCCTGATCCGCTCTTGCGCCGCGTCGGGATCGAAGACGCGCTGGGGGATTTCCTTCGGGACAAGCAGCCAGGCGGCCAGCATCGCAACGAACAGTGACAGGCCGGCCGCCATGGCCGCGTGCGGACGGAATCGATGCCTGAATCGCGGTCTGGCCGGTGGCGCCTGCGCTACTGCGGCTGTCCCGCGACCGACACCGTTGACACGGCTTTTTGTCAGAGACCCGTTTTGGCGATGGCGCGGCGGTTGTTCTCCGGGATTCCCGGGTTCCTCCGCCTCGATATCGGGAATTTCGATAATCGGCCACGCCTGGCCGACCGGCCCCAGGGCAAAGGACGACCGCCCGAACGCCACCACCTGGTAAGGTTGGAGATCGGCTGCCTCATCGACTTTGCGGCCGTCGACGAATACCGGCTGGTCAAGATCGAGTACCCTCAGCCGCACGCCGGCGTCTGCAACGCTCAAGTGGATGTGACGCTCGCCGAGGCCGTCGTCATGGAGCACCAGATCGCAATCGTCGTCGCTGCCGATGCTCGTGTCCTCGTCATCGGACAGAATCGCCTCGGCTCCGGCATGCAGGCCGGAGAGGACTCTCATCTTCCACAGCGGAGCCGCCGTTCCGTTCCGCTCGCTCGGCGCTGTCACCGGATGCGCTCGATTCGGTCGAAGGACTCCATGCCATAGCTGATCAGCTCGGCGCCTACCCACCCCATGGTCAGGAAAAGCACGAGAATGATGGCCGCGAGCTTGAAGGCGAACGAAATCGTCTGTTCCTGGATCTGGGTGAGCGCCTGAAAGAGCCCGACGATGATTCCCACCAGTGAGGCGACCGCGATCGGGGGCATGGACAGCACCAGCACCAGGAGCAGGGCCTGGGCCGAGTGGTTGATGATCTCCGCTTCAGACATGAACCGGTCTCATTGATAGGACAGGATCAGTCCCTGGACGAGTTGCTCCCAGCCGTCCAGGAAGACAAACAGCAGGAGCTTCAGCGGTAGCGAAATCGTTATCGGCGACATCATCATCATGCCCATGGCCAGCAATATGTTGGAGATGATGAGGTCGATGACGATGAACGGCAGATAGATGAGAAAACCGATCGCGAACGCCGAGGTCAGTTCTCCAACGACGAAAGCGGGAATCAGGATGAAAAGATTGTCCCGGCTCAACTCCTGCTGGCGCGCCTCGCCCCAGAGCGTGCTCGCGGTTTCAACAAAGAATTCAACGTGTTTCTCGCCCGCATGCCGGACCAGAAATTCCCTGTACGGCGCCATGACGCCGGAAAAGGAAGCGCCTATCTCCTCCAGGTTGTCGTAGGTGACGTTCTGGGCAATCAGGTGGTCGTAGGTTTCCAGGGCCACGGGCATCATGATGTACACCGTCAGTATCAGCGCCAGGCCATGTATGGCGATGTTGGGCGGAATCGACTGTATCCCCAGTGCGTTGCGGACCAAACCGAATACGACCACCAGTTTGACGAAACTGGTACCCATCACGATGAGAAACGGCATCACGCCCAGGGTGCCGAGCATGACGATCAGAAGAGGCGGGTCGGGCAGGTTTTCCATGGTTTGGCGAAATCACCCCGCTACGTGCATGTCAGAATGCGCACGCCCACCCGCCCGTCGACTTCAACCAGTTCTCCCCTGCCGATCGTCCTGCCGTAGGCGCGGACTTCGACGTGACCGTGGGTGGCCTGCATCAGATCGAAGACGTAACCGGGGCCGATGCTTGACAGCTCTCCGAAGGGGACGTCCAGTACGCCGGCGATGAACTGAAGCCTTACCGGCAGGGAGTCGGCATCGAATTCGGCCGCGACGGCATCCGGTTGGGAGCTCATCGGGTGCGTGCCTCGTTTGCCGGGGTTGCCGTGACCGTCAGGTCCAGACCGTTGATCTCTCCTTGATGAATGATCCGGTCACCGATGCTGATGCGCAGTTTGCCGTCATCGACGTAGCTCTCGTCGAACAGCACTATGTCGCCCGGTTCGAGGCTTTGTGCGTCGGAGGCGGGCAGAACGGCCCTGCCGAGCTCGAACACCACCGGCGCGGGCAGGGCGGCGAAGTCGCGCCGGCGCCGGGCGGAACCGTCGCCGAGAATCTGTAGGGCCGACTCGGGCAAGCCGGCGTCGAGGTCTGCCTGCACCACGAAAAGGGATGCATCCGATTGCCGTTGGATCTCGAACCGCAGGCTGTGCGGCATGCTGCGGGGCTCTCCGACCGGGCAGCCTGACTCGACTGTATCGGAGTCGGTACCCCCGGTTCCGGTTGTGGCTGTCAGCGTTACCGGTGTTTGCAAGTAAAGGCTCAGGGTGTCGAGCGGGTCCGCCAGAGCGGTTTCGAGCACCGCGAACTGGAGGTCCTTGTCCAGTTCCTCGAAGGCTTGCCTGGAAAGCAGATCCGTCAGCACGGCCTCGAGCGTGGCGGGACTCAGGTGAACGTCGATGGCGGTGCCGCCCACCTCGATGCAGAGCGACCTGCAGGTGTTGAATCGTTCCAGAGCGGCGCGCGGCCGGACCGAGTAGCCGACATCGCCGTTTGCCATCTCGATCGGCCGGTCACCCGAAAGCAGCGCATTGATCGTCGCGATAGCGTTGACGGACAGTCGCGGATAAGAAATAGGACGCCAGATCACCGTTCAGTCACGCTTGGGAATCCATGCCTCCCGCCGGAGGCCATTACCTGATTGAGACAATGGTCCGAACCAATGGTTCACGAAAGTTCTCCACTGAGTGTGCCTTTCGGCTCAGAGTATTACGCCGTGCGAGGGGGAACCGTGAGAGGGGTCGTCGTCTTCGGCGGTGTATTGCTGTCGGGAACGCCCTTCGTTCTCCTCGGCGAACGTCCTGCCGCGGTTGACCGGTTCGACCTCGACGCGGATGCGGTCGTCGTTCATGCGGTCAGCCAGAATTGACTGAAAGCGAGCCTCCTGACCCGTCAGAAACTCCCTGGAGGCTTCGGACTTTGGTATGAAGACGATGTTGATTTCGCCCGCGTCGCGAAAAATCCGGATCTCGCTGCCGTCCAGACTCGAGGGCTTGAGTTGAATGCGGACTTCGTCGCCGCCGCCGGAGTTCGGAATTGAAACCAGTATGCGGTCGACAACCTCCGGAACCTGCTGAGCGAACCCGGCGGATCGCGCGACCGGAATCCGGGGTACCTCAGCGCCGTTCGAGCGTGCGGATTCCAGAGGTTCGGCCGGTGCGAGCGTGTTCGACACTTCCATCGATGGCGTCGGATCCGCTGACGTTGGCGTGACAGGGGAAGGCCCGGACTTGTCGGTGTTCGGCGACGGAGCGTTGATTCGTCCCTGCTCACGTTGTGGAGGGGGGGAAACAGTGGAAGAAGGCGTCCGCGCCCCGGATCGCTGCTGTCGCGGCACGGGGGAGTCACCGGCTGTGTCCGGCTTGTCCGGAGCCGGTCCAGGCTGGCCGATACCGCTGGAAGCCGATGCGCGCGGTTTACTGCGGGTTTGCCGCGGCGGGGAATCGGGGTTGTCCGGGGCGGTGTCCGGGTTGTGGGGCGCTGTAGTCGGCGATTTGGGGCTGGGCGTGGGCGGCTTGCTGCGGGTATGCCGCGGCGGGG
>CAZWZH010000048.1:0-7698 GCA_964638775.1 uncultured Pseudomonadales bacterium
CCTCTGCGCCGCCGGCGCGGCAGATCGTGACCGGATCGCCGCGCAGCGCCTCGAAAGGAACGTGGCCGGTCGGGGAGTCTTTCGCCGTCCTGTAATCCAGCACGATTCCATAGCGCCGGGGCAGCGCAGCCACACCTTGCCTGAATTCCACGAAGTCATGAACCGGAAACTCCGTACCGTCCGGCAGCCTGCCGCGCAGCAGGTCGCGCGCCTCGGCCTTCGTGATCCTGGCGGCGTACTGTCCGGTCAATCCATGGACGTTGTGGCGGCTCAGGTCGGCGCGCAGCGCACGCTCGATGCGCGCCGGATTGCCGAAAATGCCGCCTCCGTGGACGGTGACCACGACATGGTTTCCCTGGGGCGTGGCAACGACACTCTCTTCTGACTGGGCGCTGAACCAGGTGTTCCAGACGATGTTGTCGTAATCGGCGTTGACCCGGGCATGCAACAGTTGCGGCAACGATGCGACAAAGCCGTCATCGCCCGCGTAACTCAACGCCTGGCGCAAAGCCAGGGTGTTGTAGGAATCGAAGAAGATTCTCGCCACCATGCGCAGCTCCGGTTCTCTCGCAAGGACTCGGGGGGTTGCCAGCATTCCGATGCCGACGATGGTAGTGGCCCGGATCAGTTCGCGTCGCGTGTTCACGTCTCCAACCTCCCTCGGCGCTCGAAGTCCTGGCCGCGCAGGCCGCCGGGACCGGTCTCGCGCCGCGCAACGGCAACATAGCGGGCCATGCCGACCATGTGAGCGTAGCCGCCTATGCCATAGTCCGAGTCATAGCCATAAAAATAGTCGCCCTCGCCGCCAACGCCGCCCTTGTTGCCGGCCAGGAATATCACCCGGGTCTGAGGCTGATCCGGATCGATGTGGTTGAAGGGATGGAAATTCCCCATCAGCTTCGTGTCATGACGTGCCTGGAACCGGTCGAGATACGCAGCCGCCGCTTCCAGGCCACCGGCCCGGACGATGAAGTTCGGTTCCTCCTTCAGAACCTCGAATGGCGTGAAACCCTTCTCCGTCTTTCTCGCGAGCTCGAAGTCCAGCACCACACCGTAGCGACGCGGCAGGCCGGCGATGCCCCGCCTGAATTCGCTGAACGGGTACACCGGGATTTCCGTCCCGTCGGGCAGCCGGCCTTCCAGCACATCGCGGGCCTCCTGCGGGGTGATTTTCGCGGCGCCGTCCCCGGTCAGGCCTTCCTCGTTCCGATGGTCCATGTCCGCGTTCAGGCTCCGCTCGAATCGTTCCGGCGTTCCGAGCACGCCGCCGCCGTGAATCGCCACCACCACGGGGTTGCCCCCGGGCGTTTGGAGCACGCATTCCTCGGAATGCGACGTGAACCACGTATTCCACACGATATTGTCGTAGGGCGCGCTGGCCCGGGCGCGCAACAGGTCCGGCAACGATGCCACGAAGCCATCGTCTCCGGCGTATTCGAGCGCGCGATGCAATGCGGTGGGGATATGGGGTTCGAATACGATCGTCGGCTGCATGGTTCTGTCGGGCGTCTGGTCAGCCCTTCCCGCGAACGCCTGCGGCAGTGACCACGCCGGTGAACCGTCGGCGAGTCATGACGCTATCCCGTTTCAAGTCCCGGCATTCCCGTCCCCGGTGCGGGTTTTTCGCAAAAGACCCCGCCGGGGCGGGGTCTTTGCATGGTTTCAGGGAGAAGGCGCGCGCACAATCCGGCGGCGCTCAGTCGCCCCAGCGGGTCAGGAAACGCACGCCGAACTCCCGCGGCCGGACCGTGTAGATCTCGTTCGAACGCTCGTACTCGCCCGTCCTTCCCCACTGCCAGGCGGCGGTATCGGAACTGCGGTAGACCATCGCCCGTTTGTCGCCCACGTTCCTGACGAAGACGTCGAACTGCCACCTGCTGTCGTCCGAGCGCAAGCCCAGCCGAATGTCCGCAATCGCATAGGAGTCGGTGTCGAAGGTCGGATTCCCGGAATCCTCGCCCCTGGGCACCAGGCCCGTATGCGTCTTGCCCCGGAAGGACATCTGCCCGCGCACGAACATCTCACTCGCGCCGACGAAATTCACCGGCCAGGTGTACGTGGCCCACAGCGAGCCCTGGAAGTCGGGCACGTTGGGCAGTTCCTGGCCCTTTTCGATGCCCGCCCGCTCATCGGAGGTGACGCTGTCGATCTCCGCCTCGATCAGGTACTGGAGATTGCCGCCGAGCTGAAGCTGATCCGTCGCGACCCAGTCGAATTCCGCGCTGATCCCGGTGCTGTGCGCATCGCCCACGTTGCCGACGATGGACAGCCAGGGAAGCGCATCGAGACCCGAACAGGGGCCGGTGGCGTTGACATCGACACACTCGCCCGAACTCGGGTCGACCACCTCGTGCTGGAAGTCGTCCCAGGCCATGTAGAAGAACGTCCCGTTGATCTGCAACGTGTCGTCGGCGAACCGCGACCGCCAGCCCACTTCGTAGTTGGCGAGCTTGTCCGGCTCCCAGACCTGGCCCCAGAGCGTGCGTTCCCAGATCGCCCGCTTGTTGGCCCGGTTGACGCCGCCGGTGCGGTAGCCCTCGGAGTAGAGCCCGTAGACCATCATGTCGTCGTTGACGTTGTAGTCGATGCTGAACTTGGGCACGAATTCCGTGATCTTGCCGGTCTGCTTGATGTCGTTGCCGTCCCAGCGCGGCTGGATGAAGCCGCCGCTGAGCTTGTCCTTCACCGTTCCCCGGTGGCCGCCCAGGATCTTGGTGTAAACCTTCTCGTTGGTGATCTCGAACCAGCGGCCACCCACCGTCACGTTCAGCCTGTCGGTGACGTGCCAGGTGAACTCGCCGAATGCGGCGATGGTTTCCCAGTCGGTGTCGTCCCAGGATGTCCAGTAGGTGTCGGCGTTCGCCAGTGCGGCCGCCACGTCGCCGGGGCCGGAGCGAATCCCGTTCGGATAGTTGTTCGGGTTGCATTCCCACATCCGGTAAGTGGGGCTGCCGGGCTGCGCGTTGGCGCAATCCTGCATGAAGGCGAACGACATGGACTCGCGGAAGGGCACGTTGGCCTCCGCCAGCCAGACGGAATTCCAGGAATCGTTGGCGTCCTCGTAGTAGAAACCCGCCAGCCAGTCGAAGTTCTCGCCCTGGTGGGTGAGCCGGATTTCCTGGGCGAAACGCTCCTGCCATTCCGGCCCCTCGCCGACACCGATCACCTCCGCGAGCTGGTCCACGGGGCCGGTCGGGTTGACCGCCGCCTGGACGCAGTACAGCGGCGCATAGATCGCCCGGCCCGTCTGCGGGTTCTCCCAGTGCCAGTAATACTGGATATCCGCCCAAACGCCCCGGTCCCCGCAATAGGCGCGGGTCGTGTAGTACTTGTAGTACATGGTGTTGTCGATCTGGTACGAGCGCTGGTTCTCGAAAAAGCTCGTCGCCGAGACCAGTTGCGCGAAGCCGAGGTCGGCCTCGATCTGCAGGGAGATCATGTCCCATTCGGTGTGGTTGTAGTCCCTGACGAACTCGACGGTCTTCAGGTCGCCGACGAAGGGGTTGTAGGAGGAACTGCCATGGGCTTCGGTCTCGCCGTAGTGGTAGGCGGCCGTCGCGCTCCAGTTTTCGTTGATGTCCCAACGCGCCGAGGCCCTGAACGCGGTGTAGTCGACATCGTTCCAGTTCTTCTGGGCGACATCGTCGTTGCGGTGCTGGCCCCACGCCAGCCGGTTCGCGCCCCAGCTTCCGCCGGCCGCCGCGTTCTCCGCCGCGGTCTCGCCCCGCCAGGTGTCCGGCGTGTGCCCGAGTACGTTGTCGACGTAGCCGCCGTCCTTGGCGGTCTGCATGGCGAAGCGCAGGGCGAACTGGTTTTCCACCACCGGGATGTTGATCACGCCGGTGAGGCTGTGGCTCGCATCGCTGGTATGACCGCTGCGGTACTCGAGGTCGGCGCTGGCTTCGTACCGGGTCGGGTCCGGCTTGTTGGTGATGACGCGCAGGGTTCCTGACTGGGCGGCGGCGCCGAACAGCGTGCCCTGGGGGCCCGACAGCGCCTCGGTGCGCGCCACGTCGAGCAGGCGGATCTCGGGTTGCGAACCGTTGGTCTGGGTGACCGGAATCTCGTCCAGGTACATCGATGCGCTGGAGGTGGAAATGAAGTTGCCGGTGGTCGTGTTGATGCCGCGGAACACGAGGTTGTTCTGGCCCGGCGAGAAGTTGATCCAGTTAACGCTCGGCAGGAAGCGCGTATAGTCTTCCGTGCTGAGCGCGCCGATTTCCTTGAGCATCGCCTCCGGCATCGCGTGCACCGTGGATGGGATGTCCTGCGCGTTCCGTTCGCGCTTGGTGGCGGTGACGATGATCTCTTCGAGTCGTTCGCCAGCGGCCTCTTCCGTCAGTGTTTCCTGTGCCTGAACGGCGGCGGGCGCCGCGATCGCCGCGGAAACGGCTGCCGCGACCGGTTTCATGGAGTACGGATTCTTCTGGCGCATCATCGATTCCCCTTCGCGAATGAAACGGGGCGAGATGCGGCCAACCGGATCAGGGTCGGCGCGTTATACCCATCCCCTGGCAGGCAAACCTGCTTGGCTTCGATTATAGGCGCAGAGTCCGAGGCAATACAATTCGCGACCCCAATTGTTATACATTATAAAACTGAAGCCGCTATTCAACGACTTCGCTGTACGGTAACAATACCTATCCCGCGCCGAACATCCCGGCTTTTTCCATAATGTATAACCAGAGTGTCCTCGGCGGTCCCACGGCCCCGGACCCTCCATGAGCGGTCTCGCCTACGCCGATACAGCTTGACCGGGCAGGCCCGCCGGCCGGTCAACCGTGGGAAGCGTTGCCGGAAACGGGGCCGCCCAGGCTTGCGGGACGGTCGGCTTCGGGTAGCGTCAACAGGAGCGGCTCGAGCGTTTCGATCAGCGGTTCGAGGTGTTCCTCGTAGCGCCGCCACAGGTTGACGGAACTGGAGTAGATGGGCTTGCGCACCTGCTCGGAGCTTGCCGACTTCACGGATCGCTCCGTCTCGTGGAACCGGAGGCAGGATTCTTCGAGTTCCAGGCCGCAGTGTTCGAGAATCCGCCGCACCTGGCCCTCGAGATCCGCCACCACCTCTTCGTAGTGAACGTCGAGTACCTTGCCGGGTAGCACCTCGTGCCAGTGGTCCATCAGGCGCTGGTACTGCAGGTAGTACTCGCCGAGTTCCACCAGGTCGTAGGTGAAAGGCTGGCCCGCGGCGAACAGTTGCTTGTAGCTGCCGAAGCAACTGTCCAGCGGATGACGCACGGCATTGACGATCTTCGCGTCGGGCAGAATCAGGTGCAGCAGCCCCGCGTGCACGAAGTTGTTCGGGTTCTTGTCCGTGAAGAACGGCGCCCCGCCCCGGTGCCGGCGGCTGCGCTCGATGTACTCGGCGCCCATCCGCCCGAACTCCCGGGTATCGAGATTGACAATGGATGCCGGATAGCGGGCCGGCGGGTCCACCAGTTCCGGCCTGGAGCGGACGATTCTTCCCAGGTCGGCCAGCTCGTGGGTGCCGTCGACGCGCGAGTGGCTGGACAGGATCTGTTCCAGCAGCGTCGATCCGGAACGCGGCAGGCCGACAATGAATATGGGCGCGGGATCGGGGCAGCCGTTACCCGCGTTCGCGTCGAGAAACTCCCTGGAGAACGCCTCGATCGCCAGGTCGGTGCGCTCTTCGGTCTCGACGCGGTCGTAGAACTCCTGCTCGCGGCGCAGCATGCAGGCATGGTCGAAGTACTCGAACGCCTTCCCGTAGTCCCCACGCGCCTCGAATTCCAGCCCCAGGGCGTTGTTCAATTGCACTTGGCCCTCCGCCTCGACTCGGTCGTCGTCGAGCATCTCGAGCATCGCCTGAACCTCCCGCTCCTCGAAGCGGAACGTCTTCAGGTTCGCCAGGCTCCAGTACGCCTCGGCATACAGCGGGCGCGCCTCGATGCTTTCTCGGTAGGCGGCGATCGCGCCCTCCCGGTCGCCGACGGTGCGCAGCGCGTTGCCCTTGCCGCACATGGCGCCGGAATGATCGGGTTCCACCTCCAGTGCCTCATCGTAGTGCCGCACGGCCTCGATGTGGTTCCCTTCCGCCGCCGTAACCGCCGCCAGCCATACGTGCCCTTCCGCCGAACCGGTATTCAACCGGGTCAACTGCAGCGCGCTGTGCCTGGCGTCGTCGTATTTCTCCTGCTCGAACTGCGCGCCGCACAGGTCGGACCAGGCGCCGGTGAATCCGGGCGCCACCTTTACCGCCTGCCGTAACAGCACCTCGGCTTCGCCATAACGCTTTTCCTGAATCCCGAGCCGGGCCCAAAGGCGCATGGCGGTGACGTTTTCCGGATGGCGGGTGAGAATGCTGCGGTAGATCTTTTCGGCCTCGGCAAACTTCTCCTGCTTCTCCAGGTCGCCCGCCCGGGCGATGTCCCGGTTGTCCTCGTCCAACTCCATGAACTCCGACTTCAGCGCCCGGGCTTCGTCCACTTCACCCAGCACCAGCAGCAACTGCCCGAGCCGAACCCGGGCATTCCGGCGCTTGGGGTCGAGTTCCAGGGCCTTCCTGAACGCATCGACGGCGTCCTGCACCAGGCCTTGCGCGGCCAGAAGCTCGCCGCGCGCCTCGTGGGGGCGGGCGAATTTCGGGTAGAGCGAGGTGGCGCACTCGATGCGCTCATCCGCATCCTGGTAGCGCCCGAGCTTGACCAGCGCCCGGGCCGACAGGCACAGGAAATTGGCGTCGTTCGGCTGGTCTTTCAGAACATCGGCGCAAATCGCTTCGGCAGGCGCTGCTTCACCGCCTTGCAGAAGGCGCTGCGCTTCCTGAAACCGCTTGGCGCTCTGCCGTGAAATCGGATTTCTCCCCGCTAATACAGACACGGTACCGCACCAGCGCGCCTCGCTCAGCAGTTTCCCCCGCCGGCAAAGAACAAAACAGCCGTCACCGTAGTCGGTCGACTCCCGCTCATCCGATCGAGATTCATGAGCGAACTCGGGTCAATGTCCTACAGACTGTATTGTTCGTCCGGTTTACCCTCGCTGCAAGAACTCACAGATCGGCCCTGTCGGATGGCTCGACAAAAAGCATGATTTACATCGACAAGGCAACCGTGCTTGATTGCATTGCAATCAAACTTTAGATTGGAGGCTGGACAGTTCGAGGACGACATGGCTGTGGCGAGCATTACCATCCGCAATCTCGACGCCGAGGTGAAAACCCGATTGCGCATACGTGCGGCCGGCAACGGGCGGTCCATGGAGGAGGAAGCACGGCTGATCCTGGGCGATGCGGTCGCAAGAAAACCCGAACCCCGGGACCTTGCGAGCGTCATCCGTGGGCATTTCGGGCCGTCCCGGGGTGTTGACCTCAAGCTGCCGCCTAGGGAGAGTTCCGCAGAGCCTCCGACATTCGACTAGTTCATGCAGTTCATGCAGTTCGTGCAGTTCGTGCAGTTCGTGCAGGAGTGACGATAGGTGATGCTACTCGACACAAACGTGGTTTCCGAACTGATGCGCAGGTCACCGGACCCTGGGGTCGATGCGTGGACAGCCGCACGACCGGCGGAGGAACTGTTTTTCTCCGCCATCGGCGAGGCGGAACTTCGCTTCGGGGCCGCCATCCTGCCCGCCGGTCGGCGCCGCGACACCCTGTTCTCGGAAATCGAGGCCATGCTCACGGACGCCTTCGGCAACCGGTTGTTGTCCTTCGACAGCAAAGCCGCACATCACTATGCGGACA
>CAZWZH010000049.1:0-41382 GCA_964638775.1 uncultured Pseudomonadales bacterium
TACTCATGAATAAACTACTGCGGCCGTCAATAGCAGCAAAAGCACTGGGCGTGCTCCCGCCGCGTGCTCAACGTGCTGTAAGCACGCCTCCGCGCGCTCTGGTCCGCGCCACCCAGTGCTTTCACTACTCTTGCCAGCCTCCCTACGTTCATTCATGAGTAGGTCGGGCTGGCGGTTTCTGCCAGATACCGGCGGGTTTCGCCATCCCGGGGCCGTTCGTGGGGGTGAATCGGGGAGGGCCGGCCCACGAACGGCACGGAAGCGCGGCATGGAGGCAAGACTGGCACGGAATGTGTTAGGTTTCAGGCAGGAGTGACGATCGGGAACTGCCTGATGCAGCCGGACTGTCAGCCGGGCGACATCGTTGCCCGCCGCAAGTGGTTGGTCATGCACAAGGGTGTGGTGCTTGACGATGGCCGTATTCTGCACAACACACCCTGGCGCGGAGAACACGCCTCCACCCTGGGTGAGTTCCGGGCCGGACGGCGGTTGCGCGTGACCCCGACGGACCCGCGGACCCGGCGGCCCATGGCGGGCGCGGTGCCGCACGGGGCGCGCCGCTACAACCTGTTCACGAACAACTGCGAACACACCGTGAACCGCGCGACGACCGGCCGCGCCACCAGCCCGCAACTGCAGGGCTGGATTGCGGGCGCAGGGCTCGCGGTGGTGGCGATTGCGGTACTGCGGCATCCGGTGGCGGCCGCGACGGCATTCGCGCTCGGCCGGGGACTGGTCAAGAAGTTGCGCAACGGGGCGTCGCGATCGCGGCAATCCTGACGCAGCGGCCCGACGGCCGGGAGCGGCGCCCGCCATCCTGCGCCGCTCCGGGCGCGGCGCCGTGAGGGAGACTGACACGTCATGAACCTGCGCGATCTGCGCTACCTGGTGGCCGTGGCGGAACACCGCCATTTCGGCCGCGCCGCCGCTGCCTGTTTCGTCAGCCAGCCGACGCTGTCGACGCAGCTCAAGAAGCTGGAGCAGACCCTGGGCGTGACGCTCATCGAGCGAACCAACCGGCAGGTGATGCTGACGCCGGTAGGAGAGTCGATCGTGGCGCAGGCCGAGAGGGTGTTGGGCGAGGTAAATCGGCTGGTGGGTCTCGCGGAGGAACACCGCGATCCCCTGGGCGGGGAATTCCGCCTCGGGATCATTCCCACGGTGGCTCCGTATCTTCTGCCGCGAATTCTCGGCCCGGTGCGTGACGCGCTTCCCAACCTGAAGATACAGTTGACCGAGGCCCAGACCGCGGTGATTGCGCGATTGCTCAGAGAGGGCAACCTGGATGCGGTGATCCTGGCCCTGCCGCTTGGCGAGGACAACATCGTCGAGTCTGCCCTGTACCGGGAACCCTTCTACCTCGCGGTGTCGAGCCACCACGCGAAAGCCGGCCGCAAATCGGTCAGCGTTCTTGACCTCGACGACGAGCAGGTGCTGCTGCTCGAGGACGGCCATTGCCTGAGAGACCAGGCGCTGGAGGTCTGCAAGTCGCACAATGCCGTGGAGAACACCAACTTCCGGGCAACCAGCCTGGAAACGCTGCGTCAAATGGTGGCGGCGAACGTCGGTGCCACCCTGATGCCGAAACTCGCCGTCGCCGCCGAAGGGGCGGGTGTGAGCTACATACCCTTCGATGAGCCGGAGCCGCCGTCCAGAACGATCGGTATCGCCTGGCGGGGCAGTTCCCCCAGGGTCGCCCTGCTCGACCAGATGACCCGCACGCTGCGGGCGGCGATGGGGGGGACGGAGGACGACTGACCCGCATCCGTCACCGCCTTTCGTCGCGAGGGCGTCGAGGCGCCCGGCCTACGCGATTGCATCGGATTCGAACCAATTGACGCTGCTCCACGTCCCTGGTTCCCGTACATCGGTCAATGTGTGAAGAAACCGCATTACAATGTCGGCTGCATTGGCAACCCGAATCTCCGACAGCACCAGGGCCGATCCATGAACACCAAGTCTGAAGTCGTCTCCTTCGACGACGAGCCCCTCATCCTTGTCGATTCCGCCGACCGGGTGCTCGGTTTTCTGGACAAGGCCGCCTGTCACAACGGTGAGGGGCAGCTACACCGGGCGTTCTCCGCTTTCGTCTTCAACGCCCGGGGCGAGCTGCTTCTGCAGAAACGCGGCCGCGAAAAGAGGCTCTGGCCGAATTTCTGGTCGAACAGTTGCTGTTCCCATCCACGCCGGGGGGAGTCGATGGACACCGCCGTGCACCGGCGCATCGAACAGGAGCTGGGGCTGGACGCGAGCCTTCTGCACGATCTGCGTTTCGTCTACAAGTTCGAATACCAGGCGGGTTTTGGCGCGAACGGGAGCGAGCACGAGCTGTGCTCGGTGTATCTTGCCCGCACCACAGGCACGCCCGTCGTCAACACCACGGAAATCGACGACTGGCAATGGATCGCCGGTACGGAGCTGAACCGCCGCCTCGAGGAGCGGCCCGACGAGTACACGCCGTGGCTGCGGCTGGAGTGGGCGGCGCTTTGCGAGCGCCACGCCGACAAGCTGCCGACAGGCGCACGCGGATTGCCGCCGTGACCGGGTGGCCTGGAACGATTGCGGTCCCGGTTTACGACGAGACGGGCATGACCTGCCGGCTGCCGGACTACGCGGAGTCGTCGAAGTCCAGTCCGTGGTAGACGGATGCGGGTCAGATCCTGATTGCGCGTATCAGCAGTTCGTGGAGGTGCACGGAGGTGCGCACCGCGGTGTCGGAGATGATGCGCAGCAGGTTGTCGAAGTTGTCGGTTCCGGCCAGTGCGGCGATCTGCTGCTTCTGTTCCGGGGTGGTTGCCTTGGGGTCGAAGGAGCCGCCGCAGGTCATGCGGAAGAAGCCGTCGAGGTTTTGCCACAGGGCGGCGGCCTCGCTCAGTTCACGGGCGGCATCGGTATCCAGCAATTGCTGGCGGGCTGCGGCGTCGAAAGTCTCGTGCAAGGCGTTGACACCCGCGGCGGGGGCGGCGCCGGCGAGTTGCAGGTATTCCGCGGCCAGCGCGACGTCGCCGAGCCCGCCGCGAAAAGTGCCGATGGCCCAGATGTCTTCCGCGTCATGATGCTGTGAGGCCTGCCGCCGGATGTCCGCGATCTCGCGGACGACGGGGCCCAGTTCCCGTGTGCGCGCGAGTACGGAACGCCGCAGGTCGTTGAACTCGCCGGCGAGGCCCTGGTCGGCGGTGATCACCCGGGCGTGGGTGAGCATGCGCAGGTCGACGGGGGCCGCACCGTCGTCCAGGTACTGCCGGAGCCGTGCCATCGAACAGGCGGGCGCACTGCCGTTGGCGTCCTGCAACGCATGGGGGCGCGCGGGCTCGAACAGCATGCCTTCGGGTGAGAGGCTGCGAACGAGCACCATGAGGCGTTGCAGCAGTTGTTCGTGCCAGGCTTCCGGCGTCTCGCCGATGGTGCCCGCGGGCACCGGATCGTGGTCGTAGACGAACAAAAGCTCCAGCGGCGCCCCCGTCGCCAGTTCGCGGCGGGCGGCTGCACCGAGTGCGATCAGGGCGGTGCGGCTGTTGGGGATCTCGCCATGGTCGTTCGCGGATTCGCGCTTCGCGGCGGCCAGCAGTGCGGCCAGGCAGGTGTCCAGGATGGTCGAAATCGGTCTTGCCGCGTCGACGGGCGCCATCGCGCCGCGAGCCATGTGCACGCCGAGCTGGATGGTGCGCTGTTCGGCCCAGGTGCGGGCCTCGCCCACCAGGGCGTCGCTTGACCGGGTTCTGGCCGCGATCTCGTTGAATTCGTTGCGCATGGCATCGGCATCGAATTCCTTTTCGTAGTAAAGGCGTACCAGGCCCTGTTGGGCGACCCTGGCGGTTTCGGGGTCGAGGTCGAGATCGGCCGGGAGTTCCAGATCCCTGAACTCCCGGCTGCGCAGGCTCTCCGCCACATAGGGATGGCGTGACATCCAGGTGACGAGCCTCGGCGCGCCGCCGATAACCCCGCCCACCAGGCTAGAAACCCGCCTGGCCCCGGAGCCGATGTCGTCGAACACGAGCCAGAAGGCCGGCACCAGCAGCAGGGCGGCCGGTGCGGAGATGAGTATGCCGAATGCCAGCGATACGGCCATGGGGACGAGAAGCTGCGCCTGGGTGCTGTCGTTGAGCATCAGCGGCGTCAGGCCGGCGAACGTGGTGGCGGTGGTGATCAGGATGGGGCGGAAGCGGGTGATCGCCGAGTTTACCAGGGCATCGAAGAGCGTATCCCCCCCGGACTGGAATCGGTTCACCCCGTGGATCAGCACCAGCGTGGAGTTGACGACCACTCCCGATGCGGCCACGACGCCGAACAGTGACGAGACCGACAGGCCGTGGATGATGCCGAACGATTTCATCAGGGCGTGCCCCCACACCGCGCCGACCAGGGCGAAGGGCAGAACGGACATGATGATCAGCGGCTGTGTATAGGAGCCGAGCGGCATGGCGAGCAGTGCGTAGATGGCCAGCAGCACGAACAGGAACAGGGGTCCCAGGGTATCGGTGAGTTCCGTCTGCTCCTCGGCGCTCTTGAACCAGTAGGAAACGTCCGGGTACGGGGCGACCGTGCGCTGCAGGAACCCGGAATCGAGTTCCGCGAGCACGGCGGCGGCTGAAGTCACCGCGGGATCCACATCGGCCGTCACCCAGGCGAACCGCGTACCGTTGGTTCGCTCGATCTCCGGGAAACCGCGACCGGCATCCACTTCGGCCACGATCGCGAACGGCACTTCGCCGCCGTCCGGCGTGCGGATGCGCAGCCCATAGAGCGACTCAAGGGAACGGCGCTCCTGCTCCGTGTAGCGCACCATGATGCGAACGTCGTCCCGGCCGCGCTGGATGCGCTGCGCTTCCTCGCCGTAGAACGCCTGGCGCACCTGGCGCCCCAGGTCGGCAAGCGTAATGCCCAGCGCCTCCCCGGCGGGCGTAACCGACAGCCTGATTTCCGGCTTGCCGGTGTTCAGGGAGTCGGCGATTTCGTAGACGCCGGGAAACTCCCCCAATTGGCCGCGGATTGCCGCCGCAACGGCGCGCATTTCGTCCCACTCGGTGCCGCCGATGCGTATGTCAATCTCCGGGGCGCCCGGAATCCGGTCGGTGACGAAGGCGAGTTCCACCGCATCGGCGATAGGGCCGACCGCGTCGCGCCATAGGGCGGCGACCTCATCGGTGGTGATCGTGCGCGTCTCGCCGGGCGTCAATTGCATGGTGACTTCGCCGAGGTGCCGCCCGACATCGTCAACCCGGTAGCTTATGCCCGTTGCCGCAGCGAACTGCCCCCCCTTGGCTTCGAGAACGTGCAGAACGACCGGTTCTTCGGTGCTCTCGTCGAGTTGCCGGCGAATCTCGCCCGCCGCTCCGGACAACTGGCCGAGCGCCTGCTCCATGGCCCGCTCGGAGACGCCCATGGGCATCGTCAGCTTCGCCGCCACGCTGTCGCCCGTCTGCGGCGTTCTGATGGAGAACGGCAGATGGCCGCCGATCAAAAGGGCAAGGGCCGATGCCAGGATGCCGACGGAGACCGCCAGGGTCACGTATCGCTGCCGGAACGCAATACCGGCGAGCCGGCGAAACGGTGAGTCGATCAACCAGCGCAGGCCGGATTCGAACAGCACCTGAACCCGGGTGAACCCGGCCGCGGCCTTGCTCAGCAGGCCGGAAATGTGGGCGGCACACACGGCCGCGAAGACGACGACGGCCAGCGCGCCGCCACTGCGCGCATCCGGGGTGATCACGAGCGCCGCGATGATCCCGGTCGCAAGCAGCGTCAGGCCGAAGTCGCCGAACGGCATGCGGCCGCTGCCGTGACCGAGGTGCGCCGGCAGTACCATCTGGCACTCGATGAGGGAGAACACCAGGCAGCAGATGACCACCACGGCCATGAACCCGTATGCCAGGCCGACGCTGCCTACAGCGAACAGCAGCGGCAGGAATGCGACCGTCGTCGTGATCACCCCGAAGGTGACGGGCACCAGCACGTCCTGGGCGCCCTTGATGGCGCCTGCGAGTTTGCCGCCGCCCCGCTCCTGGACCGAATAGACGTTCTCGCCGACCACCACCGCATCGTCGACGAGCATGCCGAGCGCCAGGATGAAACCCATGACGGACAGGGCGTCTATGGAGAAGCCGAACCAGTAGATCAGGAAAATGGCACCGAGAAACGCGATGGGAATCCCGGCGGTCACCCACAGCGCCAGGTGCGGCCGCAGGAACAGCGCCAGCAGGATCAGCACGAACAGGAGCCCCTGGATACCGCTGTCCACGAGGGCTTGCAGGCGGAAAGACAGGGTGACGGAAGTATCCCGCCACACTGTCAGTTCGACGCCCGCCGGATATTCGGATGCGGCGTCTGCCACGAAGCGCCGGACCGTCCCGGCCACTTGCCGAATGTCCTGGTTGCCGACCCGGAACACCTGCACGAGCGCTGCGGGCCTGCCGTCGAACGTGAGGCTCTGCCCTGTGTCTTCGAAGCCGTCGATCACACGCGCCACGTCAGCCAGCTTTACCCGGGTGCCGTCGCTCTTCGTGGTGACGACCAGCCTTTCGAGTTCGTGCCCCCAGTAGGCCTGCCCCGCGGTGCGCAGCACGATCTCGCCCTGGTCGGTCTTCACCGAACCGCCGGGCAGGTCCAGGGAGCGCTGGCGCAGGGCGTCGGCCACGTCGTCGAAGGTCAGGTTGTTGCGCGACAGCGATGCTTCGGAGACTTCGACGGAGATCTCGTAGGGCCGCTCGTTGACGATCATGACCTGGGTGATGCCCGGCAGCGCGAGGATGTCGTCGCGCACCCGGCGGCCCATTTCCTTGAGCGTGCGTTCGTCCGTGGGCCCGGTGACGGCGACCTCGATCACCACGTTGCTGGAGGTGGCCGCCTGGATGATGGGCCGCTCGGACTCCTCGGGAAAGGTCTCGATGGCGTTGACCTGGTTCTCGACCTCGCCGAGGACCCGCATGCGGTCGGTGTCGTAGAACAGTTCCACCTGTACGGTGCACTGCCCTTCCGAGGAGATGGAGCGCACTTCGCGGATGCCGGCGATGCCTTCCAGGCTTTCCTCGATGCGCATGCAGACGCCCGATTCCACCTCCTCGGGGGCGGCCCCGAGGTAAGGCACCGTAACGACGATCAGGGGCAGGTCGACATCGGGGTACAGCTTGACGGGAATGCGGCTCAGCGAGGCCAGGCCCGCAAAAACCGCAAATCCCATCACCAGATTCGCCGCCACGTGATTGGTGGCGAACCAGGCGATCATCTTTTTCATGGAGAGGCCGCGCTTGCGGGCTGGCCGGCCCTTTCCGACAGCATGGATCGCAGCCTTTCGACCAGCACCATGATGGCGGGCAGCAGGATCAGGATGCCGATACTCGCGAAGATCAGCCCGCCGGCGAGGCTCACGACCAGGGGAATGAGAAACCTCAGTATCTCGGACTTGTCGTAGAGCAGGGGCGAGAGGCCGACGACGGTGGTCACCGTGGTCAGCACGATCGGCCGGGCGCGAAGCTCCGCTGCCCGCATGACCGCCTCGCTCACGGACAGCCGAGGTTCATGCCGCCGAATCCGGTTGTACCGGTCGAGCAGCACCAGCGAGTCGTTGATGACTACCCCCGTAACCGCGATCAGCCCGAACACCGAAGAGAGCGTCAGGTCGTAGCCGAGTACCCAGTGCAGGTAGATGGCGCCGGCGAATGCCAGCGGGATGCCAAGCAGTACGTAGAACGGCTGCAGGATGCTGCGCAACTGGATGGCCACCAGTGCGAACATCAAAAGGACGGCCGCCGGGAAGTAGATGCCGAGGCTCCGCACGACCTTGGCGGTGTCGCGCCTGGAACCGTCTGGCAGTATTCGGAGATCCGGATACTTCTGCCTGAGTTCCTCAAGCCAGATTCCCTCGATGAGCCCGCCGAGTTCCCGGGAACTGGTCATCGCCACGTTGTAGAAGGCGTTCACGGACGCCGCCGGCAGGCCGTCGATGCGCTGGCGCTGCTTGAGGTCCTGGGTCTGGACGACCTCGGCAATACTGGAGAAGGCCGCCACATCGCCGTTGGGCAGGCCCATGAGTTCGTCGTGGAGATCGCTGGTGCTCGCTCGCCGCTCCAGCGGATAGCGGGCCATCACGTCGATTTCTTCCTTGTGGCGCACCACCTGGTCCACTTCCGCGCCATAGAAGCGGTTGCGCAGTTGCCTCGCCAGCGAAACGGCGGTCAGCCCGGAGGCGCGCCCCGCATCGTTCAGGTGCACCTCATAGCGGACGTTGCCCAGCTCGAGGGTGTCGTCGATCTGGTAGACGAAGGGGTGGTTCTTCAGCCGTTCCTTCAGTTCGCCGGCCGCCGCGACCACGGTATCGGCATCGGGGTGCAAGAGCGCGTAGCCGAGGCTGGAAGCGGTGGCCGTGCGGGTGGTGGGAAAGGCCAGCTTGTCCGATCCGCGCACGACCCCGATGTTGTCGACCCAGAGTTGCTTGATCTCCTCGGTGGTAACGGTCCGCTCCGGCGGCAGGTTGAGGCGCAACTGAACGGAAGCGAGGTGGGGCGCCGGGTCGGGAATCTCGGCGCCCAGCATGGTTTCGACGGCCTTGTGCTGGCCGACGATCACGTTGATGGCGTTGAACCCGGTCCCGCCCGCTTCCCGATTGGCTGCCCAGGCTGCCTGGACGATCTGCCCGGTGGCGCGAACGGTATCGTTGAACGTGGAACCGGCGGCCATGGTCAGGTCGGCCTGCAGCTTCTGTTCGTCGAGCCGGTTGTCCGCGGCGTTATAGCGCACGACGTTGCCGGTGAAGAGGCTGACGGCGACGAAAACGAGCAGGGCAATGGCGGCGATGGCGGCGAACGGGCGGCGCACCGCGAAGCCGATGCCGGGCAGCAGCCGGCGGTCGATGAACGCCTGGAAGGATCCACTCGCCCTGGCCTGGATCAGGGTCAGGGGCCAGCGGCTGAGCCGGCGCTCCCCGGAAAGATGCGCGGGCAGCAACAGGAAACAGTCGACCAGGGAAAGCAGCAGCACGGCGAGCACGCCGATGCCGGTGTAGCTGAACATCTGGCCCAGGTTGCCGTCCAGCGGCAGCAGCACGGAGAACGCCACCATCGTCGTCAGCACGCCGGCCAGCACGGGCGCCATGACTTCCCGGGCGCCCCGAATGGAGGCCTCCCGGGCGGGGACGCCCTGCGCGCGCAGGCGGGCGATGTTCTCCCCGACGACGATGGCATCGTCCACCACGATGCCGATGATCATGGCGATGCCCCAGACGATGAACCAGCTAATCGATATGCCGAGCAGGTACAGGAGAATGAACGAACCGATGATGGCGGTGGGGATGCCGATGCCGATCCAGAGCCCGACGCGCAGGTCGAACAGCAGGATCAGCAGGATGAAGACCAGGGCCGCGCTGATCATGCCGTTGTTTGCGACCGACTGCAGCGGTTTCTTGATCTTGTAGGTCTCGTCCAGCCAGAGTTCCACCGAGGTGCCCGGCGGCGCCCGGTAGGTGGGCAGGAAGCGCTCGACTTCGGCGACGACGTCGTCGGGGTCGGCGCGCGGCGGCGCCTGAACGTGAACGAATACCGCCGGCACGCCGTTGACGGTGTTGATCAGCGGATCGTCGATGAAGCCGTCGCGGACGGTTCCGATGTCGCCGAGCCTGACGATGGCGCCGTCGGGCCGGCTGAGAATCGCGATGTCCCGGAACTGGTCCCCCCGCACCCGTTTGTCCATCGTGCTCATGACGATGGTCCCGGATTCCGTGCGGACGCTGCCTCCGGTGAGGTTCACCGACGCCATGCGAACCATGCCCACCACTTCGTCGATGATCAGGTGATGCTGGCGCAGTTTCGACTCGTCGAGATCGATCTGAATTTCCCGATCCCTGGCGCCCACCAGCTCGACAATGCCCACGTTGGGCAGCAGCAGGAGGCGTTCACGCAGGTCTTCCGCGGTGCGGCGCAGTTCGTCCTCGCCGGCCGTGGGCGATGTCACGGCCAGCGACACGACCTCCCGGACGATCTCCTTGCGAACCACTTCCGGCGGGTCGGCGTTCAAGGGGGGAAAGTCCTCGATCCGCTCGACGGCGGTTCGCACCGTCTCGAGCCTGGAGACGGAGTCGACCCACTGCTTCAGCTCGATGAGAACCTCGGCCCGGCCCTCCCAGGCGTTGGAGGTGATCCTGTCCACGCCATCGAGGCCGGCGATGCTCTCCTCGATGCGCAGGGTGATGTCCTCTTCCACTTCCCTGGGCGTGGCGCCGTCGTAAGGCACGTTCACCGCGATGGTTCTGAGGTCGAGTTCCGGATAGCGTTCAATGGTGCTGTTGAAGATCGCGACGAAGCCGAGGGCCAGCAGCAGGAACGTGATCAGGTAGACGGCGATGCGGTTGCGCGCGAAATACTCGAGCAATGAAGAGGATCCCGTCCCGGCGCCGCTCGAATTGTTCGATTCGCTCATCGCTCGCTTTTCGAGTGTCGCCGGACCGCGGGAAACGTCAGCCTGCTAACTGCCGGCGGCTGAGGCGGCCCTTGGCAAGCTCCACCATCATGATGACCGACGGCAGGAAGAACAGCAGGCCGATGCCCGCGAATATCAGCCCGAAGGCAATGCTCACCACCAGGGGAATCAGGAACCGGATGGCCTCGTCGCCGCTGAACAGTATCGGCAGGAGGCCGAGAAGGGTGGTGACGCTGGTGAGCAGGATCGCCCGGGCGCGTTGCCGGGTAGCCGCGGAAATGGCCGCAATTTCTGGTATGTCCGATACCCGAACCATCTGGTTGTACCGGTACATCAGCAGAATCGTGTCGTTGACGATCACGCCGGAGACGGCGATCAGGCCGAAAATCGAGGTGGTGCTGAACTCGTAGCCCAGCACAAGGTGGCCCACGACCGCGCCCACGAATGCCATGGGAATGCCTGCCAAAGCCAGGAGCGGCTGCACGAAGCTGCGCAGGAAGGAGGCGATCAGGCAATACATGACCAGGAGTGCCACGGGTATCGACAGCGCCAGGATGTCGGCGATGCGCTCCATGTCCCGGTTCACCCCGTGCGAGCGTATCTGTATCTCCGGATAGCGGCTCTCGAGGCCCGGGAGAATCCGTTCCTCAACGCTTTCGGCCAGGTCACCGGCAAAAAGCCGGGCGCCGTCGTAGTCGGCGGTGACCACCGCCGCGCTGCGGCCGTCTATGCGCAGGCGGTTCGCGATGCTGCGGGTTTCGGTGATCTCGGCCACCGTGTACAGCGGCACCTGCTCCCGGCTGCCCGGCAGGCTGATGCGTTCGTTCAGCAATTCCGCGTAGCTGGTGCGCCGGTTCTCCGGATACCGCACCATCACCAGCACCTCTTCCCGGCCCCGCTGGATGCGTTGCGCCTCGGCGCCGTAGAAGCCGTTGCGCAACTGGGTGGCCACCGATGCCGGGGTCAGGCCGGCGGCGTGACCGGCATCGTTCAGGCGCACGTCGAAACGGCGTTTGCCCCGCTCGATCGAGTCGCTGACCCGGCCGACGCCGTCCAGCCGGGCGAGCGCCCCGCGCAGTTCCCCGGCGGCATCGGCGAGAACGCCAGGGTCCGGATGAATCAGCGCGTACGACAGCGCATTGGATGTCTGCGTCTGCCGGGTGGGGAAACTCAACGACTCGACGCCGGGTATGCCGGCCAGCCGAACGCGCCACCGGTGCTGCAGTTCTTCGATGGTCACGCCCCGCACGTCGGGCGGATTGAGCCGGAGCTGCACCGATGCCAGGTTGCCGCGGTACGGGGCTGCGTCCGCCCCGCGATAGGACTCCAGCGGGAAGTGATGGCCGATCGCCACGGCCGTCGCATCGATGTTACGGCCGCCGAGCCCGGCGTTCACGCGCTCCGCGGCTGCCACCGCGTAGTCCGTGGCGGCCTGCAGGTCCTCGGGCCGTGCGTCCTGCGGCAGCACCAGGTCGACCTGAACGTTTTTCTCGTCCACCACGCGCAGGCTCGGGTCGAAATGGACGACGCCGGACACCAAAAGGCCGGCGGCAACGAGAACGCTGCCGAAAACGATGACCGGCGGCCACTGCAGGCGCCGTACCGACCAGGAGATCAGGGGAACGATCCGGGCTTCCATCATCGCCTGGAAGGCGGCGTGACAGCGCTGCTGCACGGCCCAAAGGGGCCAGCGGCTCCAGCGGCCGGGCTTGGCCAGGTGGCCGGGCAGGACCATTGCCGCCTCGAACAGGGAAAGGAGCAGTACGACGACGACCACGATCGGGATCACGGCAAACATCTGGCCGATCAAACCGTCGAGCGGCAACAGCGCGGCGAACGCCGCCATGGTGGTGAAGGCGCCGACCGCGATCGGGGCGATGACCTCCCGGCAACCGGCGACGGCGGCTTCGGCGCCGGCTCCGCCGCGGTCGATGCTCGTGGCGATGTTCTCGCCGACCACGATGGAGTCGTCGACGACGATGCCGATGAGAATGAAGAACGCGAACAGGGTGATGACGTTCAGGGTGAGGCCGAAGAAAGGAAAGACGATCAGCGAGGCGACGAACACCACCGGAACGCCCAGCGCCACCCAGGTGGCGATGCGCAGGTCGAACAGCAGCAGGAGAGCGGCGAACACGAGGATCAGGCCGAATATCCCGTTCTTGATGATCAGGTACATGCGGTCTTCCACCGCCCAGGTCTCGTCTTCCCAGACGGCCACCCCGACAGTTTCGGGCGCCTGGTAGCCCGCCAGGTAATCGCGCACCTGGGCGCTCGCTTCCTGGGGCGAGCTGTCGGAGGAGACCTTGACCTGGAGAAAAACGGTGGGGATTCCGTTGACGGTGGTGATGGTGTCGTGCTCCAGCAGGCTGTCGCTGAGTTCGGCGATTTCGCCGAGATGGACCAGCGATCCGTCGGGGCGCGCAAGCACCACCACGTCGGCGAACTGGTCGGCGTATTCGCGCTTGGCCAGCGTGCTCATGATGATGTCCCCGGACCCGGTGCGCAGTTCGCCGCCGGTGACGTTCACCGAGGTGCGCCGGATGACGCTGACCACGTTGTCCAGGGTGATGCCGTATTGACGCAGCGTCTCCTCGCTGAGTTCGATCTGAATCTCCTGGTCTTTCGTTCCGAACAGTTCGACGATCGCTATGTTCGGCAAGAGCAGCAGCCGGTCGCGCAGCGACTCCGCGGCCCCGCGCAGCGCGTAGGGGTCCAGCGCGCCGGAACTCACCGCCACGGTCAGCACGTTGCGGCTGACCTCCAGCTTGCTGACTTCCGGCTCGTCGGCGTTGTAGGGCGGAAAGTCCTCGATGCGGTCGATGGCCGTGCGCACGAAATTGAGGGTGTCGATGTCGTCGGCGAAGGGTTCCATCTCCACATCGACGACGGCCAGTTCCTCCCGGGAACTGGATATCGTGCGGGCGACGCCGATGGTGCCCACCAGGCTTTCCTCGATGCGCTTGACAATGTCTTCCTCCACCTCCGCGGGGGTCGCGGCCGGGTACGGCACTTCGACGCGGATGATGCGCGGGTCGTATTCGGGGAAGGTTTCCAGGGTGATCAGGTCGGAGGCGATCAGCCCACCGACGAAGAGCAGGAACAGGAGTACGTTGGCGGCGACAGGGTTGCGGGCGAAGTAGGCGATGACGCCCCTCCCGGCACCCGCATCCGGAACTTCGATGGTTGCAGATTCAGCCATGGCGGACTCCCTGCCTGAGCGTCAAGGCGGCTGCCGGGCGCCTACTGCCCCGTTCCGGCGGCCACGGCGTTGACGCCCAGGCCTTCGCGCGCTCCCGGGACCCGGCCCACCACGATGCCGTCACGGGTGTCGAATGCGCGGACCAGCCAGCCCCCGTCGCTGTAGCCCACCGAGGCCGGCGTGTAGGCGGTGAGCCTGCCGCCGTCCACCAGCCAGACGCTGCCGCCGATCTGCAGCGCCGATTCGGGCAGCACGAACACATCGTCCTGCATCGGCCCTTCCACCGTCACGTCCGCGAAGGTGCCGGGCGGCGGCAGCATCGGCGCGGTCTCCTGGTCGAGCACCTCGAGGTACAGGCTCCCCAGGCGCGTCTCGATATCGACTTCCTTGGACACCCGTTCGACCACCGTCTCGTAAGCCCGGCCGTCGGCCACCGCGACGGCCCTCTTGCCGATGACCGGTTGCAGCGAATTCAGGTCGAAGGCGGAAATCCGGGCGCGCACCCGCAACTGGTGCTTCGCATAGACTTCGCCGACGTTGGTGACCACCCGCTCCACCACCTGCCCCGGCGACAGCACGGTGGACCGCACATAGCCGTCGAAAGGCATGTGGATTCTCGTCTCCTCCAGCGAGATCTCGGCTAGCGCGATCTTGTTCCTGGCCATCTCCACCAGGGCTTCGGCCTTCTCGATCGTTCCCTCCGTGCCAAGGAATCCCTCCGTGCCGAGGAACGACTGCGCGTCGCGGGTCGGGTATTTCGCCATGAATTCAGCGGCCCGCGCCGCCTCGTCCCGTTTCTGCCTGAGGTTTTCCCGGGCGGCGACGAGTCCGAGCTTCGCGTTCGCGAGGATCAGCTCGATTTCCCGCGCATCGACTCTTGCAAGTGTCTCGTCGGCCCGGAACTCTGCGCCGCTGCGGAAATTTTCCGACACCCAGACCACTTCGCCGGAAACCTCCGGAATCACCGACACATTGCCGAGAGTGGTTACCGTGCCGGTCAGCACCACCTTGTGGGATGCGCGGGTAGCGACCGGCTCGATGACCGCGGCCGTGGGCTCGACCCGCGCGTCGGCCAGTTCGGGGTCGATCTCGAGGAACTCGCGGCTCGGTGCGCGGGCGAAGAAGATCGCCGCCAGGATGGCCGCGACGATGACCGCCAACTGCAGGATGCCGCGCCAGCGCGGCTGCTCCCCTGTATCGCCATGCACATCGGACTCTGACATCTGTAATACCTCCCTGTTCGGACCGGTGAGCTCGACACGAATGACCCCGGCGGCCACTGCCGGTAATCAACCGTCAAGTATAGACCAGGAATTCTCCGTGTCAGCAGTCCTGGACGGCCGCTCCGGGATCCGGTCGGCCGCGAAACCACCGGTCAGGTCGAGCGGTGGCCTCAGGAGGCTTCCACTGTAATGGGCCGTACCCGCTGGCCTTCGATGGCGTTGGCCAGTGTCGACAGGCAGATCATCTCGCCGGTTTCCACGCCGCCCCGGATATAGACCGACTCGCCGGTCATGCGCAGCACGTCGACGCTGCGGAACGACAGGCGGCCATCCTCGGCGACGACGTAAACGTGGTTTCCTTCCTGCAGCGCGGTACGGGGAACGACGAGTACGTTTTCCTCCCAGATGCCGAAAATCTCCGCTTCCACGAACAGGCCCACCGTCAGTGGCGGCGCGTTTCCCACCGGCTCGTAGGGAGTCGGCACCTGGGCGATGACGTTGACCATGCGCGTGCGTGGGTCCAGTTCGCCTTCCGTGCGCACCACATGGGCTTCCCAGGCGTGTTCGGCGCCGGCGAATTCGGCGCGCAGGATCACCTTCGGCATGGGCGTCCCGTCCTCGGTGCGCGCCAGCGAGAGCGGCAGATAGGCGAGGTCGACATCGCGGACCGGCAGGCGGACTTCGGCGTAGTCGATGGAGTAGAGCGTGGCGACGGTTTCCCCCCGGTTCACGAACTGGCCCACATCGACCCGTTCGGTGCGTACGCGGCCATCGTAGGGCGCTGTCAGGCGCGTGCGCGTCAAATCGCGTTCGGCGCGAGACAGGCTGGCTTCGGCCGCGCGCAGGGATGCGCCGGCGATGGTGAGCCGGTTTAACGCATCGTCGAGCAGCGACTCGCTGACCGACTGGGTCTCAGCCAATTCCTCTGCCCTGCGATGATCCCTTTCGGCGTTCTCGAGTTCGCTCCTGGCGGATGCCAGCCGCGCCCGGGACTGTTCGAGGGCAACCTCGTAGTCGACGCGTTCCACTTCCACGAGCACATCGCCCCTGGCGAAAAAGCCACCGGTGACCATCTCGGGCGCGACGGCGACCACCCTTCCCGCGACTTCCGAGACCAGGTTGCTCTCGGTCTTGGGCAGCACTTCGCCGTGTGCGTCCACGGTCATCTGCACCCACCTGGGCAGGGCCGGCTCGGCGTGCACCACCGGAATCTTCGGCGGCGCCGTGTTCTGCTCCAGGTCGGGGCCGGCCGCAACGATCAGCACTGCCAGAGCTATGCCGGCGGCCAGTACCAGGAGAGCGCCGAGATACTGCCTGATCACCGGAAAGCTGGACCCATGTGACCGGTGCGGGCGGCGCTCTCGCGGCGTTTCTCAAACGGCCGGCTGGGTTGGCTCGATGTCATGCGGCCAAAGTAAGCGTCTTTGCAGGTGCGTTCAAGTGACCGCACACCCACTCTCATCCCATGGTCAAACGTTTTCCCATGGCTCAATCGAGATCGGTCAGCAGGGCGGTGCGTGTCTCGCCTGCCACTGTCACTTCGCAATGCATATGGTCGTGGTCGATACCGAAAGTGAGGGCCGCGCCGGCTCTGAGAGCATCGATGGCCGCCGCATTGAGTTCGAACCGCATGAAATGCACTGCGGCGGTCTTCTCGTCGGTGGATCGGTCGAGGTCTTCGTTGGCGATGCTGAACGTGCGTGGGCCGTCGCCGATGCGGGCCCAGACGCGGTGCTCGATGCCGCCGAGCGTCTGCAATGCGCGCCGGCGCTCGTCGACATCCGGGTATTCGATCATGAATGTCGCCTTCCAGTTGGCGCCGTCGGGGATGAGGGGGTTGTAGGCCTCGATCTCTTCCTCGATCTGATCAGGCTCGAAGATGCGTTCCACGCGCAGCATCTCCTGCACCTGGTATTTCATGGTGGTGAAATCTTCGAAGTAGAGCGTCGCGTGGTCATTCAGCGGCAGGTGCCGCCGCTTCTTGTGGGCGATGACGGCGGCGCGGAATGCGGGCCGCTCCGTCGCGTACTGCTCGAGGCTCCAGAGCTTCGATCTGTCGAGCTTCTGCATGTGGGGCCGGCTTCAGATTCCGTACGCGGCGCGTGCCATGGAAATGGGGTGTTCGGCCTCTCCCGTCCCGCCCTGTGCCTGGAGGCCGTGGGCGATCAGCCGCCCGGCCATGGGGCAGTCCGAGCCGAACCGGTCCGGGTCCGCCTGTTTGACCCGGTTCACCACCGGACGGGCGATCTTCATGGCCTTGGCGTGGGTCTCCGCCTTGACGGCATAGGTGCCGTCGTGGCCCGAGCAACGCTCGATGGCAGCGACCTCGGTGCCCTCGATCAGGTTCAGGAACTCCCGGGTCTTCCCGCCGATGTTCTGCACGCGCTGATGGCAGGCCACGTGGTAGGCGACCTTGCCGAGCGGGTTCCTGAAATCCGTGTTCAAAAGCCCGGCCCTGTGGCGCAGCATGAGATACTCGAAGGGGTCGAAGAACGCCGCCGCCACCCGGGCAACGTCCTCGTCGTCCGGGAACATGAGAGGCAGTTCCTGCTTGTACATCAGCACACAGGACGGCACGGGGGCCAGCAGGTCGCAACCCGCCTCGATGGCTTCCAGGAAGGCCGGCAGGTTGGCGTCCTTCATGGCCGCCACCCGGTCGAGATCCCCGAGCTCCAGTTTCGGCATGCCGCAACAGCCGGCGTCCTTGAGGATGGTTACGGGTACGCCGTTGTGATTGAGCACGGCGATCATGTCCTCGACGATTTCGGGCGTGTTGTAGTCGCCGTAGCAGGTGACGTAGATGGCCACCCGTCCCGTGGTGCGGTCCGACGGGACGGCGTCCAGTTCATCGCCGGCGTTAGTCCCCACCCGCTTCGACAGCGGCTTTGCGCTGAACACCGGCAGCGGGGCGTCGGCGGCCATGCCGGCAATGGTCTCGCCGAGCTTCCGCAATGGCTTGATCCTGGCTGCCGCATTCGCGGCCTGGGCCATTCCGGGCTTCGACAGGACACCGAAAACACGGTCTGTGCTCGTGATCAGCCGGTCGCGCCATTTGGTGTCCCCCTGCTTGAACCGCCAGGCCTTGGCGCGGAGCATCAGGTGGGGGAAGTCCACCGCCCATTCGTGGGGCGGCAGGTAGGGGCACTTGGTCTCCGCGCAGAGGTCGCAGAGGAAACACTGGTCGACGACCTTGGTGTAATCCTCCTTGGGGATGCTGTCGACTTCCAGTGTCGGCGACTCGTCCACCAGGTCGAAGAGTGTCGGAAAGGCATCGCAGAGGCTGACGCAGCGCCGGCAGCCGTGGCAGATGTCGTATATCCGCTCGAGTTCCCCGTAGAGGTCGTCCTTGTCGTAGAACCCCTCGTCCCGCCAGCCGAGCGGCTGACGTTCGGGGGCTTCCAGACTGCCTTCGCGTACCAATGTGAAATCTCGTTCGAGGCGTGCGCTATCCCGGGCGACCCGTGAACCAGTCCCACGGCTGAATCCGGGATTCTGCGAATATCTCCGCTTTTCCGTAGGGGCTGTCCGCCAGGAATGCCTGCGCCTCCGCGGCCGAAGGGGCCTCGAGAATCAGTAGCAGGCCCGTGACGTTCCCGGCGCCGTCGTCGAGTGTCGGCCCCCCGTGATGAACCACGACCTCCGGATGCTCCGGATGATGGCGCAGATAGCTTCGAAAGGTTTCCTGCAACTCGCTGCGTGCGGATTCCGCTTCGGGCTTGTGAGCGACGGAAATTACAAAGTACATGGCTTCTCTCCCTATGGTTTGGGCAGTCCTGGTCAATCACCGTAAGAAACCCCCTCGCCTCGTGTCAACCGGCTAGCCCGGGCTGACTGCCACCGATCGGTGAGATGCAGGGCGAGTACATCGGCGTCCGCACCGGGAAGTTGGTGACGGATGCGGGCTGCTACATAGACCGTTGAGTTATCTTTTACGACCAAAAAGATAACTCGTCGTGCGAATCGACGGGTTGGTTATGTTTTTGGGTGCTCGCCCGGGAAGGGCTGGCTCTCAGGCGGGTTCCGCGTGGGGCAGCTCCACACGCAGCGTCACGATGTCCGTGCCGTGGTATTGCTGATGGCGGATCGAGGAGGCGAGGTGTCGCAGCAACCGTAGCGAGACCTCCTGTTCGACTTTCGTTTCCGCGCCGACGTCACCAAGCAGCGTAATACGGTCCTGGAGGTTCTCCTCGCCTTTCGAAGCGACGAACTCCAGGGTCGCGCCTCCGTCTTCGGCACGCGCCACCAACAGCAGCCGCCGCGACTCGGTCGCCCCGGCGGATTCATCCCTGTGCAGCAGCGTCAGCAGCGTTTCCTCGCTGGCAGCCCCCAGGCGGTCCCTCATTGCCGCATTCCAGCCGCTGCGCGCGGCGAACGCCCCGAGAAACTCGCGGATCGTCTGCAGGGCGGTAAGGTCGAACGCCACGTCGATGCGATGCGGGCGGGGTTTCGTCAGTTGCACGAAGAGGGTCATGAGCATGGCCAGAATGCCTCCGGCGATCATGCCGTTATTCAGGGCCCCGCCTGCAATCCGGGATACCAGCTCGGGAAATATCACGCCGCTCTGGAACCCGGCGCCCGTCCAGAACGAGACGCCGGCGATCAGTCCCTGGCGGGTGTCCATGCCGCCCTGAACGATGATCCTCAGGCCGATGACAAAGATTGTCGCCATGGTGACCCCGATGAACGCTGCGGTCACCGGGCCCGGAATCGCCAGGATCACGGCAAGCGCCTTGGGAAAGCAGGCAAGCGCGATCATGGCCGCCCCGAGCCCGACGCCGATACGGCGGGAACTGACGCCGGTTATCTCGACCATTGATGCCCCGTTCGGACGGGAGCCGGCCGGCATGGTGCCGGTCAGGCCCGACAGCAGGTTGCCCACCCCGTCCGCAGCCACTGCGCCCTGTACGGCGCGAAAATCCACCGCCCGGGGTTCGGCCCAGGACACCCGCTGGATTGCGACCGAGCAGCTTATGGTTTGAATGGTGCAGACCACGGCGATGAACAAAAAGCCGGGCAGCAACGCCCAGAAGGAGAGCCCGAAATCGGCGCCCGTGATCGGCCACTCCGGGCTCGGCAGCCCTATCCAGGCGGACCGGGCAATGCGGTCGAAGTCGTAGAGGCCGTATGCAGCGGCGACGGCCGAACCTGCAACGATGCCGATGACGGGCGCCCAGAGGCGCAGGCTTCTCCCCGCCTTCAGAATCAGGCCGGCGATGACGAGCAGGGTAATCAGCGCGCTCAAGGGTGCGGCCGACGGCGGCGTTGCGGCCGGGACGTTCTGCAACTGCTCGAAGACGACCGGCATGACGGTGACGGGCGTCAGCATCATGACCGTTCCCGTGACCGTCGGCGTGAATATGCTGCGGAACAGCGAGAGCCTTGCGGACAATGCAAACTGGAAGAGGCCCAGGCAGATGACCAGGGCGGCGAGCAATGCCGGGCCGCCGGCGGCGAGGGCAGCGATGCTGACCGCGATGGAAGCCCCGGATGCCCCGGTTGCCAGGATGTACCCGGTCCCGAACCGGCCGACCCTGAAGGCCTGCAGCAGCGTGCTTGCGCCACAGGCCGCAATGGAGGCGAACACCGCCCACAACAGTACGTCCTCCGGCTGGCTGGCGGCCCGGAACACGACTGTCGGGATGAGCACCGCGCCGGGCAGCACGAGGCTGGCAAGCTGCAGCGCGAAACCCGCCGTGAACGGCAGCGGGACCCTGGCGTGGGGACCCGTGCGCTCTCCCCAGTGTCCGCCGGATTCGTCGCTGGCCATGCGGGACGCTAGCCCAGCCCCGGAAGCCAGAGGCAGACGGCGGGAACGGCCAGGATGATCCCGAGGATGGCGATTCCGCTGAACAGGAACGGGACGATGCCCCGGAACGATTCGCCGAGCGGGGTGTCCCGGTCCAGCGCGTTGATCACGTACACGTTGAGCCCGATGGGCGGGGTAATCAGGCCGACCTCCACCGCGAATAGAGCCAGCACCCCGAACCAGATGGCGATCTGCTCCTCGGTATAGCCGAAGTCGAGACCGGTGAGCAGGGGAAAGAAAACGGGCACCGTGAGCAGGATCATCGCCATGCTGTCCATCACGCAGCCAAGAACCAGGTAGACGAGCAGAATGCCGATCAGGATCGAAATCGGGGACAGTCCCGACATGGAAAGCGCGTCAGCCATTTCCACCGTAACCTGTGAGAGCGCCAGAAAGCTGTTGAATATCTCCGCGCCTATCAGGATGAGGAAGATCATACCGGTCGCCTGCGCCGTTTCGAGCAGGCTCGATGTGAAAGCCGCCCGGTTCAGCCGGCCGGACGCCACCCCCGCCAGCGCGGTTGCCGCCGCGCCGATGGCGGCGCCCTCGGTCGGGGTGAATATGCCGAAATAGATGCCGCCGACGACCGAGACGAAGATGACCGCCACCGGCCACACCCCTTGAAGGCTGCGGATACGCTCGCGCATCGGCGCCGCCGGAACCACGGGACCGGCCCCGGGTCGCAGCCGCACGTACGCGGAAATCGCCGCCGAGTAGCCGAGTGTCGCAATGAGCCCCGGGATCAACGCGGCCAGAAACAGCTTGCCGATCGACTGCTCGGTGATGACCCCGTAGATCACCAGGATCACGGACGGCGGAATCAGGATGCCTAGCGTTCCGCCCGCCGCCAGGGCGCCGGTCGCCAGGGCGCCGGAATAGCCATGGCGCTTCATCTCCGGCAGGGCCACGGAGGCCATCGTCGCACCGGTGGCGATGGAGGATCCGCAGATGGAGCCGAACGCGGCGCTGCCGAAGATGGTCGAGACGGCCAGTCCGCCCCGGTAATGGCCCGTCCAGGCGCGGGCCGCGTCGAACAGCAGGCGCCCGAGCCCCGCCCGGGCCGCGAACTGGCCCATCAGCAGGAACAGCGGCAGGACCGAGAGCGTATAACTCGACACGCGGCCGAACGGCGCCGTGTTCAGCAGATTGAGGAACGCAGGCCAGCCCGCGAGCGAGGCGAAACCGAAGCCGCCGACGGCGAACATGGCTACCGCGACCGGCATCCGGAGCGCGATCAGCAGCAGGCAGACGCCGAACAGCAGGCCGCCGAATTCGACGTTGGTCATGGATCCCGACCGCTCAGGCGACGGAAAAACGCCAGGCCGCACATCGCGGTCAGCAGCAGCGCGCCCAGCAGGGCGGCGAAGTAGGCCCAATGGATGGGAAGCCCCAGAAACACGGTCGTCTCGCCGTCGACGTACTTGTGCATGCCACCGATGCACAGGCGCCAGGCGATCAGGCCCGCAACGGCCGCGAATACCAGTTGGTGAACGGCGTCTAATAACGCCCTGCGGCGCGGGTGCATTCTCCCGGTGAAGAACTCCACAACGATGTTGGCATTCCGGCTGTGGCAGTACGGAAAAAAGGCGAACACGGCAATCCCGCAAGCGAGTTCGGTGAGTTCGTAGTCGCCGGGAACCGGCGCATTGAAGAGGTAACGCCCGAGAACGCTGATCAGCGTCATTCCCGTCACTCCGACCAGCAACAGGCCTCCCGCCAGCGCGACGCCGCGTGCCAGCCGCTCGAGCCAGGCCCCCACGGGGTGCCCGGCCGATTCCGGGTCGCCTGACAGGATGCCTGGCTGCTCGTCCGCCATGGAATCGCTCCTACGGATCACCGCCGTATTTCGCGATCAGGCGCGCCGCATCCGCGAGCATGGTTTCGCCGTCGTGCCCCAACTCGTCCACTTTGTTCACCCATGCCGCGACTACCGGCCTGGCAAGCGTCCGCCATCGCTCGCGCTCCGATTCGGAAAGCGCAACGATGCCGTGGCCGCGTTGCACCGCGAGCTCGCGGCCTCTTTTTTCATCCTCCTGCCAGAGCCGCCCTAGCCGCCTGGCCAGCGCCATTCCGGTGGATTCGTCGACAACGGCCCTGATTTCCTCCGGCAAACCATTGTAGCTGGCCTTGTTCATCGTCATCACGAACAGCACGCAACCCAGGGCAACCTCGGTGTGGGATCGGGTCACTTCGTGAAGACGAAAAGGCCGCATGATGGTCCACGGGACCCAGACGCCGTCCACGACGCCGCGCGAAAGCGCCTCGTAGACCTTTGGAACCGGCATGCCAACCGGGACCGCGCCAAGGGCCTCCAGCGTCGCCGCGGTTGCATGCGAAGGAACCCGTATCTTCAGGCCCGCCAGGTCTTCGAGTGCACGTACCGGCCCGCCGTTCGTATGGATGTGGCCGGGTGCGGCGGCATGAAACACCAGGGGGCGGGTGTCCCCGTATTCAGCCCGCATCCATTTGCGGTAGAAGGCCATCAACGCCAGGCTGGTCGCTTCCGCGTTGCCGCAAACGAAGGGCAGTTCGAACGCCTCCGTCAATGGAAATCGTCCCGGGGTGTAGCCCGGCGAAGTCCAGACGATGTCCACCACGCCGTGGCGGGCCTGACCGTAAAGGTCCGACGACTTGCCGCCAAGCTGCATTGCAGGGAACACCTGAACCCGCGCCCGCCCCCCGGAGCGGTCTTCGATCTCGCTGGCCCAGGGAATGAGAAACGAGCGGACTGCAAGCGATTTGGGTGAATTGAAGGTGTGCAGCCGCAGCGTTACCGGCTCCGCGCCAGCGGTGTTCACCAATGCGCAGAACAGGGCGGCTGCAAGCGTTCCGACCGACAGGCGCGGTGGCCGGCGACGACTGGAGCGATTCGATGGCGCCGCTGGCGGTTCGTCAGCGAAACCTGAGCCGTTGCCGCCCTGACCTTCCCCTTCGCGTCCCCTGCGGGTTGTGCTCCCGGCCGGCGCAGTTGCAATCGTGGAATTCAATGCTGAATCCTTATCCTCCGGGTATCGGGAACCATCCGGTCGACCCGGATTTCAGAAGATTATGCTCACCGCACCGTGCCAGGCCAGGGATTCCAGATCCAGAACCGCTCGGCGGTGGGCTATTTTGAAGTCCTCGCGTTCTCTCCTGAGAATATAGTCGACCACTCCCACGTACGGCGCCGCCTCGCCGCTGCGGAACCGGTAGACGAGTACGTTTGCGGATACCGAAAGTTCTCCGTCGCCGGTTTCGGCAATCCGCACGTTGGAAACGAACCGGCGTGTCCGTGACCTCGGCTGCTCGCGGTGCGCATCGCGGCCGGTCAAGCGCTCGGCCCGGGCGCGCAGACGCGTGATGTCGTCGTCGATGAACACCAGGTCGCGGCTGGGGTCACCTTCCGGCAGATCCGTCGTGGGAACCACGTACCGTGCGTCTTCGGTAAACAGGTCTACCCAGGCGTCCAGGCTCCAGTTATCCAGAAGCGCCGCTTCCCTGTACAGGAATTCCTCCACCGACTCGCGCAACGCAGGCCCGCCATCGGCCGTCATCGTTCCCCCGCCGGGGCATTGCCCCGAGCGTCCGCTACCGACACCGCCGCGGTTTTGCGCTCTTCGGGCTCCCCGTCCTGTTCGTTGGTCTGGCCCCGACCCTGCATGTTGGCGTGCCATTGCCGCCAGAACCCACGCATCTGGAGTTCGTCCGACGTTCCCGGGGCGGGATTGAACATGCCTCTGGAGAGGTCGGACCACTCGTTTCCGCTGGCGCGGAATCCTTCCTGACAGGATTCCAGGGCTTCCACGTCATCCGGGGTGGCAAAACCACCCGGTCCGAAGAACGTCAGGTAACTGTCGAGTCGGGCAGCCAGCAAGGCGCCCGACTCCTCCCGGGGGACGAGGTGCCAGGTCGTGACGTCCATGGCGCCCGGCGTCAGGGGTTCGATATAGCGGATGGTGATGGCCACGAAGTCCAGGATAAGGAGGTTGGGATAGACGAGCAGGTTTCGGGAGGTATCGGCCATGCGACGGGCGCGCTCTTCCCCGAACTTTTCCACCAGCCGAGCTCGGGCACGTTCGATCGGCTCCCTGGTTTCCTCCCCGAACAACGGGTGCCAGTGGGCGATGGGGCGCCCGTTGCGGGCGATGTTCTCCCCCACGCAGTGGCCGTTGCCCAGGGCTCTCGCCAGGCCGGGAGGGCGGGCGGCCATGGTGGCCCCGCTGTCGTCCGTCCCGAGACCGGTGATGTAATCCACGTAAGTCCGGTGGGTCGTGAGCAGGTGATAGGAATCAAGGCTGTTTTCGACCAGCAGTTTCCAGTTGGCCTTTATGGTGTATCGGTTTGAACCGGAAACCACCCGCATCCCGTTCTCGGCCTGGTCCACCACCAGGTCGAGATATTCCCTGGCCCCGGCGAGGTAGGTGACCAGGTCTTCGGCAAGGGGATTGAAACTCACGAAGTAGAATCCCCGGTAGCTGTCGACCCTGGCTGGTTCCTTCAGCCCCAGTTCACCGCGGTCGAAGCCGGGGCCGTAGGCGTCATCGCCGGGTACGGCGATCAGGTCCCCCTTGGTGTTGAACGACCAGCCGTGGTAGAAGCAACGCAGGATGCTGGCGTTTCCCGCGGCGCGGCGGCAAACCAGGGCGCCACGGTGGGGGCAGGAATTGAGGAACACCCGTACTTTCCCGTCTTCGCCGCGGGCCAGGAAGAGCGGTCGTCCGGCCAGCGTCCGGCGCCGGTAGTCTCCCAGGTTTTCCACTTCCGATTCGTGCCCTACGTAGATCCAGCACTTCTCGAAGATCAGTTCCCGTTCCCGCCGGAACAGGTCCATGGAAGTCATGGACGAGCGGTGGACTCTGAAAATCCCCCGCTGCCGGTCATCGGTGATCAATTCACTGATCTCCATGATCTCAATCGTATGCCTGAACGCCGGTTCGAAGCCGCGGGAATTCTACGTTATCCATGGCTCCTCTCATGACCCCCTTCGGTGGTGCCGGATATCGCTAGTGTTTGACGAAATGGCCAAGGTAATGGTGGCTTTCGGTTGAAATGCCGTTCTGGCCCTTGCAGGCATCGTGAACCAGGCGTTCCGTGCAGCAGACATAGGCAACGTCGGTGGATTGCCGTATACGCAGACAAGGAACGTCGGGATTGGCCGCCATGTACCGGTCGGCGATTTCGCAGGGATGGATACGGTCCGTCGAGGCCAGGCACCCCGCCATTTCTTCGATCGGGATCGGTACGACGTAAAAATATCGGCTTGCCGGCCCCTTGTTTACGACGATCCGGTTGCGGCTCTTCCACCTCGTGGCGAGGTCGAGTTCATCCCATGTGTCCAGGTGCATTCCCATCCTCAGCCCGGACTCGGGATCCACCGTTATCGACGGGCGATTCTCCTCATCGACTGAAGGTGGGAGCTCAACGACCGGTGACAGGCTGAAAAACGGGGAGAAATCCGATTGGGATTCGGTTTCGGGGTCCGGCCGGAAGACTGCGATGAAATCCAGTTCGTTCCCGATGGTCAGTTCCTCCAACGGGGCGGTGTATGTTTCGAGTTGATGGTCATCAAGCTCTCGAAAGCCGACCGGAAGCCTGGCGTCGGGCCGATAATCCCCACATTCCGGGTAGGCGTCTCTGGCAATGACGAGTGTTTCCGTGAACGACACCAGCCCGTTCACGTCACCCACTCTGGTGTCGATATAGACTTTCAGACCTTCAGACCAATTCCGCACCGATCGTTTCCAGTGGCTCGCCGTGCAGGGCGAGATACCTCAGGACATGCGTGTAGAACTTGTCCAGTCCTTCGCAATAGACGGATGGATTGTCGAACCCGTTGCCCGTCGCATATCGGTGCACCGGCTGGCCGCTGCCACAGATGTTTCGCCAGCAGCAGGCCGAACAGGCGGATGCGGGTGTTTTCCTGAAATACTCGAACTCCTGGAACAGCGGGTCCTGGATGATCTCGGCGATGCTGAACTCTCTCAGGTCCCTGTATTGATATCCATTCCAGTATTTCGTCGTTCGCAGTGTATCGTCCGGACCCACCCCACCGTCCGAAGAGACCGTGATGAGCAGGTATTCGGGGTCTGACTCGCCGGCCCCAAACAGGAAGTTGCCGGAACCGTAGACCCTCGCCAGTAAGTGGTCTATGAATCGTACGCTGACCGGTTCGTCGTCGTTCACCATCCTGTCGAAGATCTCGATCAGGGAATCGCCGTATGCCTCGGCGTTGCCGTCGAAATTGTCATGGTTGACATCGGGCAGCAGAAAGTCGAAGTGACCCAGCTTCAGGTCGCCTCGAAAGTGCTCATAGATTTCCCCGGTGTCGTGGTTCTCGTCCATTACCGCGAGAATCGCAGGGGGCCGATGCAGATGCGCCTGACACAACCTCAGGCCGCGCGCGGTCGCCCGATAGGATGACCTGCCCCTGTGATCGAACCGGTGCACGTCGTTGTGCTTCTTCGCCCCGTCGAGGCTGACGCCGACCGCAACCCTGTGCCTGTTGAATATGTCGATCCACTCCCTGTCTATCAGTATCCCATTGGTTTGAATCGAGATGGACAGGTCGACGACGGGTTCCAGTTCCGACCTGAGCCGTTCGCAGATACTGTCCAATCGGGCTTTCGGCATCAGCAGCGGCTCGCCGCCATGCAGGTACACTTCCACTCGTTGCAGCCCGCAGTGTTCCGAGAATTCTCGAAGCCGCCGCACCAGCAATGCGACCGTGTCTTCCGCGATGATCGCCGCGTGGTCCTTGTAGCTATCGTCTCCGGCATTGAAGAAATAGCAGTAGTCGCAATCCAGGTTGCATCGCTCGGTTATCTTCAGCACGACATCCAGCGTACGGAGATTGCCGAAACTCACTTTTCTTCGATCGGTAGCGATCAGCATCTTGTAAAGGGACGGATCAAAGGCTGGCGCCGGGGAACGGGCAGCGGAACACCTGCCCGGGAATGAGGCGGAATGGGGGTTCCGGTGGCGGTGGACTCATTCGCCCACGCCAGCCGGCACCTCTCTCGATTTACTGCAAATCGGGAGCCGGCCGGCGCACCGCAGAGGGAATCTGATTTTCCCTGCTACGGTATCTGCTACGAACGGGTCGCGGAGACGAAATTGCCGCCTGCCCCGGGGTCGCCGCCAGAGACCTTCTTGCGCAGGTTTGAACTGATCGCCTTGCCTGAGGCCGCCTTCTCGTCCCTGGCCGTGATGCCCAATTTCTTGCGAAGCTTGCGAATCTTAAGATCTTCCATGGCCTTGACCTTCCTCTTTTTGGATAGAATTCAAAAACTATCGCAACCACCGCAGTGGTGTCAATGCCGACACCACTGCCGGCGGCCGGCGGATTTGGTCTGACAGGCCGGAACAGCCGTCAGTCCATGGCATCCAGGGCCTTCTGAAAGCGATTGGCGTGCGACCGCTCGGCCTTTGCCAGCGTCTCGAACCAGTCGGAGATCTCGTCGAATCCCTCGTCCCGGGCGGTCTTCGCCATGCCCGGGTACATGTCGGTGTACTCGTGCGTCTCGCCGGCGATGGCGGCCTTCAGGTTGTCGCTGGTCGTGCCGATGGGCAGCCCCGTGGCCGGGTCGCCGACCGCTTCCAGGTACTCCAGGTGACCGTGCGCGTGGCCCGTCTCCCCTTCCGCCGTGGAGCGGAATACGGCGGAGACATCGTTTTCGCCTTCCACGTCCGCTTTCGCGGCGAAATAGAGGTATCGGCGGTTGGCCTGGGACTCGCCGGCGAAGGCGTCTTTCAGGTTCTGTTCGGTCTGGCTGTCTTTGAGTTCCATGGTGTCCTCTTGCGGATTTGTCGCGATTGTGCCGCTCGAAGTATACGAACTGCGCCGGTGAGTGGTAGTCGAAAGTTTGAATCGTCACGATAGACGGTTTCTATCGTCATGTATCGCGGTGCAATGTTTCGTTTATGGGAATCATTCTCGTTCGCGTCTGCCCGAAACGGCTGGCGAGGACGCGCAGGCGGCAGCGGCCACACGAGTACAATGCGCGCTCCTTGAACTCCCGGGAGCTGTTGGTGATCCGGCGCGAACTGGGCCAGTTGTCGCGGCTGGCCCTGCCCATGATGTTGGCGCAGTTGTCGCAGATGGGGATGGGCGTGATGGACACCATCATGGCCGGCCGCGTCGGCGCGGTGGACCTTGCCGGCGTGGCGCTGGGCGGCAACCTGTTCTGGCCCGCCATCCTGTTCGTCGTGGGCGTGATCCTGTCGCTCATGCCGTCCGTCTCGCAGTTGCACGGGGCCGGGCGCCAGCGCGAAGCCGGCGAGGTGGTGCGCCAGGCGTGGTGGATTGCGCTGGGCGGCGGCGGCGCGCTGATTCTGCTGTTGCGGAACGCGGAACCCATCTACCGGGCCATCGACGTCGACCCGCTGGCCATTCCCATTGCGATCGCCTACCTGGACGCGCTGTCCTGGGGCGTGCTGCCCATGCTCGGCTACGTGGCGCTGCGCTACCTCTGCGACGGCAATTCCTGGACGGTGCCCGCGATGGTGGTGGCGCTGTCCGGGCTGGCGCTGAAGCTGCCGCTCAACCTGCTGTTCATCCACGGCGGCTTCGGCCTGCCGGCCATGGGCGGCGTCGGTTGCGGCTATGCGAGCGCCATGGTCATGACGGGCCAGTTTATGGTGATGTGCCTGATCGTGGCTTTCTCGCGCATGCGCGCCTGCGGCGTCTTCGCCCGCTTCAGCGCGCCCGACGGGCAGGAAATCCGACGCCTGATCAAGCTGGGGCTGCCCATCGGCCTCGCGATCTTCGTCGAGGTGGGCATGTTCTCGTTCATCACGCTCCTGGTGGGCCGCCTCGGTGTCGAGGCCGTGGCCGCGCACCAGATTGCCCTGAGTGTGGGCGGATTGACCTTCATGGTGGGGCTGGCGCTGGGGGCCGCCGCATCGGTCAGGATCGGCTACAGCGTGGGTGCGGAAGACGTGCGCGCCGCCCGCCGCAGCGGCGCCGTCGCCATCGGCGTCTCGGTGTCGTTCGCGCTGCTGGCGGCGGCGGCCATCTTCTTCGGACGCTTCTGGCTCGCGGGCCTGTACACCAATGAGTCGGTCGTCTTTGCCCTCGCCGCCGAACTGCTCCTGTTCGTGGCGGCGTTCCAGGTATTCGACGACGCCCAGGCGACCTGCACCGGAGCGCTCAGGGGCTACAAGGACACGCGAACGCCCATGCTGACCGGAGCCGTTGCGTACTGGATAGTTGGCTTCCCGGTCGGCGTGCTGTTCGGCTTCGGCCTGTTCGGATTGCCGGATCTCGGCCTGCACGGGTTCTGGACCGGATTGACCGTCGGGCTGGCCGTCGCCGCCTTTGTGCTGGTGTTTCGTTTCCGCTGGCTGTCGGGAAAACCGCGACGGATACGGCAACTGGCTCGCCGGTGAAACTCGAGACGATCCCGAGCCGCGCGCCACCGGAACATTGACAGGGGGGCGAGCCGGGCTACGATTTGTCCGGCGCCGGCCCGGCCGCACCCAATCATGAACTGGGGCGGCTGGCCGCGCGCAGGACACAGTCGGACTCCGGGAGGAACCAGATGAAGATCGGGGCGAATCTGATATTCAACCACTACACGCCACCCGCATTCGTGGCGGAGGCGGCGCAACTGGTCGAGGAGGCCGGTTTCCATTCCATCTGGGTGCCGGAACACGTCGTCTTCTTCCCGGAATACGAATCGCCCTATCCCTACACCGACGACGGCAGGATACCGGGCGAACCGGAGGGGATTCTCGATCCGTTTTCAGCCCTGACGTTCATCGCCGCGGTCACCAGCCGCATCCGGCTAGGCACCGGCGTCTGCCTGGTTCCCCAGCGCAACCCCGTCTATACCGCCCGCGCGGTGGCGGACCTCGACTATCTCTCGGGCGGCCGCTTCGACTTCGGTGTGGGTATCGGCTGGCTCAAGGAAGAATTCGACAACCTGCAACAGGATTTCGCCACCCGCGCAAGGCGCACCGTGGAGTACATCGAGGTCATGCAGGCACTCTGGGCGCCCGGCGTGTCCGAATACAGCGGCGAGTCCTATGAACTGCACCCCTGCCATTCCAACCCGAAACCGGTACAGCAACCGCATCCGCCCATCTGGTTCGGCGGCGAGACGAACGCGGCCATGCGCCGTGTGGCTACCCACGGAAACGGCTGGTACGGATTCAACCGCGACCCGGCGGCAACCCGGGAGGGCATCGCCAGGCTTACGGAGCGTTTGCGAGCGGCGGGCCGCAGCCGCTCCGACGTGCAGGTATGCATCGGGCCGAACGTCCACCCCGTAACCCGCGAGACGGTACCGCAGTATGAGGACGAAGGGGTCGATCAGTTGCTTGTGCCGCTCAGGGCGGGAAAAACCGACAAGCTGAAGCTCCGTATCGAGGAAATGCTGAAAGTCGTTTCACCCTGAACGGGATGTCCAGCAATCTTTGCCAATTGACCCGGAGGCGCTGGCGAGGGGGGCTGGAACAGACACCCACTCTCGGAGCCGGATCGAAGTGCCCGTTCCGCAATCCGATACGTTATAACAAACCCAATAAAAACAATTAGTTGAGATTTTTCCCATGAAAGTTCCCAACCCGGCGCGCCGGGACGCTGACGCGCAAGGAACAGACGACCGCTGGGAGAGAGTAGGTGTGCGGTGCGGGTATCCGGCACCTTTAAAGCACCCCTGCACCCTCGAATTCCACGACAACGCGTCCGCTTGGCGTGCCGGATACCCGTACCGCATACCTGCTCTCGGCGCCCGATCGAAGGAATTGTTCGGAACGTCGATTCCCAATAGAATAAATCTTTTTAAATCAATGGCTTGAGATTTTATTCCATGCAAGCGCTGATCTGCGGTCAATGCCCGGGGCATTGACGTATGCCGTACAATGCGCCGCCAATTCGAACCGGGCCCTGAGGCAATGGCGGAACCCGCTGCAACCCAGAACACGTTCTCCTTCGTTGACATGGAGCACCGGATTCTCGAGCAATGGGAGTCATCCGACGTCTTCCACCGCTCGATGGAGGCGCGCAAGGGCAAGAAACCCTACATCTTCTACGACGGGCCGCCTTTCGCCACCGGCCTGCCGCACCACGGGCACATCGTCTCCAGCACCATCAAGGACATCGTCCCCCGCTACTGGACGATGAAGGGCCGCCACGTGCTCCGCCGCTTCGGCTGGGACTGCCACGGGCTGCCCATCGAGCACGAGATCGACAAGCGCCTGGGCATCTCGGCGCACGAGGCGGTCGCCGAACTGGGGGTGGCCGGGTACAACGACGAGTGCCGGGCCATCGTGCAGCGCTACGTCCGGGAGTGGCGGCACACGATTACCCGGCTCGGCCGCTGGGTCGACTTCGACAACGACTACAAGACCATGGACGCCTGGTACATGGAGTCGTTGTGGTGGGTGGTGAAGCAGCTCTGGGACAAGGGGCTGATTTACCGGGGAAACAAGATCATGCCGGTCTCCACAGCCCTGGAGACGCCGCTGTCGAACTTCGAGGCAACCGCCAACTACCTGGAGGTTCAGGACCCGGCCATCACCGTGCTGCTGAAGCTCGCCGACGAGGATGCCTGGCTGTCCGTCTGGACGACCACGCCCTGGACGCTGCCCTCCAACCTGGCGGTCTGCGTCGGCCCCGACATCGACTACGTAAAGGCGCACGACCACAACGCCGGCCGGAACATCTACTTCGCGGCGGAGCGGCTGGCCGACTTCGGCGAATTCGAAGTGCGGGCCCGCCTCAAGGGCCGGGAGCTATGCGGACGTTCCTACGAGCCGGCGTTTCCCTACTTCGCGGGCGAACGGGACAACGGTGCCTTCGTCGTGGTAACCGACGGCTACGTCACCACCGGGGAAGGCACGGGCCTCGTGCACCAGGCGCCGGCTTTCGGCGAGGACGACCAGCGCGTTCTCAATGAGGCGGGCATTGCGGCGTTCGTTTGCCCGGTAACCATGCAGGGACGTTTCACCGACGAAGTCCCGGACTTAGCCGGGCTCCACGTCAAGGAAGCCGACCGGGAAATCATCCGCCATCTCAAGGACGCGGGCGTCCTCTACCGCCATGAGGTGACGCAACACGCCTATCCCTACTGCTACCGCTCCGATACGCCGCTGATCTACCGGGCGGTGCCGAGCTGGTACGTGCGGGTGACGGACATCGTCGACAGGCTGCTGGCCGCGAACGGCCAGATCCGCTGGGTGCCGGAGCACATCAAGCACGGCCGCTTCGGCAACTGGCTGGCCGGCGCCATCGACTGGGCCATTTCCCGAAACCGTGTGTGGGGCACGCCGCTGCCCATCTGGATCAACGACGTCACCGGCAGCCGCGTCTGCATCGGCTCCATCGACGAACTGGAGGAACGCACCGGCGTGCGCGCCACCGACCTGCACCGCGAGCACGTCGATCCGCTGACATTCGAGGTGGCGGGGGAAGAAGGCACCTACCGCCGCATCCCGGAGGTGCTCGACTGCTGGTTCGAGTCGGGCTCCATGCCCTATGCCCAGTTGCACTATCCGTTCGAGAACACCGATGTCTTCGCCGCGGCCTTCCCGGCGGAATTCATCTCGGAAGGGCTCGACCAGACCCGCGGCTGGTTCTATACGCTCACCGTGCTGGCCGCGGCACTCTACGACAAGCCCGCCTTCCGCAACGTGATCGTCAACGGCATGGTCATGGCGGGCGACGGCAAGAAGATGTCGAAGCGGCTCAGGAACTACACGCCGCCGGACGACCTGATGGAGACCTACGGCGCCGATGCGCTGAGGCTCTACCTCATCAACTCGGGCCTCGTGCGTGGCGAGGAGCAGCGGTTCGCCGACAGGGGCGTGCGGGACATGGCCCGCAGGGCCCTCCTGCCCTGGTACAACGCCTTCTCGTTCCTGAAGACCTACGCCGAAATCGACGACTGGTCGCCGGACAAGGGCGACCACCTCGGCGACAACGTGCTCGACCGCTGGATACTGTCCCGCCTGCAAACGCTCAAGGGCAACGTCACCCGGGAGATGGACGCCTATCGCCTCTACAACGTGGTGCCGGCGCTGCTCGAGTTCATCGAGGAACTCACCAACTGGTACATCCGCCTGAACCGCAACCGGTTCTGGGGCGAGGACATCACGGCGGACAAAATTGCCGCCTACAGCACACTGCATGCGGCGCTGCGCGAACTGAGCCTGGTCATGGCCCCGTTCGCGCCCTTCCTCGCCGATCACCTCTACCGGGAACTGGCGAGCCTGGGGCGTCGGGAACCCAGGCCCGATTCGGTGCACCTGTGCGACTATCCGGATCCGGAAGAGAGCCTCATGGAGCCCGAACTCGAGCGGGCGGTCACCCGCATGCAGCAGGTCGTTCTGCTCGGGCGGCAGAAACGCGAGGAGGTGAAGATCGGGTTGCGCACCCCGCTCAGGGAACTGGTGGTCATAAACCGGGATGCCGGCCTGCTGGAGCAGATCGAACGGCTCGAACCCTATATCAGGACCGAACTCAACGTGCAGGAAGTCGCTTACGAAACGGACGAAGAGCGCTACATCGAGCGGGTGGCCAAGCCCAACTTCGGTGTACTCGGCAAGCGGCTCGGCAAGCGCATGCGGGAGTTCCAGCCGCTCATCGAAGCGCTCTCTTCGGCCGAGATCGATACGCTGCAGGCAGACGGCGCCATCGAACTGAAGGGCGAACGTTTCGGCTCGGAAGAGATTCAGGTGCTGCAACAGGCGCGGCCCGGCACCGACACCGTGTCGAACCGGCTGATCGGCGTCGCTCTCGACTGCACGTTGGACGAGTCTCTGGTGCGCGGCGGTTACGGCCGCGAGATCGTCAACCGGGTACAGCGGGCGCGCAAGGACAAGGGCCTGAACGTCACCGACCGCATCGTCGTGCGCTTCGACGGCGACGGGGAACTGCTCGTTGCGGCGGGCGAACACCGCAACTACATCATGCGGGAAACCCTGTGCACCACCTTCGAGCGGGACGAGTTCATTGACGGCGCGGTGGAAGCGGCGATCGACGGCAAGGCGTTCCGCTTCACGGTTACCAAGGCGGTATTCCACACCTGACCGCCCCCCGGAGGGGGCAGTGTCCCCTTGTCCCGGACCGCCATCGCAGCTTCTTGCGCATTCCCCCGGCCACCGCCGAGTGTCGAACGGCATGGCCGTCATGGCAGGCGATTCGCATTCACCGAATGACGCTTTCGTTCGAGAACTTTTTTCGAACTTCAGCGTCATAGACCCACGCAGGTGTTTCAGGGAGTTGCCTCAGCTTCCCTGAACCGCGCGAAGAACGATCGGGACGAGCCGGAAGCCGTTGGCTGTTCAGGCACGTACTTGGCGCAGTAGCAGACGCGGGGAAACGAGCATGGCGCTAGACATCAGCCACTTTGCAGAAGTGGCCAGACATCCTGACGGCGAACGGGTGGTAACCGTGGAAAGGGGAAAGGTCGGTGCGAAGCGCGAGAGAGATCTCGAGCCGACGTACAACGGAAAATCCGTGACCGCCGAGTTCCGGGAAGCAGCCAGGGTGCGCTTCGGAGAATCCCTCAAGGGGGTCGAAGTCCTCGATGATCTTGAAAAAACCGGCAAACCGCTCAGAGCGCGCGACGTAAGCAGGATTTTGTCGGCAAACCAGGCGCCGTCCGCCGGCCTGACCGAAGCAAGACCCTCCTCACGACCCTTGCACGTCCTGCTGGTCGGCGGAGGGCCGAGATCGTCCGCGCAGGTCTGTGCCGAGATCGACCTCATGTCTCAGCTCAAGCAGGACTTTGAGGAAATTGTGGCCCTCGGGGGGCACTACGACATACGCACCACGATCGTCGAGAAACAGTCACGGGGGTCGATCGGGCATGGCATTGCGTGGAACCAGGACCAGCAGGGAACCACCAACACCGGCGCCGAGGGCTGGGGGTACGACGAACGGTTGCGGGGCCTCTACGTGCGGGAAAAAGAGCGGCTTCTGGTCGAGGCGAAGACTCCCCTGGTGAGGTCCCTGTTCGCCAAGGCGTTTACCGAGGCACACGAAGCCCATTTGACCAAGACGGAGATGCAAGCAGCCGGCGGCGCGGCGCCCATGCCGGAAAGGGAGCCCCCGGCAGCCAAACAGCCACGCATGGAAGAAACCTCCGCTCAGGAGGGGCCGGTGGAAACTCCAGCGGCGCCGGCGGTCCTCCCTGAGGACGTGCAACCCAGAGTGGACAGGGCCGCTGCAATCCGTTCGGCGTTGGGGGAAGAGGAATATCGGCATTTTCAATCCAGGGTGACGGCGACACACGAAGACGCCCTGTTCGGACAGATCTACAAGCTGGAAATCGTTCCCGAGTCCACAGTGATGGAGGTAGACCCGACAGTCCCGTTGAAGCCGCGGGTGTCTCTCAAGAGTGCCTCCGGCGATGACAGGTCGATCGTTGCCGACCTCGTGCGGATGAATACCGGCACTACGGTTGCGCCTCCGCTGAAGGAAAACCAGGCCGATGTCGCGGAGCGCTCATACATCGGGCCGATGTCGGGCGACAAGCTGAGGGTGTTCCTCGGGAAACAAGGACTGCTCGACGTAAACGGCAAGTTGAAGCCAGACACGAGGGTGTTGACGGGCGGTTCGGGCCTGTCCCTCTACGATCAACTTCTTGTCCTGGATCAGATGATGGGGCTGTCGAGAGAAGATCTCGAAAACCCGCTTGGATACAGTGTTTCGGACGAAGCGAAGAAGAATCACCAGGGCGCCATTCTCATTACCAGCAATACCCCCGGCAAATGGATCTCGCCGCGTCATTCTCACACTCCCCACTGGACCCAGGATCTGGACCCGATTTCGGGAGCCAGGGAACAACACGCGCTGTTCCTGCACAACCAGGGCGAGCAGATTTACCAGGCCTGGGAAACGATCTGCGTTGCGACGGTGGCGGCTGCCACGGGCCGCACGCCCGCAGAGGTCAGGCACGACGGCTTGACGACCGATGAGCTGCTCGCCCTGCAGCGTTCGGAGACGGAAAGGCATGTGTCCGCCGCCGCCGGGGCGAAGGAAAAAACCCTCTACGGGGCAAGACGCCAAGCCTACCTGTCCACCCTCCTCGGCATGGGGTTGGAACGCGACCCGATGACCGCTGCCTTGCAGTTGGGAAACGCGGCACCCATCACATACCAGGGCAGGGCCGGCTACCTGATGCACCGGGCCCAGCTCGCCGCGGTGACCGAGCCGGATTCGCCGGTTGCCGCAACCAACGCCCCGTTGATTGCGGTCGCAAACGAAAGAATGCAGGATGTGACCGCGTCGCCGGCATTGATACACGCGTTCGCCAAGGAGCTTGTCGATGCGGGAATAGCCCGCTATACGCAGGGATCGTACGGCAGCATCGCGGTCGACGAATCGACCGGCAAACTGTCGTTTGTAGACGCCCATGGCGAATGCACGCAGCACGATTTCTTCCTCGTATCGCCCACCTTCCGGCTGAGTGCGAATCCGGCGGAGAGGTCTCTTGGGGGCCATGTGCTTCCCCTGACGGAGGAGTTCCCCTACGTGGCGAGAGTCGGGCAGAATCGAATGCTCCTACGCCAGGATGGTGTGCCTCTAGGCATCGAGAGCCATGGCCTGGGGGCCAAGGGCGTCAGGCGGCCTGACGGCTCTTATGTCGGCAACTATGCGAACGACGTGAACAACAGGGAGTCGGCCATCCAGTTGGCGCCGGGGCTGGCTTACAGAAGGCTGGCGGAGCAGCATCTGGCGGCGGCCGGAAGACTCGACCCGGTCGGCGACGTGGAGGCGATGTACAGGGACCTCCTCCCCGAACGGTCGGCCTACGACGCGGAGGTGGCCAGATTCGCGGACGACTTCGACTCGGCGATGCACAAGGCGGCTTACCTGGAGGCGATCGAGGAAATCTCGCGCAGCAACGCGGAGGAGTTTGCCCGCCTGTACAGGCAGGGCTCCACCGAGTCGGAACGGTTGTTGCACGGGGGCGCCATGTACCGGTCGAAGCTCCTGGAGGCGGTCCAGGCCGGAAGATTCAATCCGGCCGCCAGGGACGCCTACTTCGCCCGTTTCACAGACGCTCCGGATCACATTCACGAACGGGTCTATGCAAGGGCGTTCAGAGAGGCGCGGGAGACCTTCGCCGGCACACAGACGTAAGGAGAAACGGCAATGGCGGATGAAATGACGGAACCGGTGGGTGCGGAGGCCGACATCGGTTTTGCGTACCGGCGGATGGCGGTTGCGCACCTGGAGGCGGCAGGATTCGCAAACCCGCTGGAGACCCTCGAAGGCCTGTACAGGGAGTTCCTGCCCAGTGAGTCCGAATATGAAGCCGAGGTCGAGACCTTTGAGACGGACTACCAGGAGGCCATGCGCAAGGCAGCGTACTTCCGGGCGATCGAGGAGACCGCCGGGGAGGATGCGAAGGAGTTCGGCCGCCTGTACCCGTTTGGCGCGGACGAAAAGGGGCGGCGGCTTCACGGTGGCACCAGGTATGCCGAGTTCGTCGAACAGATTCCACCGTTTGCGCCGCCATCGGCGGAGGAATACTACGCGCGGTTCGATGACCACCCGCCGGCCATTCATGAACAGGTTTACCGCAAGGCTTTCGCGCTGGCGAGGGCGCGCTTGATTGAGGCGCGCCGAAAACCGGAATGAGCATGGCGGCGTGGGGTGGGCCGTGACCCTCAGGCCGCCGGTGCCGCGCATCGGTTCTCTGAAACGGCCTGCGCCGGTTCGCTCTTTCGGTTGAATGCTGGAGCCGAGGTTTTCGTACGGGAGAACCATGCGAGAAAACGGCCGGGATGCCCCGGCCGTTTTTGGATCAGGAGATACGCTGCGCGTTCTCCCTTTCCTCCCCCGTTGTGCATATGACCAAAATCCGTATGGGGTTGTCAATCCTGATTTCCAGGCGTTGCGGGCGTCGTGCTTCAGTCAGCGCCATGCGGCGGGATATTCGTTGGCGAACGACAGGCTGACAGCCGCTCGTCTGTTGAGAATCTTCCATAAAAAACAGTAATTTGTTGACATGCAATCGTTTGCATGAATTGCAGCGAAGCGCGGCTTGGTTACCTGAGGCGGCCAGTGTCGATTGCGCGCGTGTCAATTCGGCGGCCGGGCCTGCCCGGCTCAGTCGGGATGGAAAGGCACAATGAGCGCAACGGGGCACTGTTCCCCGCGGACCGCCTTGACTGGACGGATTTTCCCCGGGAACGGTTGCGGCCGGGGGGAAAGTAAGAGGGATACCCGCTGGGATGGGAGGGGAGGGAAGGAAGTCGGGTATCCCTCCGTTTACAGCTTGTCTCCCGAATTGCGGGAGGGCTGCAGTCAACAGTTGTCAACGGGGCCTATGTTACTTTTGGTAACATAGAATGCAACCTCCAGTAGCGCAACGTGTTGTTGCACGTTTGCAACACTAGTGCTATCAATCACGCTCCTGCCATGGATTCGCATGTCGAGGCATCGGACGTTCGGGCCACTCATGGACTGGGACGATTTCAAATTTTTTTCGGCGGTTGCGCGTTGCGGCTCGGTGCGCGCGGCCGCCCGCGACCTGGGCGTCAATCCGTCCACCGTCACCCGGCGCATCGAGCAGTTTGAAACGCGCCTGGGAGCCAGGCTCTTCGCCCGAACGGCGCGGGGGCTGGTGTTGACGCCGGCGGGGTCGGCCGCGGCCGGCAAGGTCCAGGATGTCGAGACCAACCTTTCCCGAATCGAGCGTTCGATTCGGGAGGAAGACCAGGCGCTCGCGGGCAGCGTCCGCATCGCGGTACCGGAGTTCATGATGCTCGGTGGTGTATTCGACGATTACGGGAGCGTGGCGGATGCCTATTCCCGGATCACCGTGGAATGGCTGTTCGAGGCTGCGGGCCCGGCATTGACGGGTGGGGATGGCGACCTCGGCGTTGAGGTGACGGCGGATCCGCCGCTCGACCTGGTGGGCCGCAGGATCGGCGCGGTCGCTGTCTGTGCCTACGCCGCGCGAACCCGGCCCGGCTTCGCCAACCCCAAACGCTCGTCGCGCTGGCTCGAATGGCTGCCGCCGGGGGATCTGGCCCAGGCCTGCGAAGCGGTGAGAGCCGCGGGTTGGGACGGTGCCTCTGTGGTGAGTCGCTGCGGCGCCCTTTCCCAGTTGGTCGCATTGCTGCGAGCCGGTGCCGGCGTCGCCGCGCTCCCATGCATCGTGGGCGATCGGGAACCGGGCCTCAAGCGGTTGCGGGATGCGCCGCTGGTATCCGGGGAACTCTGGCTGCTGATGGCGCCGGAGGTGCGTTACGCGCGCCGGGTCAGGCTGCTGGCCGAGTACCTGAAGGAAGCCATCGCCGCTAAAGCGTCGGAGCTGAAAGGTAATCCGTAACTGCGGCCATGCCGCCCCGGAACACGACTCGGCCGCGCTTTGCGGCAAGCTGATAGTCGTACATCGGATCGTAGTACCAATCGAGCAGCAGTCGAATCCACGCCTCGTGACTGCCGGTCTGGAAGGCCTCGTCCAGGGCGGCGCCGACCCTGGCGTGGCGGTCGCCGCCGAGGCGTTTGCGTATCCGGTCGAGCGACCCGGCGAGGCGTGCATGCAGGTCGTCAGGGGGAACACCACCGGCAAGCGGTTCTTCGACATACTCCGATCTGATGTTGCCAACCCTTTCTTCGGTGGTCGCCTCGAGCAGCGCCAGTGGGGCCGCGCCCATCCGTTCGTGCCACGCGGCGGGGAGGGCGAGACGGCCGATGGTGCGGCTTTCGTCCTCCAGCACCAGTGTTGAGGCGTCGTGCTTGAGGTACGCGGCGGCGAGCGCATTTTCGAATGCGATGGGGGTGGGTTGGCCGTCGGGGCGGGCGCCGAACGCGGAGCCCCTGTGACACGCCAGCCCCTCGAGGTCGATGGCGTTGGCGAGCCTGCCGATGACGCGGGTCTTGCCGCTGCCGGTGCGCCCGGCCAGCACCAGCCACCGCTTCGAATCGCCGACGGCGTCTTCCAGCGCGTCGAGGCAGGCCCGGCGCAGGGCCTTGTAACCGCCGGCAACCCGGGGCACCGTCACGCCTTCCTCCCGCAGCCAGGATTGGGCGGTCCGCGAGCGCAACCCGCCGCGCCAGCAATAGAGCCAGCAACCGGAACGACTCCCCGCGAATTCCGCCCAGGCCCGGGTCCGCTCGGCCCGGACCGCGCCGAAAACCAGTTCGTGGCCCTTCGCGATGGCGGCACCGGCACCATCGCGCTTGTGGGCGAGCCCGACCTCGTGACGTTCGGCATCGGTGAGCAGCGGCAGGTTCACAGACCCGGGAAAGGCGCCCCGCGCAAACTCCCCGGGCGCCCTGAGGTCGATGAGCGCAACGTCGTTGGCGAGCAGTGCGTTCGGTGTCAAGGGGCGGGTTCGATGACGGGTTTTCCGGCCATGAACAGGTCGAGATGTTCCTGCAGAATGCCCAGCACATCCTCGCGGTCGGCGTCGGTCGCCTCCTTGAGGGCAAGTTGCTGCAGGCGCACGGCTTCGTCGAAGTTGCCGTTCGCCGCGAAAGTCGCAGCCCAGGTGTCGAGGAATTCGGGGCTGGTGCGTGCCTGGTCGTCGGACTCCATCATGTGGGTCATGATTTTCAGTGCGTAGCGGGCCTTGCGCAGCCTGGCAAGATCGGAAACGGTCAGCGTCCAGGCCACTTCGTTGACGATATCCGCGTTGTTGGGCGCCACCTTGGCGGCATGGCGATACCACCGGTGGGCCGTGCGGAAACTCTGCCTGGCCGCTATCCCGCGGGCATGCAGGTTGCCGAGCAGAAGCATGGCCTGGGGATCCTCGTTTTCCTCCACCAGCTCCTTCAGCCACTGTACGGCTCGCCCGTC
>CAZWZH010000050.1:0-3818 GCA_964638775.1 uncultured Pseudomonadales bacterium
ATGGCGATACCACCGGTGGGCCGTGCGGAAACTCTGCCTGGCCGCTATCCCGCGGGCATGCAGGTTGCCGAGCAGAAGCATGGCCTGGGGATCCTCGTTTTCCTCCACCAGCTCCTTCAGCCACTGTACGGCTCGCCCGTCGCCCCCCGTGACACTGCCTTCCCGTATCAGGTAGCGGGCGTAGCCGAGCCGGGCGGCGGCGTTGCTGAGCGCCGCGGAGCGAATGAAATACACGCCGGCCCGCGCGGTGTCCCGCTCCACGCCGTCGCCGGCGTAATAGAGATGGGCGAGGTAGTGGAGCGCATCGCTGTGGCCCAGGTCTCCGGCCTGTTCCAGGAGGGGTACGCCCGAGGCTTCGTTGTCTTCGCCGAACGCGCCGGTCAGGTAGAGGCTGCCGAGCGCGTACATGGCGTCGGTCGACCCGAGCGCGATGGCGTGAAGGTAGTTTTCCATCACCTGATCCAGCGCCTCGCGCCTGTCGTCGTCGGTGTCCGCCGTCAGCGATTTCTCCCAGAAGATGCGGGCCAGCATGACGTTCGCGATGACGTTGCCGGTTCTCGATGCGGAGCGCAGCCAGCCGATGGCATCGTCGTGCTGGTTGCGGGCCATGAGCATGGCGCCCACCGCGGCTTGAGCGGTGGCGTCGCCGCTTCTCGCCAGAATGCCCATCAGCGTCAGCGGCGTGAATTCGAAATGCGGGGCCTGCCCCGGCGCCTTGTCCGACAGGGAATTCACGGTGGTTCGATAGAGCGCGTCGAGGTTGAAATGAAACTGCTTGAGCGGGCCCTGCACGGGGCGTCCGACAACGAGCATGTAGAAGGATTCGGGCTCGGTGGACTGGTAGATCGCGCCAACCGGCGACAGCGATTCGGCGATCACGAAGATCTGGGCTTCGACGGGCGTCAGGCTCGTATAGGGGTTGTCGGGCGTGCCGTCGGCGCTGCCGGCCATGTGAGCCTTGATGGCATCCATCCAGGCGGCGTGGGCGTCGGCCGCATCCGGCGAATCGAGGTGTTCGTAGAAACGCCTGAGGGCGTAGTGACCGGTCAGGCTGCCCTGGCAGATGTCCAGAATGGCGGTGCCGAGGGCGCCGAGCCTGAGCGGTTCGTCCTCCGCGAGCCGCATTGCCTGAAGTTCAAGGTCGGCCAGTTGCCGGAGCCGGTCGGCAAGTTCGTTCCCGGCCAGAAAGGCCCGGCGCAGCCCAGCGACGGCGGCCGCACCGGGGCGGTCGGCCTCCATGGCGTCGTTCGACGGGGCGGACTGGCAACCTCCGAACAGGGTTGCGATCAGAAGCAGCGGCGAGGCGAGCAATACGCGCATGGCGCGTTTTATAGCACCGATTCGAATCGGTATCATGTGGCTCATCCATACCTTTGCGCTGTGCGACGGTATGCGAACGCTTTCACCGACCTGGAGGCTGACACATGGCTTGGGGACATAACATCCGGCTGCCCGCCGAAGGCGAGGCCCTGCCCGGCCGCGCGCAGGCCATGCCGCTCCCCGTGCGGCATTTCGTGAACGGCAGGCCGCTCAAGGAACCCTTTCCCGATCGCATGGAGCGCGCGGTGTTCGGGCTTGGCTGTTTCTGGGGAGCGGAGCGCAGGTTCTGGCAGACCGGGGGGGTCTTCGTGACGGCAGCGGGGTATGCCGGCGGCATTACCCCGAATCCCGGCTACGAGGAGGTCTGCTCCGGCCTGACGGGCCATACGGAAGCCGTGCTGGTCATTTTCGACCCGGCGGCGGTCTCTTTCGACGGCCTCCTGAAGGTGTTCTGGGAAGCCCACAATCCCACCCAGGGCATGCGCCAGGGCAACGATGTGGGCACCCAGTACCGCTCCGCGATATACACGTTCGGCGATGCCCAGCGGCAAGCGGCGGAATCGTCGTGTGAGCGCTACCAAGAGGCTCTTGCCCAAGCCGGATACGGCCCCGTCACCACGGAGATCGGGCCGGCCGGCCCGTTCTACTACGCGGAGCACTATCACCAGCAGTACCTGGCGAAAGTCCCCAACGGCTACTGCGGGCTCGGTGGTACGGGCGTTGCGTTCGCCGAAACCGGCAATGCCGAGGTCGTAGCGGGGCCCTGATCGGCGAAGATCGGGCAAACGCCAACAGCGGAGGTCTTGTCGCGGGATGCGCCGCGGCGCGACGGTTCCGCCCTGACCTCACCCGGCCACCGGAATCATGACACTCGGTATCGGCATCGACTTCGGCACCACCAATTCCACCGCCGCCGTTTTCGACGGCGAGGCGCTGAAACTCGTCGCCCTCGAGAACGGAAACCCGGTGATGCCGTCGGCGACCTATATCGACCGCGACCTGCAGACCCGGGTGGGGCAACAAGCCATCGACAGCTACATCGAGGGCAACACCGGTAGAACGGTGGAGCTGATCCCCGAAGTCATCGGCGAGCAAAGCGATGTCGTCGAACAGGGCAGCCCCGACGACCCGGCCCCGCTGCAGACGTCGAAGACGCTGATCTACGGGCGGCCGCTGCTCGACAGCGGCCTCAGGGGGCGGTTGTTCCGGGGTGTGAAGCGCCTGCTCGGCGACAGCGGCATCCGCCGGCTGCTGGTCTTCGACCATCCCTTTCGCCTCGTGGCGCTGATCACCCCGCTGCTGCTGCACATCAGGAATCGCATAGAACCGGTTGCCGGTTCGGCGACGTACGGACATCTCGGCCATCCGGTGAATTTCGAAGGACGCGAGCGGTACAGGAACAAGACCGCGCTCACGCGGCTCGGCGAAGCCTACAGGCACGCGGGAGTGGAGGAACAACACTTCTACGCGGAGCCGGTCGCGGCCGCGGTGAGTTTTCTGCATGACCGTGGGGGTGTCGAGGGAAAGCATCTCCTCACGGTGGATTTCGGCGGCGGCACGCTGGATTTCTGCGTGCTCAGGCGCAATCCGGGCGGATTCGAGGTTGTCGCAACCCACGGGATTGCCCTGGGCGGCGACCACATCGACCGCCTATTATTCAGAAAGCTGCTGTTTCCCCTGCTGGGCGAGGGGGAGATCTGGCGGCGGCGCGGCATGAACCGCGAGATCGAGACCCGCTTCCCCTTCGAGGACTACGCGGAACTGCTGCTGAACTGGCCCGTCAGCTACACGCTGAATCAGAACCGGTATACCACACCCGTACTCGATTGCATCGCCGGAAACGGGCCGGCCACCGCCAAGTTCCGCAGGTTGCGCGACATCATCGGCCTCAACCTGGGCTATGTGGTCTTTCAGGCGCTGAAGGACCTCAAGGCGGAGCTGTCGGCTGCCCGGCACGCCGTGCTGGATGTTCCCGAACTCGATGTGCGGGTGCCGCTTGCACGCCCGGAATTCGAAGCGCTGATCGCGGTCCTGCTGGATTCGTTCAGGCGGGCGCTGGATGCAACCCTGGCCCGGGCGCGCCTGGCGCCGCGGGACATTCAGATTGTGCTCGGCACGGGTGGGTCGATCCTCATTCCCGCCGTTCGCGGCATTCTCGAAGACCGGTTTCCCGGGCGCGTCGTGGAGCATGACCCCTTCACCAGCGTTGCCGCGGGCCTGGCGATCGCGGATTACAAAGGGCTCCGGAGCCGCTGACCCGCAGGAAACAACATGCCGTGCCAGTGAGAGAGTGGGTATGCGGTGCCCCCGGACAAAGGCGCTGCCCGCACTACGGCGCAGGCTCCCCGCCCGAAAAGCTCGACCGGCGCGGCCCGACGCGCGCTCCCACCTTGTCGAGTTCGGCGCGGTCGAACCCGTAGAACTCCGCGGCGTTGCCACCGAGCATGGCCGCGATGTCGTCTTCCGGCAGGCCCTTGAAGGTGTCGATCATCTGCGGC
>CAZWZH010000051.1:0-57917 GCA_964638775.1 uncultured Pseudomonadales bacterium
TCGCTTATCCTTCTGCGCATGAACGTAGCAAACCCCCAATTCGTCCCCGACCCCCACACGATTCCCCTCGAGGACATCGACCTCTCCGACCCGCACATCTTCCAGCAGGACGCCCACTGGGCCTATTTCGAGCGCCTGCGGGCCGAAGACCCGGTGCACTATTGCAGGGACAGCCAGTTCGGGCCCTTCTGGTCGGTCACGAAGTACAACGACATCATGCAGGTGGAACGGAATCACCAGGTTTACTCCTCCGAGGGCGGCATAACCCTCGGGGCGCCGGTCACCGTCCCTGAGGAGAAGGTGATGAACACGCCCATGTTCATCGCCATGGACCCGCCCAAACACGATGTGCAGCGGGCGACCGTGCAGCCGGTGGTGGAGCCCCGCAATCTCAAGGCCATGGAAGGCACCATCCGTGAACGGGCGGGACGCATCCTCGATGCGCTGCCCGAGAACGAGACGTTCAACTGGGTCGACCTCGTCTCCATCGAACTCACCACGCAAATGCTCGCCACGCTGTTCGATTTTCCCTTCGAGGAAAGGCGCAAGCTCACCCGCTGGTCCGACGTGGCGACGGCCGGGCCGGAAACCGGCATTGTGGAATCCTACGAACAGCGGCAGCAGGAACTCTACGAGTGCCTGGCCTACTTCACGCGGCTCTGGAACGAACGGGTCAACGAACCGCCGGCGTACGATCTCATCTCCATGCTCGCGCACGGGGAAAATACGCGCGAAATGGATCCGATGGAGTTTCTGGGCAATCTGATACTCCTGATCGTCGGCGGCAACGACACCACCCGCAACTCCATCTCGGGCGGGGTGCTGGCGCTCAACCTGTTCCCGGAGGAATACGACAAGCTGCGCGGCAACACGGGGCTGATTCCGAACATGGTTTCCGAGATCATCCGCTGGCAGACGCCGCTGGCCTACATGCGCCGCACGGCGCTTGCGGATACGGAACTCGGCGGCAAGCGCATCGATGCCGGCGATGCCGTGCTGATGTGGTACGTGTCGGGCAATCGAGACGATGAGGTGATCGAAAATCCGGATGCTTTTCTCATCGACCGCAGGAACGCGCGGCGTCACCTGTCGTTCGGCTTCGGCATTCATCGCTGCATGGGCAACCGCCTGGCTGAAATGCAGCTTCGCGTGCTCTGGGAAGAGATCATGCGGCGCTTCCGCTTCATCGAGGTGGTCGGCGAGCCGGTGCGGACCCTATCGTCGTTCGTGAAGGGCTATACGGAACTTCCGGTTCGGGTGCACCGCCTGTAAGAAACCCGCGTCGCGGCAGGTGCGGCGGTACGGCCGCAAGGGCAGAACGTGTTCAGGCTACGATCGAACGGTCGTAAAGGCGCTGAATGTCGACGTTTCCGTACCCCAGCCCGGACAGTATCTGCCGGGTGTGTTCGCCCGGCGCCGGCGACGGGCCGCGAGGTTTCACTTCGGCGGTGGCCGAGCGGATGGGAGCGTTCACCGTGCGGTAGGTGCCGAGTTCCGGGTGTTCGACGGGCGGAAACAGCCCGAGCGCCTGCGCCTGGGGATCGTCCGGCACCTCGTGCAGTGAGAGCACCGGCCCCCAGATCACGCCGTGGTCGTCGAAGATCCTGCCCCATTCGTCCCGGGTCCTCGCCGAGAGCACATCGTCGATGGCTTCCACCAGTTCAGGCATGCGCCGATAGCGGTTTTTGGGGGTGTCGAAGCGTTCGTCGTCCAGCCAGTCGTCGCGGCCGAGCGCTCCGCAAAGGCGCTTCCAGGCACCCGCATCCAGCATGTTGAGAACCACCCAGTGGCCGTCCTTGCACGGATAGCGGTTCGTCATGGGCGTGAGCTGTTCCTTGCGCGCGCGGCGGCGAACGGGCGCCTTGTCCATGGCGGTCACGCAGAAATCGGATGCCTGGGTCCACACGGCGGTCTCGTAGAGCGATGTCTCGACCACCTGGCCTTCGCCGCTGCGCTCGGCGAGGCGCAGTGCGGCGAGAATGGCCGTGGCAAGGGCGAGCCCCGCGGTGTGGTCGCCCTGGGCCGGGCGCGCCATGGGCACCACGCCGTCTTCGCCTTCGCGCATGGCATCGTAGAGGCCGGAGCGCCCGAAGAAGGCCGTCACGTCGTAGCCGGGCCGCCAGGCATCGGGGCCGGACGTGCCGTAGCCGGTGAGGGTGGCGTGGACGAGCCCGGGACGCAACTCGAACAGCGTGCCGGCGTCCAGCCCGAAGCGCCGCTGACGTTTCGGCAACAGGTTGCAAAGGAACACCTCCGCTCCGCCGATGAGGCGGTGCACCACCTCGATTCCCTCGCTGTCGTTGAGGTCGACGGCGATGGAGCGCTTGCCCCGGTTGTCGACATCGAACTGGAAGTCGTAACCCTCAAAGGCCGATTCGACCTTGAGCGGCCGGCTCAAACCCCGCATGGGGTCGCCCTGCAGCGGCTCGACCTTCACCACGCGGGCGCCCATGTCGGCAAGCAGGGCGGCGGCGCTCGGCGCCGCCATGAAACTGTCGACCTCGACCACGGTTACATCGTCCAGGGGTCCGCTCACACCGGTTCCTCGAGTCTGCTGGAAGCGGGCTAATTTACCACGCGCCTGTTGCGACACGCATCGCGCGACCACGGTGCCGCGGATTCATGGACCGGTGTCGTTGATTTGCGGGCGCAAACCGCGTTGAATGGCCCGACCGCGATTTCCCGTTGTTCACACAGGAGGTTTACCAATGATCGGATACTGCACCATCGGCGTGAGTGACATGGACCGCGCCCTGGCTTTTTACGATGAATTGCTCGGCCAGCTCGGCGCCCGGCAGCTCATGGGAACGGATCGCATCAAGATGTACGGAACGGGCCCGGATGCCTCGATGCTGGCCGTGTGTATTCCGCACAACGAAGAGCCGCACAACCCCGGCAACGGCAACATGGTCGCCATTGCGGGAGGGTCGCGTAATGGCGTCGACGGGCTTCATGCCAAGGCGCTGGAACTCGGCGCTACCGATGAGGGAGCGCCCGGCGAACGAATGCCGGGGTTCTACGGCGGCTATGTGCGTGACCTCGATGGAAACAAACTGTGTTTCTTCCTGATGGGAGACGGCTGACAGGACGGCCCGCAAAGTTTCCGGCATTCCGGGGGAGGGAGCGGATTCCGAGCGAATGCCCCTCGATTCCCCGGCTGGCCGGCTGTAACGGACGTCTGCCGAATGTCGCTGACCCGGGAACAGGTCGAGATCTATGGAGAGCGGGGCTACCTGCTCGTCAAGGGGCTCGTTCCTGAAAAGAGACTCGCCTTCTATGAGCGGCGGTTCCTGGATTTCGCCCGGGGAACGCTTGAGCTTCCACCGGGAATGAAGATCATGCGCGATGTCATGGTCGTCAGGGGCGCGGCGGAGCCCGAGAGAGCGGAAGACGGAATCAACAAGGCATTCGGGTTTCATGACGACCCGGGCATGTTCGCCTACTGTCTCGAGCCGGGCATTGTATCGGCAGTGCGCAGCCTGATCGGTGAGGACGTCTACAGCATCACGACGAACCTGTTCAACAAGCCGCCCCGTGTCGACGGCAGGCATCCGCTGCACCAGGACCTCTTGTATTTCACCCTCAGGCCCGCCGAAAGAATCATCGCCACCTGGACGGCGTTGACCGCCGTCACCCGGGAAAACGGCTGCCTGGCGGTAGTACCCGACAGCCACAAGGGAGCACTGCTGCGGCACGGGGACCCGGATTGGGAGTACGTCAACCACGCGTTCTTCGGCATTGCCGGGGAAGATAACCTGGAGGAACAGCTACCCGCCCGAGAGCACATTGAAATGCGGCGCGGTGATACCCTGTTGTTCCATCCGCTGCTGATTCACGGTTCCGGCAGGAACGCCAGCGATTCGCCGCGCCGGGCGATATCCGCGCACTACGCCTCGGGGCAATGCACCGCGCCCGGAGACGACTGGCGGACATGGGAGCAGGTTCGGCGGATAGGCTGATTCAAGCGAATTGGAGGATCAGGGACCTCATACTGAGCGTTTCCAGACCGGTTCGCCATGCACCAGGTAAAAGGCGCGGTTAAGATACCGGCCTTTCCGGCAGATGGGAGTTATCCGTTGAACGAAGTGGTTGTGGTCGATGCGGCGCGGTCCGCGGTGGGCAGAAAGGAAGGGGCGCTCGGGTACGTGCATCCGACGGACAGCCTCGGGCCGGTCATTATGGCGGTGCTGGAACGCAATGGCCTGGCATCCAGCCAGGTCGACCAGGTGGTCGGCGGCTGCATCAACAAGCTCGGCGCCCAGGGGATGAACGTGATCCGCACAGCCTGGCTCGCCCACGGCGGCGTCCAGACGACACCCTGCATTACGGTCGATGCCCAGTGCGGCTCTTCCCAGGAGGCGGCCATGCTCGGGCACAGCCTCATCCGGTCCGGCATGGCTGACGTCGTCGTTGCCTGCGGCGTGGAGAACATGACGCGGCTGCGCATCGGGTCGGATTCCATCGGCCTGCCGGACAGCTACGGCAAACCGATGGCGCGCAGCTACTTCCAGCACTACGAGTTCGCCACCCAGTTCGAGGGCGCCGAGCGAATGGCCGAGAAATACCAGGTGACCCGGCAGGACGCCGACGGTTTCGGTCTCGCGTCGCAGGAGCGGGCCGCCCGCGCTGTGGAGGAAGGCCGCTTCGATACCCAGATCGTACCGCTCGAAATTCCGGTGTTCGACGAGAACGGCAAGCGCACGGACGCGAGCCGGGTATTCGACCGCGACGAAATTCCGCGCGATACGAGCCTGGAGGCGCTGGCGGGCCTGAAACCGGTGACGCGGGCGGACGGCATCCATACGGCCGGCACCTCGTCGCAGATCGCCGACGGCGCCGCGGCGGTTCTCTTGATGAGCGCGGCAAAGGCTGCCGCACTGGGCCTGGAACCGCTCGCCCATATCGTGGATACGGCCCTTGTCGGCTGCGACCCCGTCCTGATGCTGGAAGGCCCGATTCCCGCCACCGAAAAACTGCTTGCGGGCGCCGGGCTCTCGGTGCAGGACATCGATGTCTTCGAGGTCAACGAGGCGTTTGCCTCGGTGGTGCTGTCCTGGGCAAAGACGGTCGGCGCCGATCTCGAACGGGTAAATCCCAATGGCGGCGCCATAGCGCTCGGCCATCCGCTGGGCGCGACGGGTTGTTTCCTGATTACCAAGGCCGTGCACGAGTTGCGGCGAAGCGGCGGTGTCTACGGGCTGGTCAGCATGTGTTGCGGCGGTGGGCTGGGAACCGGAACGCTGCTGCGGGCGGCCTGACGGCGCCGGTCGATTCCCGGGCGACGCCTCGCGGAACTGAACCGGTACATCCGATCGCAAGGCGGTAATGGGTAAGCCCCGAGTAATCGTAACCCGGCGTTGGCCGGCGGCGGTGGAAGAGGCGCTGGCGGCCCGTTTCGACACGCGGTTGAACGCGGACGATCACCCGTTTACCGGGGAAGAAATGGCCGAGGCTCTGCGGAGCGCGGATGCACTTTGCCCCACAGTGACGGATTCGCTCGGCGCGAACCTGTTCCGCCCGGGGATGCGCGTGCGCATCGTCGGCAACTACGGAGTGGGTTACAACCACATCGACGTCGCCGCGGCGCGCCGGCAGGGCATCGTCGTCACCAACACCCCGGGGGTACTGACGGACTGCACCGCAGACCTCGCCATGACACTGATCCTCATGTGCGCCCGCCGCGCCGGGGAGGGGGAGCGGGAACTCCGCGCCGGCGAATGGACCGGGTGGCGGCCGAGCCACATGGTCGGGTCGCGGGTGACCGGGAAAACCCTCGGTATCGTCGGCATGGGCCGGATCGGGCAGGCCACCGCCCGGCGGGCCCGGCACGGTTTCGGCATGCGTATCGCCTGCTACAGCAGGAGCCCGGTGCCGCGGGCGGTACTCGATGAACTGCGGGCGAAACAGGTTGCTGAACTCGATGAACTCGCGGCGCACGTCGACTTCCTCTCCCTGCACTGTCCGGTCACTCCGGAAACCCATCACCTGATCGACGCAAGACGGCTTGCGCTGATGCGTCGGACGGCTTATCTCATCAACGGCTCCCGCGGGCCCCTTGTGGACGAACAGGCGCTGGCCGATGCCCTGGCGAGCGGCCGGCTGGCCGGGGCGGGACTCGATGTCTACGAGCGGGAGCCGGAGGTCTGCGATGTCCTGCCGGGTCTTGACAACGTCGTTCTGCTGCCTCACATGGGCAGCAGCACGGCCGAGACGCGGGACGCCATGGGCATGCGGGTCGTGGAAAACCTCGACCGGTTCTTTGCCGGCGAAGAGCCCCCCGACATCTGCGTTTGATTGTGCCAGCCCGCATCCGGCACCAACTTTCGTCGCGAGGGCGTCGAGGCGCTCGCGGCAGCCCTTCGCAACACCGGGCCCGGCGGCGACTCAGCCATGTACGGATGTCGGGCGTTGCGTATCACGCCCCGCCGAATTGCGGTATGCTCCGATGTCGTCAGTCACACGTTTGGGAGGCGTTTATGCGTATCGCTCGATTTCTGGCCGCGGCCCTGGCCGTGGCGTGGCTCGCCGCCTGCGGCCAGCCCGCCGACAGCGGCGGCGAAGCGGCGGAGGCTCCTGCCGCGGAAGCGCCGATGGAAGCACCCGAGGCCATGGAAGAAGCCGCTGACGCGGGCATGGAAGAGGCTGCCGATGCCGGCATGGAAGAAGCCGCCGATGAAGGTGATGCCGCCGCGGAGGGCGAAGCAGCCGAAGCCGGTGCGGAAGGCGGCATGGAAGCCACGGGCGACGCCGGCATGGAGTCTGGCGAGGAAGCCGCTGACGACGCCGGCGAAGCCGGTGAAGCGGCAGCCGAGGAAGGCGGCGAGGAAGCCGCAGACGGCTGATACCAGACCTGCCCCGAACGCGGAATCGGCCGGTTCGGGGCACGTTGCCCCAAATTAAGTACTCGACTTGCCGGTCGCCGTACTTTCTGCGGCGTTTTGTGGCCGGTTGCGCCCCGGCATGCGGTGAGGTCCGACGATCCTTTCGTTATCCCCCAGGAACGTAGCTGAGACCTCAAGCCGCCGCTCAGAGGCGCTGATTGAACTCGACCAGGTTGCCGCTCGGATCGTGGGTGAACGCCTGTCGGCAAATCCCCGCGATCTCACGGGGTTGTGAACAGGTGAATCCGGCGTCCGCCAACCGTTCCCGCAGGGCGTCGATGTCGGAAACCTTGAACGCGAAATGCTGTTCCTTGAGCGGCGGGCCGGAGTCCATTTCCATCAGGTGCACTTCCTGATCCCCGGCGCGAAGCCAGGCGCCCGGGAACCCGAAGTCCGGACGGTCGAGCGATTCCATCTCCAGCACCTCCACGTAGAACTTTTCCGCTGCCGCCACGTCCTGCACGTTGATGGACACGTGATGGATACCTTCAAGGAACATGCGCTCTCCGTTCGGGACCGGTCTGAGTCGCCGGTAGTGTACTCCTTCGGATGATGCGCTGTCCCGGCCGTTTGTGTCCCGGAACGCCGAGTCACCGACCCGCCGGGAACAGTAACCGGGTCCGCTCGGCGCCCGGTCAGCCGGATCCGAAAGCGCGTCGCCCCAGGCAGGCCTGAACCGGGTTGCCCAACACCCGCCACAACCGCGGGAGGCCGCCCCGGGCGCGGGCGATTGCAATCGCGGACAAGTTGACGCACCATCCGCCGCGTGTCGGGCAACAGTAAGGAGGTGATCGGTGTATCTATTTATTGAGGAGCGCGGCGTCTGACGCGCTCCTTCGCCGGCTAGGGCCCCTTCGGAAGGGGCTCTGCCGGCTTCGCGTTCCTTCAGCCCTCACCGCCCTGGCCAAGTGCCTGGCTCACCCTTAACGCCGACTGTTCCATGGTGGTAAGCACCACGCCCGACTTGTTCAGGTTGTAACCCGTCAGGTTGACGGCGCGAACCAGGTATCGGTTCACCTCGCCGTTCTCGTCGGTGTCGACATCGATAATGTTGATGCAGCAGTTGTCCTGTTCGATGGTCACCCGTTTCTGCCAGCGAAGGCCCAGAACGTGGTTCAGGATCATGCGGTTGACGGCGCCATGCAGCACCAGTAACAGGTTCGTCCAGTCGCGGGCGGCGACGATGCCGTCGAAGGCGGGCGTTACCCGGGCGCCGAAATCGTCGAACTTCTCGCCGCCCAGGAACCGGGCGCCGGGTTGTTCCGCGGCCGCCCAGGGATTCGCCACTTCCTGAAGCCGGGCGCGGCCGCCCTCCCTGCCGTACGCCCGTCCCCCGCCGCGAATCTCCTCGAGAGCGGGTTCCGTTTCCAGTGCGGGCGACCCGCGCCCCGCGAGAATCAGCCCCGCCGTCTCGACGGTGCGGCGCAGGCCCGAGCAGACCGCCCGGTCGAATCGAATGCTGGCAAGCACGGCTGCCTGCTTGCGTGCCTGCTGGCGCCCCAGTTCCGTCAGGGGAACGCTGCGAGGATCCTCCGTCACAGTGCCGTCGGCATGCACGTAGGCCGCTTCGGCGTGGCGGAGCAGGAAGATGCGGCGGCGGTCGGGAGCCTCGAACATTCGGTAAAGGTTACACGTTTACCCGGTTGACAATCCGCTCTTTTTGATTAATATAGAAACTATTAAGATATTAATTAAATAGCCGTCTCCGCTCGATGAAGCCGTTCGAATCCTCTCTTCCCATGGTTCTCTATCACACACTCGACGCCGTCATGCCGCCGTTCAGGGGCATCTTCGCGAGCTTCGGCCTCACCGAACAGCAATGGCGCGTGCTGCGCGTGTTGTGGGAACGGGACGCCAGGCCGTTGCTGGCGCTGTCGGAAAAGACCCTCATCCAGGCGCCCAGCCTGGTGGGCGTGGTCGACCGGCTGCAGCGGGACGGCCTGGTCGAGCGGCGGCGCTCCCGGACCGACAGGCGGGTGGTCAGGGTGTGCCTCACCGCCCGGGGCAAGGCGCTGAAATCCAGGGTCACGCCCCTGGTGGACGCGGCGTACTCCCGCCTCGAAAGCACGGTCAGCGAGAGCGAGTGGGCGGCGCTCAAGGCCACGCTGCGCAAGATAGCCGGGCACGCCCGGGCGGCGGACGGCGAGGTCGGTGCCGTCTGGTAACCCGTGGCCGCGCCGGAATTGGACGAGCAACGCAAGGAGCAGGCAGATGGCAATCAAGAGCGGTGCGCAGTACCTGGAGTCGTTGCGCGACGGGCGCGATGTGTGGATGCACGGCAAGCGGGTAGAAGACGTGACCCGGGAGCCCGGCCTCACCCGCGGTGCCTGGACCCTCGCTGACTTTATCGACCGGCAACAAGAATCGGGGCTGCTCGACAGGATGACCTTCGTCGAGAACGGCGAGCGTTACCCGATGTCTTTCCTGCTGCCGAGGAGCGCTGAGGATGTAAGGCGCCGCGGCGCCGCCTGTTACGAGTGGGCCAGGTGGTCCAACGGCATGCTCGGGCGCACCCCCGATTACAAGAACGCATCGGTCACCGCTTTCGCGGGCGCGGCCGAATTCCTCAACGAGAACGGCGGAGCGGTGGACTTCGCGGCCAACATGCGCGCGTACTACGAAGAGGCGCGGGGCCGCGACTACGTGCTGACCCACACGCTGGTCAACCCCCAGTTCAACGCCGAACTGGCGCGGCAGGGGCGGTCGAGCCCCGAGGTGGCTCTGAAGGCGGTCAAGGAAACCGATGCCGGCATCGTCGTCAACGGGGCGCGGCTTCTGGCAACTCTTGGGCCCCTTGCGAACGAGATCGAGGTATTTCCCTCCACGCTGCTCAAGGCTTCCGAAGAAAACGTTCCCTTCGCCTTCGCGTTCACGCTGCCCATCGACACGCCGGGCCTGCGCATGATCTGCCGCGACACCTACGACCCGGGCAAGTCCACCTTCGATGCGCCGCTGGCCTCCCGCTTCGAGGAGATGGACGCGGTGTTGGTCTTCGACAACGTTCTGGTTCCCTGGGAGCGTGTGTTCATGTACGCAGACCCGCTGCTCTGCAACCGGGCGTTCGCCGAAACCAACGCCGTGGTGCACATGATGCACCAGGTGGCCTGCGGCAAGCTGGCCAAGGCAGAGTTCGTCGTCGGCCTGCTGTGCGCCATGGCCAGGGCATCGGGCAAGGACCGCGACATGAACGTCAAGGGGCAGATCGCCCAAGCCATGTGGGTCGCCGAGACCGTGCGCGCGTTGCTGTTCAGTGCGGAACAACAGCCGGAACAGGACAAGTGGGGGCTGTACATACCGCAACGGCGGCCGCTCGATACGTCCCGAAACCTGTTTCCCCGCCTGTATCCCAAACTCATCGAAACCGTGCACATGCTGGGGTCGAGCTCGCTGGTGGCAACGCCCTGCGAAGCGGATTTCGGCAACGACATCGCCGGCGACGTGGAGCGCTACTTCCAGCAGGTCAACCTCGACAGCCGGGACCGGGTGGCCCTGTTCCGCCTCGCCCACGACGTTGCCGTTTCCGGCTTCGGCAACCGGCAGGTGCTCTACGAGCGGTTCTTTTTCGGGCCGCAGAACGTCATGGCGTCCATCTACTACGACCTCTACGACAAGGACGAGATGATGGACCGGGTCGGCGAATTGCTGGCGAGCACCTGACCGTGGCGGCTTGGTGCGATTTGCGGCGTAGAGGTATTGTTTGCGTATGGAACTGTTCACGCACCCCGAGTGCCTGTTGCATGACACCCCGCCCGGGCACCCGGAACGCCCCGACCGGCTGGCGGCCGTTGTCGACCGATTGAAGGTCGAGGGCCTCCTGGATGACGCGTCGGTCGTAGAGCCGACCGTTGCGGCGAACGAAGCCCTGGCCCGCGTGCACGATCTTCGCTACATCGAAGCGGTCTCGGCGGCGAGCCCGGAAGAAGGACATGTTCGCGTGGAGACGGACACAGTGATGAGCCCGGGCTCCGAGCGGGCTGCGCGGCTCGCTGCGGGCGCCGTGGTCGAGGCCGTGGAGCATGCCCTCGACGGCACCACTAAGCGGGCTTTCTGCGCCGTGCGCCCACCCGGCCATCATGCGGAGTCGGCAACCGTCATGGGATTCTGCTTCTTCAACAGCGTCGCGGTTGGCGCCGACCGGGCCCTGGACGACCTCGACCGGGTCGCGATTCTCGATTTCGATGTGCATCACGGCAACGGCACGGTGGAGATGTTCGCCGACCGGCCGGAAGTGCTGGTCTGTTCCAGCTTTCAGTATCCGTACTATCCCGGAATTCGCCAGCAGGTGGATCGCCCCAACATCGTGAGTACGCCGCTGCCGGCCGGGACGGGCAGCGCCGCCTACCGCAGGGCGGTGGAACGGGACTGGCTGCCGGCCCTCGAATCGCACCGCCCGGAACTGATCCTCGTCTCAGCCGGTTTCGACGCCCATGCGGAAGATCCGCTGGCCGGGCTCGAACTGCAGGACGACGATTATCTCTGGATCACCCGTTTCATCGTCGATGCCGCCGAACGCTTCGCGGCGGGGCGCATCGTGTCGACGCTGGAGGGCGGCTACAACCTGGATGCCCTGGCCCGCTCGGCGGCACTGCACGTGCGAGGTTTGCTCTAGCGCCCGGTCACGCCAGTTCGAATCCGTGCGTCACAACCACGCCCGCGCGGCGCAGCATGATCGAGGCGGAACAGTATTTTTCTGCCGACAACTCGACGGCACGCGCGACTTTATTCCCGGTGAGGTTTTCGCCCGCAACCGTGAAGTGCAGGTGTATGTCGGTAAACACCTTCGGGTCCGATTCAGCGCGGCGTGCCGTGACCCGGGCTTCGCAACGGGACACCGTCACGCGTCCCTTGCGCAGGATGTGAACGACATCGAATGCGGCACAACCGCCGAGCCCGAGCAGCATCAACTCCATGGGCCGCACCCCCGCATTGCGGCCCCCCGACTCCGGCGGACCGTCGATGGTGATTTCGTGCCCGCTGCCGGACCGGGCGATGAAAGTCACCCCATCCTTCCAGGTGATGTTCGCTTGCATGAGGTGCGGTGTCCTCCAAAACCATGTTGGTCTGTTCGGCGGGGCCGTCGGGTCGTCCGGCGTCGCCGCCGCGGCCACGGGCGGGAGACTTCACCCGTATCGCCGCTTCATCTCATCGACGGATTCCCGAACCAGTTCTTCGAGCACATCCGAGTCGATGTCATCGAGCTTGTTCACGTACAGGCAGGACTTCCCGGTGCGGTGCTTGCCGAGCCTGGCGAGCAACGATTCGTAGCGGGCGAATCCGGGCATGATGTACAGGACGAGGTTCCGTTTGCGCGGCGCGAAGCCGACGACCGGCCAATCCCCCTCACGGCCACTGGCGTAGGTGTAATGGTAGCTGCCGAATCCGACGATACTCGAGCCCCACATTCTCGGCGGTTCGCCGGTTATCTCCCGCATCAGGACGAGAATCCGCCGCGCATCCTCCCGACGGTTCGGATTCTCGACAGAATCGAGGTATGCATCGACATCCCCGTCGTTCTGCATTGTCTTGAGTTTGGACATGGGCCGTAATCCCCGCCGCCTGAATCGCTCCCATTATAGGCAGGGGTCAACGTTTGAAACCGGCGCACCGGCAGTTCGAGACAATTGTTTCTATCCGGCTCCGAGATTGGGCATGCGGTACGGGCATCCGGCACGCCAGGCGGACGCAGTGTGCGGGAATTCGAAGTTGCAGGGGTGCCTTAAAGGTGCCGGATGCCCGTACCGCATACCCACTCTCTCCTTGCAAACGGTAGGTGTATCCCGCCCGACAGTGTCCCGGCGCGCCGGGTACCCGACTCGTTTACAGCGAATCCGAGCCTGGTGATTTCGAGCGACAAATGCAATTGCGTTTACCATATTGTCGGCGGCTCGGTGCTGGGTCGGTGTGGGCTAGCGTGGCGTGCATGGGGCTGCGCGAGTCATTCGAAAACTGTTTTGGGAAGAATAGATTCAATGAGCGAACTGGAAAATGTGAGGTGGGTGGTCGCATCCCGGCCCGAGGCCGAGGTGCAGGCGTCGAATTTCGAGATGAAGCGGGAACCCGTTGCGCCCGTCGGGCCCGGCTGCATGCTGCTGAAGGCGCGGTACTTCACGGTGAATCCGCCGGCCCGCATGGCCCTGGTCTCCGGCGGCATCGCGCGCCGGCCCATCCCCATCGGCGCGACGATGCGCGGCAGCGGACTGGCCGAGGTGGTTGAATCCAAGAACCCGGATTTCGAACCTGGCGACCTTGTGATGGGCGATCTCGGCTGGCAGCGCTACGTCATATCAGACGGTGTTCGCCGCCGGGTGGTGAACAAGGTGCAGCCCAGGGAAGGGTTCCCCGCAAGCACGCTGCTGCATGTCCTCGGCGGCAGCGGCGCCACTGCCTATTTCGGCATGACGGAATACGCCCGGCCGCGCGTGGGCGATACCCTGGTCGTATCCACCGCGGCGGGCAATGTTGGCGCACTCGTCTGCCAACTGGCGAAAATGCAGGGGTGCCGGGTGGTGGGCATCGCCGGCGGCGCCAGGAAATGCGGCTGGCTGGTGAGCGAACTCGGTTGCGATGCCGCTATCGACTACAAGTCCGAAGACGTACCCGCCCGTCTCGACGAGACCTGCCCGAACGGGATCGACATCTATTTCGACCACGTCGGCGGCGAAATCCTCGACGCGGCCCTGGCCCGCATCGCCCAGGGCGCCCGGGTGGTTCTTTGTGGCGGCACGTCTCAATACAACAACGACCTCGACTGGTACGGCCCCAAGAACTACTTCAACCTCGTCTACAGGCAGGCGGAGATGACAGGCTTCTACGTCTTCAATTTCCGGGACCGCTTCGAGGAAGCCCACTCCAGGCTCGCCGCGCTGATCGCCGAGGGCAAGCTGCGGTACCGGGAAGACATACTCGAAGGCGTGGAGAACCTGCCGGAAGCGCTGATGCGCCTGTTCCGCGGCGACAACTTCGGAACGCAACTGGTTCACGATGCCTGAAAGGGCAGGGGAGCACTGACAACCGACAAATTCGGCTCAATTTCACCCCGCCCCTTGCGCCGGGGCAAGTCGGCCATTATTGTCGCACCCCGATTCGTGGGGCGCTGTCCTGCCGGCACACGGGCGCGCCCGATCGATCCACTTCCAGCGTCGGTTTTCGTCAGGAGATTCGGTGGGACCGGAGACAGCCTTGGATGCGGCTACGGGCGGCCAGGACCTCTGGCCGTTGCTGATTTACACGGCGCTCGTCGCCGGGGTGCTGGGTGTCGTCTTCGTGGGCTCCTGGCTGCTCGGTTCCCGCACCCGGCACCGGAAGGCGACCGACATGCCTTTCGAGTCCGGCATCGTCCCGGTGGGCGAGGCCGAACAGACGCGCCTGTCCGTCGAATTCTATCTCATCGCCATGTTTTTCGTGATTTTCGATCTCGAAACGATTTTCATATTCGCTTGGGCCGTGGCGTTTTTCGAGCTGGGCTGGCGGGGCTATATCGGCGCGGGAATATTTATCGTCATCCTGCTGGTGGCGCTCGTCTACGAATTGCGTACCGGCGCCCTGGACTGGGGCATCAAGGAACGCTTCCGGCGTCCGCGCTATGCGACCGTTCCTGCCACGGAGCCGGAGGGCGGCGCCTGATGCAGTGGCGGTTGGTAAAGACGCAACCGGGGGCGCCCATGGCCGGGCCCGACCGGGTCTACGAGGAGCAGAGCGCCAAGGGCTTCCTCACCGCCAAGCTGGACGATCTGGTGGCCTGGGGCCGGGCCAACTCGCTCTGGCCGTTCAACTTCGGGCTGTCCTGCTGCTACGTGGAGATGGCCACCGCGCTCACCTCCCGGCACGACATCTCCCGTTTCGGGGCCGAGGTCATTCGGGCGACGCCCCGCCAAGCGGATCTCATCGTCATCTCCGGCACCGTTTTCCGCAAGATGGCGCCGGTGCTGCAGCACCTCTACGATCAGCTTCTCGAACCCAAGTGGGTAATCTCCATGGGTTCGTGCGCCAATTCGGGCGGGATGTTCGACATCTACAGTGTCGTGCAGGGTGTCGACAAGTTCCTGCCTGTCGATGTCTACGTGCCGGGCTGCCCGCCGCGCCCGGAAGCCTTCATGCAGGGCTTGACGCTCTTGCAGGAAGCGGTAAAAGGCCGGCCGCGGCCCTATAGCTGGCTGGTGGGCGAGGACGGTGCGGTCAGCAAGTACGAGCCCAGTCAGCGGGATGCGCTGACCCCGGAACGGATGCGCGCCACGAACCTCGCGGAACCCACCACCGTGGGCGATGCCCCCCTCTCCAAGGACCTGCTCGGCAAAGCTCGAAAGCAATGACAGCGGAAGTTGCACAGGCACCGGCGGATACCCGCCGGCACGCGCCGGCCAGCGGGCCGGTGGGGGACCTGCTCGACAGGTTCGGCGCCGGCCTGGGCTACCAGGAGACGGCGGACGGCATTCCCAACCTCTGGGTGCCGCGAGAGCGCCTCGTCGATGTCATGCAAGCGCTGAAAGGCGATTACCCGATGCTTTTCGACCTGTCGGTGATCGACGAGCGGGTGAGGATGCACCGGGAGGGGCAGCCGGAATCGGCATTCACTGTTTTCTACCACCTGATTTCGCTGGAAAAGAACGAGGATCTCCGCGTCAAGGTCGCCCTGCCGGAAGATGACGCCAGGGCGCCCACGCTCACCGGGCTCTGGCCCGCCGCGAACTGGTACGAACGCGAGGGTTTCGACATGTTCGGGGTGGACTTCGAGGGCCATCCCAACCTCTACCGGATCCTCACGCCGCCGCTGTGGGAGGGGCATCCGCTGCGCAAGGACCATCCCGCCCGGGCAACGGAGATGGACCCGTTCCGGATGTCCGATGAAATCCTCGACGAACAGCAGGAAAGCCTGCGCTTCGTACCGGAAGAGTGGGGCATGACGAAGACGGCCAAGCACACCGACTTCATGTTTCTGAACCTGGGCCCGAACCACCCGAGCGTGCACGGGGTGTTCCGCATTGCGCTGCAGCTCGACGGCGAGGTCATCGTCGATGCGGTGCCGGACATCGGCTACCACCATCGCGGCGCCGAGAAGATGGGGGAGCGCCAGTCCTGGCACACCTACATTCCGTATACCGACCGGGTCGACTACCTGGGCGGCGTGATGAACAACCTGCCCTATGTCATGGCCGTGGAGAAGATGGCCGGCATCGAGGTGCCGGACCGGGCCAAGGTCATCCGCATCCTGGTTTCGGAACTGTTCCGTATCTCCAGCCACCTGGTGTTCTTCGGCACCTTCGCCCAGGACGTGGGCCAGATGTCGCCGGTGTTCTACATGTTCGCCGACCGGGAGCGGCTGTTCAGCATCGTCGAGGCAATCACCGGCGGGCGCATGCACCCGGCCTGGTTCCGCATCGGCGGTGTGACCCAGGACCTTCCCGACGGCTGGGACACCATGCTCGGGGATTTCCTGGACTACATGCCGGCGCGGCTCGACCACTACGACCGGATGGCCACCAAAAACAACATCCTGAAGCGGCGCACGGTGGATGTGGGCCGGTACAACACGGCGGAGGCCGTGGAGTGGGGCATTACGGGACCGGGCCTGCGGGCCACCGGCCCCGACTGGGACCTGCGCAAGAAACGCCCCTACGGCGGTTACGACCAGTTCGATTTCGAGGTGCCCACCGCGGCCAACGGCGACTGTTACGACCGCTGCGTGGTGCGCGTGGAGGAGATCCGCCAAAGCCTGCGCATCATCCGCCAATGCCTGCAGAACATGCCGCCGGGCCCGCACAAGGCCGACCATCCCCAGGCCACGCCCCCGCCCCGGGCGGAGACGATGGAACACATCGAGACCCTCATACAGCACTTCCTGAACGTGAGTTGGGGACCGGTGATCCCGCCTTCGGAGTGCTGCGTCAACATCGAGGCGACCAAGGGCTGGAATTCCTATTACCTGGTTTCCGACGGCGGCACCACCTCGTACCGTACCCGCATCCGCACGCCCTCGTTTCCGCACCTGCAGATGATCCCGCTGATCTCCCGGGGATTCATGGTGGCGGACCTGATCGCGATCATCGCCAGCATCGATTTCGTCATGGCGGACGTGGACCGATGAGCGAAGCGCAACTCATCAGCCCGCTGAGCGCGGAGGAGGTGGAAGCCATTGAGGCGGAAATCGCCCACCTGCCCGACCGGGCGTCCGCGGCTATCGATGCGCTGCTGATCGTGCAGGAAAAGCGCGGCTGGATCTCGGACGGGAGCCTCGCGGCCATCGCCGGGCTGCTCGGCATGTCCACGGCTGACCTGGACAGCATCGCCACCTTCTACAACCTGATTTACCGGCGGCCCGTCGGTCGGCACGTGGTCATGGTCTGCGACAGCGTGAGCTGCTACGTGATGGGCTGTGACCGCCTGGGCGGGGCGGTGCAGGAGAAGCTTGGGGTCAAGCCCGGGGGAACCACGGAGGACGGCCGTTTCACGTTCCTGCCCATCGTCTGCCTCGGCGCCTGCGACCGGGCGCCCGCCATGCAGGTCGACACCGAACTGTTCGGCCCCGTCGCAGCGGATGACCTGGACGGCATCTTCGGAGGGTTCGACTGATGCACGATCTGTCGACCATGCCACTGACCGGCCGCATTCTCGACGCGGATGCGGCGGGGGAAGGCGTCGTGGGCCTCGAGACCTACCAGGCCTCCGGCGGCTACCAGGCCGCCCGGCAGGCAGTGACGGAAATGACTCCGGCGGAGATCCGGGAACTGGTCAAGGATGCCAACCTGCGCGGCCGGGGCGGCGCCGGCTTTCCCACCGGCGTGAAGTGGGGATTCGTGCCGATGGAAGGCGCCGCCGCCGAAGGGCACAAGTACCTGGTGTGCAATGCCGACGAAATGGAGCCGGGCACCTTCAAGGACCGCTACCTGATGGAGAAGGACCCGCACATGCTCATCGAGGGCATGATCATCGGGGCCTGGGCCATTCAGGCGGACAGGGCATACGTCTTCCTGCGCGGCGAGTATCACGAACCGTACCGCCGATTGCAGGACGCAATTGCCGAGGCCCGTTCAAAGGGCTACCTGGGGGAGGGCATCTTTGGAACCGGGTTCAACCTGGAGTTGGCGGTGCACCGCTCCGGCGGGCGCTACATCTGCGGCGAGGAAACGGCGCTTTTGAACGCCCTGGAAGGCAAGCGGGCCCAACCCCGCACCAAGCCCCCGTTCCCGCCGGCCAGCGGCGCCTGGGGACGGCCGACCATCGTGAACAATGTGGAAACGCTGTGCAACGTTCCCGCCATCGTCACGAACGGCGCCGACTGGTTCCTGGAGCTGGGCCGGGGTGAAGATGCCGGCACCAAGGTGTTCGGCGTTTCGGGCCGGGTGAAAACCCCGGGCCTTTGGGAACTGCCCATGGGCACGCCCATCCGGGAGATCATCGACGACCATGCCGGCGGCATGCGGGACGGCTACAGGCTGCGCGGCATCCTGCCGGGCGGCGCGTCGACGGAATTCCTGGTGGAAGGGCATTTCGACCTGCCCATGGAATACGCCACCATCCAGGCGGCCGGTTCGCGCATGGGTACCGGCACCATGATCCTGATGGACGACTCCATCTGCCCGGTGGACATTTGCCGAAATCTCCAGCATTTCTTTGCCCAGGAATCCTGCGGGTTCTGCACGCCCTGCCGGGAGGGGCTGCCCTGGGTGGAACAGCTCCTGCTCGACATCGAGGAAGGGCGCGGGCAGCCGGGCGACCTGGAGGTGCTCGACCGGAACGCCGCCTTCATCGGCATGCCGGGCAATACCTTCTGCCTGCACGCCACCGGCGCCATTGAACCGCTGATGAGCGCGCTGAAGTACTTCCGGGACGATTTCGAGGTCCATATTTCGACCAGGCGCTGCCCGTACAGGGAGGCTTGAGCATGCCCGTCATCGAAGTGGACGGCCGGGAATTCGAGGTCGAGCAGGGTCAGAACCTGCTGCACGCCTGCCTGTCGCACAAGCTCGACCTGCCGTATTTCTGCTGGCACCCGGCCATGGGATCGGTGGGCGCCTGCCGGCAGTGTGCGGTGATTCAGTATCAGGACGAGGACGACGAACGGGGCAGGCTGGTCATGGCGTGCATGACGCCCGTCGCCGATGGGGCGCGGCTTTCGATCGAGGCGTCCCATGCGCAGGAGTTCCGCGCCTCGGTCATCGAGTGGCTGATGGAGAACCATCCCCACGACTGCCCGGTATGCGAGGAGGGTGGCGAGTGCCACCTGCAGGACATGACGGTCATGACGGGGCACACCAGCCGCCGCTACCGCGGCGGGAAACGCACCTTCCGCAACCAGTATCTCGGGCCGTTCATCGGCCACGAGATGAATCGCTGCATCACCTGTTACCGTTGCGTACGCTTCTACCAGGACTACGCGGGAGGGGACGACCTGCAGGCGTTCGGCTCCCGTGACCGGATGTTCTTCGGCCGCGCGGAAGACGGCGTGCTGGAAAACGAGTTCTCGGGCAACCTGGTGGAGGTATGCCCGACGGGGGTCTTTACCGACAAGCCCTTCAGCCGCACCTATACGCGCAAATGGGACCTGCAATCGGCGCCATCCATCTGCGCGGGTTGCGCGGTGGGCTGCAATACGCTGCCCGGAGAGCGGTACGGCGTGCTGAAACGGGTTCACAACCGTTACCACCCGGCACTGAACGGCTACTTTCTCTGTGACCGAGGCCGATTCGGCAGCGGTTACGTCAACGCCGAGGAACGCCTGCGGCGGGCGGGAGCCCGGGTCGCCGACGGGGTATTCGAGGAGATCGCCCCCGAGACGGCCGCCGCGCGCCTGGCGGAAGTGCTGAACGGCGGCGCCGTGGTCGGCATCGGCTCGCCCCGGGCTTCGCTGGAGAACAACCTGGCCCTGAAGCGTCTGGTCGGTGACGAGAATTTCTCCACCGGCGTCTCCGCTGCCCAGGCGGAACTCGACGAGTTGATGCTTTCGATCCACCGTGCAGGAGGCGCCCACATCGCCTCGATCGCCGACGTTGAAGCCGCCGATACGGTGCTCGTGCTCGGCGAGGACGTTCTCAATACCGCCCCCCGGGTCGCCCTGGCGTTGCGCCAGGCGGTACGCAACCTGTCCATGGACATGGCGACGGGAGCCGGGATTCCCACCTGGCAGGACGCTGGCGTCCGCGGTCACGCCCAGCACGCCAGGAATCCGCTGCTGATCGCGAGCCAGGCGCCGACGCGCATCGACGATATCGCTTCGGCAACATGGACTGCGGCGCCCGAGTGCATTGCGGCGGCGGGTTTTGCAATTGCGCATGGCCTCGATGCTGGTTTTGCCGCCGAAACCGGCGGTGCGGAATTTGACGCGCACTTTGTGGAGCAGGCGCTGACAGCCCTTCAGGGAGCCGAAAAGCCCCTGATCGTATCCGGCTCGGGATGCGCATCCCGCGAGGTGCTGGAAGCGGCCGCCAACATCGCCTGGGCCCTGGCCGGCCAGGGCAAGGGCTGCGCCCTGCTGCTCGCCGGCGCCGAAGCCGACAGCATGGGCGTGACCCTGCTCGGCGGCGGAATCTCCCTGGAGGGCGCGTTGGGCCGGCTCGCGGCGGGCGAAGCCCGGAGTGTCATTGTGCTGGAGAACGACCTCTTCCGCCGCGCCGAGGCGGATGCGGTGGCCGATGCCCTGGACAAGGCCGAGCACGCGGTGGTTCTGGATGTTCTGGAATCGCCCACCGCTGAACGGGCGTCCCTGGCATTGCCGGCCGCCGCCATCACCGAAAGCACCGGCACCCTGGTCAACTACGAGGGCCGGGCCCAGCGGTTCTACCAGGTGTTCGAGCCGGAAGACCCGGTCCGGGCGGCCTGGCGGTGGCTGGCCGATGCGGCCATTGCCGGGGGGCGCAATGACCTCCGCTGGCGGCATGTGGACGAAGTCACCCGGGCCTGTTCGGAATTGCCCGGCCTTGCCGGTATCGCCGATGTGACGCCGTCCGCCGCTTACCGCACCACCGCCGGCATGCGCATTCCGCGCATGACCCACAGGGCCAGCGGCCGCACGGCCAAGGACGCCCATGTCAACGTGCACGAACCGAAACCGACGGTGGACGAGCAGACGCCTTTCTCCTATTCCATGGAGGGCTTGAACGCCGGCCAGCCGGGCGGCCTGGTGCCTTACGTCTGGTCGCCGGGCTGGAACTCCAACCAGTCGGTGTTCAAGTTCCAGCAGGAGGTGGCCGGGCCCCTCGGAGACGGCGAGGCCGGGGTGCATCTCATTGAGCAGGACGAACCCTCGAATCTGTCCGATCGGTTCCGCCAGGGGTCTCGGCAGGCTCCGGCGGGAGACGGGCTGCGCCTGCTGCGCCTGCACCGGGTATTCGGGTCCGACGAGTTGAGCGCCTTCTCGCCGCCGATCGAGGAACGGGACGCCGGGCCGGAGGTGCTGGTGCATCCGGACGATGCGGCGGAGCTTGCCATCGAGGCGGGAAAGGGAGCCCGGTGCGAACGCCTCGGCTCCTTCGCGGTTCGCCTGGATGCCGGGATACCGAGAGGATGCGCCGGGGTCGTGGTGGGGTTGAAGAATGCCGGCTGGCAGCTTCCGGCGTTCGGCGACCTGACCCCGGATCCGGATTTCGCACCGAAGCCGGAGCTGATCGCGCGTGGGTAGAAAGCATGCGGCAGGTGGCGGGCGAACGGCATTCGGCAACGGGATGAGCATGCTGGTGCAACATGCTGGCTGATATCGACTGGGGATACATCATGATCCTGCCGGTGCTCGGCGGCGCGCTCGCCTCGGCGGCGCTCATGATCTGGTGGGAGCGCCGCCTGCTCGGCTTCTGGCAGGACCGCCTGGGCCCGAACCGGGTCGGCCCCTTCGGGTTGCTGCAGATCGTCGCCGATGTGGTGAAGCTCTTCACCAAGGACGACTGGCTGCCGCCATTCGCCGACCGGGTGCTGTTCCTGCTGGCCCCGGCGATCATTGCCGGCGCCATGCTGATGGGTTTCGTGGTGGTGCCGTTCGGGGCCGAACTCGCGGTCATCGACCTCAATATCGGCGTCCTGTTCTTCCTGGCCATGACCTCGCTCTCCGTCTACGGCGTGCTGCTCGGGGGGCTCGCCAGCAACAACAAGTATTCGCTGCTCGGCGGCCTGCGCAGCGGCGCCCAGATGGTCACTTATGAAGTGTTCATGGGCCTCTCACTCATGGGCGTGGTGCTGCACACCGGCTCGTTTAGCCTGGTGCAGATCGTCCACGCCCAGGAGGCGATGTGGTTCGTGGTGCCCCAGGTACTCGGCTTCATCGTCTTTTTCATCGCTGGGCTCGCCGAAACGCACAGGCTGCCGTTCGACCTGCCGGAAGCGGAACACGAACTGGCGGCGGGTTTCCACACCGAGTATTCGGCGATGAAGTTCGGCCTGATCATGGTGGGCGAGTACCTGGGCGTGATCCTGTCGTCGGCGATGATCGTCACGCTCTTCTTCGGCGGCTGGCTGGGGCCGGCCTTCCTGCCGCCCATCGTCTGGTTTTCCCTCAAGACGGCGTTCTTCGTGTGCGGGTTCATCCTGCTGCGCGCCGCCATTCCGCGGCCACGCTACGACCAGCTCATGTCTCTGGGCTGGAAGATCCTGCTGCCCGTCACCCTGCTGAACCTGCTGGCGACCGGCGCCATCGTGTTGCTGAGGGAGGGGGTCTAGTCCGATGCTGAGCCACCTGCGCACCTTGTGGGAAGTGCTCAAGCACACCTTCTCGCGCAACGAGACCGTGCAGTATCCGGAGGAGATGCCGTACCTGGCGCCACGTTACCGGGGCCGCATCGTGCTCACCCGGGACCCGGACGGCGAAGAGCGCTGCGTGGCCTGCAACCTGTGCGCGGTGGCCTGCCCGGTGGATTGCATTGCCCTGCAGAAGACCCAGGCCGACGACGGCCGCTGGTACCCGGAGTTTTTCCGCATCAACTTCTCGCGCTGCATCATGTGCGGCATGTGCGAGGAGGCCTGCCCCACCTACGCCATTCAACTCACCCCGGATTTCGAGCTGTGCGAGTTCAACCGGGACAACATGGTCTACGAGAAGGAGCACCTGCTGATCGACGGGGTCGGCAAGTACCCGGACTACTCGTTCTGGCAGGTGGCGGGCAAGACTATCTCCGGCAAGGACAAGGGCGATGCCGCCAACGAAAAGCCGCCGGTGGACGTCAGGGACCTCCTGCCGTGAGTATCGGTATCCTGCTGTTCCACGGGGCCGCGTGCCGTTCTCGGGGGTGTGCGAGGACTTCGCCATGACCATTGAACTGGCACTGTTCTACCTGTCCGCTTTCGTCGCCGTGGCCGCCACCGCGCTGACCGTCACCCGCACCTACGCCTCCCACGCGTTGATCTACCTCATCGTCTCGCTGCTGGCGGTGGCGGTGATCTTCTTCCTGCTCGGCGCGCCCTTCGCGGCCGCCCTGGAAGTGGTGATCTATGCCGGCGCCATTATGGTGTTCTTCCTGTTCGTGGTGATGATGCTGAACCTGGGGCCGGACACCCGGGAACAGGAGCGGCGCTGGCTGGCGCCGCGCACCTGGATCGGCCCTGGCGTGCTGGCCAGCATACTGTTTCTCGAACTGGTCTACCTGATCGCGGGTTCCGATGTGACCACCCCGGGGGTGCCGGTGGGCCCGAAAGCGGTGGGCATCGAACTGTTCGGGCCCTATCTGCTCGCCGTTGAACTCGCTTCGATACTGCTGCTCGCGGGGCTCGTGGGCGCCTATCACCTCGGGCGACGCTACATGCGCGCCCGGCGCGAGGAAGTCGAATGACCGCCGTGAGCATTCCCATCGAGCACGTGCTGGTGCTGGCCGGGGTGCTCTTCGCCATCGGCCTCGCGGGCGTGCTCGTCCGGCGCAACGTGATCTTCCTGCTCATGTCGCTGGAGATCATGATGAACGCCTGCGGGCTGGCCTTCGTGGCCGCCGGGGCGCGCTGGGCGGAAGCGGACGGGCAGATCATGTTCATGCTGATCCTGTCGCTCGCCGCCGCCGAGGTGGCCGTGGGGCTCGGGCTCGTTCTGCAACTGGAACGCCGGTTCCGTAATCTCGACATCGATGCCGCCAGCGAGCTGGCGGGATAGCGGGCCAGGGCAGCGCAATGGAACTGTTGTGGCTGATTCCGCTGTTGCCCTTGCTGGGTTTCCTGGTGCTCTTCGTCACCGAGGGCCGCCTGGGGAAGGTTGCCGTCGCGCTGATCGGGGCGGGATCCGTGGGCCTTTCCGCCCTGGTGGCCGGCATCGTCGCCATGGATTTCATCGACAACGGCGGCGCGCCCTTCGCCCAGCGGCTCTGGACCTGGGTGGATGCCGGTGGGTTCACCCCGGCCTTCCGCCTTTATCTGGACGGCCTGTCGCTGGTGATGGTGGGCGTGATTACCGGCGTGGGCTTTCTCATTCACCTCTACGCCACCGGGTACATGGCGCAGGAAGAGGGCTACAGCCGCTTCTTCGCCTACATGAACCTGTTCGTCTTCGCCATGTTGATGCTGGTGCTGGGCGACAACCTGCTCGTGCTGTTCCTGGGCTGGGAAGGGGTGGGCCTGTGCAGCTACCTGCTGATCGGCTTCTTCCACAAGGAACCGGAGAACGGCTACGCAGCGCGCAAGGCGTTCGTGGTGACCCGGGTGGGCGATACGCTCATGGCGATCGGGCTGTTCCTGCTGTTCCGCGAGTTCGGCACGCTGGAGATCCAGGCGACGCTCAATGCCGCACAGTTCAACTGGGCCGAAGGTTCGACATTGTGCACGGCCATCGCGCTCCTGCTGCTCGGCGGCGCGGTGGGCAAGTCCGCCCAGGTGCCGCTGCAGACCTGGCTGCCGGACGCCATGGCGGGCCCGACGCCGGTAAGCGCGCTGATCCATGCGGCAACCATGGTCACTGCCGGCGTCTACCTGGTCGCCCGGATGCACGATCTTTTTCTGCTCTCTCCCGAAGCCCAGTTCGCCGTGGCCCTGGTGGGGCTCGCGACCCTGTTCATCGCGTCGTTCACCGCGCTCACCCAGCGGGACATCAAGCGCATCCTCGCCTATTCGACCATGAGCCAGATCGGCTACATGTTTCTCGCCCTCGGCGTCGGCGCCTGGTCGGCGGCCATCTTCCACCTGATGACCCATGCCTTCTTCAAAGCCCTTCTGTTTCTGTCCGCCGGGTCGGTGATCCTGGCGCTGCACCACGAACAGGACATCTTCAGGATGGGCGGGCTGTGGAAGCGGCTGCCGGTGCCATTCTGGAGCATGGTGGTCGGCTCGGCGGCCCTGGCCGCGCTGCCGCTCACCTCCGGCTTCTACAGCAAGGACATCATCCTGCTGACGAGCTTCGACTACGCCTGGGGCGGCCCCTGGTTCTGGGCTTTCGCCGCGGGCGCCGCCTTCATGACCTCGCTGTATACCGCGCGCATGATCTTCATCGCCTTCTTCGGCGAAATGAAGACCGAGCCCCACGACCGTTCCGGCGCCAACATGTGGCTGCCGCTGGTGCTGCTGGCGGCCCTGGCGGTGGGCGGCGGCTGGTTCGGGCTGGCGCCGGTGGCCGATGTGCTGCCCGACGGGGGTCTCGAAGGCGAGGGACACACCGGGACGCTGGTCTGGATAACGGCACTGATCCCCATTCTCGGCGTCATCCTGGGCTACCTGGTTTTCGGCGGCGGGCAGATTTCCGTGGATGGCCTGGTGAAGTCGCGGGTCGGCGAGGGCCTCCGGCGGTTCTGGGACGGCGGCTGGGGATTCGACGCGGCCTATGACGCGCTCATCGTGCGGCCCTTCACCGCGGTCGCGCGGCTGAACAAGGACGACGTGGTCGATCTCCTCTATTCGCTGACGGTCGTTGTCGCGCGCACCATGCACCGCCTGACGGCGCTCACGCAGACCGGCCGGCTGCGCTGGTACGCGGCCAACATGGCGATTGGGCTGGTGTTGGTGCTGCTGCTCGCCATGGGCGTGCTGTGACCATTCTCTGGCTCATCTTGTGGTTGCTGGCCGGCGGCCTGATCGCCGGTTTTTCGGAGCGCGTCCACCCGAACGCCCCGCGCTGGGTGAGCCTCGGTGTCATTGCCGTCGCCTTCGTCCTGCTGTGGGGCATTCCCATCGACGACGTGCAGACCGCCGCCTGGATCCCGCGCTTCGGCATCAGCGTCATCCTGGCCATGGACGGCCTCAGCTTCGCCCTGGTGGCGCTGAATCTGTTCCTGGGCATCGTCGCGGTCGTCTCGTCCTGGAATGAGATCGAGCGGAGCCACGGCTTCTTCCAGTTCAACCTGCTGTGGACCCTGGCCGGGGTGGCGGGCGTGTTCACGGCGCTGGACCTCTTCCTGTTCTTCGTGTTCTGGGAAGTGATGCTGGTGCCCATGTACTTCCTCATCGCCATCTGGGGCCACGAGGCCCGGGCCTACGCGGCGATGAAGTTCTTCCTGTTCACCCAGATCAGCGGGCTTTTGATGCTGATCGCGATCCTGGCGCTGGTGTACGTGAATTACGCCGCCACGGACGTCATCACGTTCAGCTACAAGGCGCTGCTCGGCGCAACGATCGACCCGGAGATTGCCTACTGGCTGATGCTGGGCTTCTTCGTCGCCTTCGTGGTGAAGCTGCCCGGCGTGCCGTTCCACACCTGGTTGCCGGACGCGCACACCCAGGCCCCCACGGCCGGCAGCGTGCTGCTTGCCGGCATTCTGCTGAAGACCGGCGCCTACGGCCTGTTGCGGTTCGTTGTGCCGCTCTTTCCCGACGCCGCCCTGGATTTCCGCTGGCCCGCCATGCTGCTCGGCGCGGTGAGCGTCGTCTACGGCGGCTACGTCGCTTACAGCCAGTCCGACTTCAAGCGCCTGGTGGCCTACAGCAGCATCAGCCACATGGGATTCGTGCTGCTCGGGGTGTTTGCCTGGAATACAGTGGCGGTCCAGGGTGCGGTGGTGCAGATGGTGGCCCACGGTTTCTCGACGGCGGCGCTTTTCATGATGGCCGGCGCCCTGCAGCAGCGGCTGCATACCCGGGAAATGGGCGAGATGGGCGGCCTGTGGGTGCGCGCGCCGCGCATGGGGGCCGTGACCCTGTTTTTCGTCATTGCCTCGCTGGGCATGCCGGGGCTCGGCAACTTTGTCGGTGAGTTCATGGTATTGCTCGGGGCATTCCAGGTGAACGTACCGCTCACCATAGTCGCCGCCGTGGGCATCGTCGTGGCCGCGGTGTACGCGCTTTCCCTGATGCAACGCTCCTTCCAGGGTACGCCGAATCCCGACGTGGCGGTCATGGCCGACTTCGGGGCCCGGGAGATGAGCGTCATGATCCTGATGATGCTGGCGCTGGTATGGCTCGGGGTCTATCCGGAAACCCTGCTCGGCCTGTCGCGGCCGGTGCTGATGGGCATGGGGCTGCCGCCGTGAGCTCGATCGACTACCTGGCGCTGGCGCCGCACATCACGCTCACCGCGGCGATCCTGCTGCTGGTGCTTCTCGTATCCTTCCGGCGCAACCACCTGGCGGCCATGATCCTGACGGTGGGCGGATTCGCCGCGGCGTTTGCCGCACTGTTTTTCGCCATCCGCACGGCGACCTGGGAAGTGACGCCGCTTTACCTGTTCGACGGGTTCGCGGCCTTCTTCGACGGGATGATGCTGATCGCCGCCGCGGTGACGGCCCTCATATCCTTCCGTTACCTGGACGGGCGCACCGGGCGGCAGGAGGAGTATTACCTGCTGCTCGCGCTCGCGACTCTTGGCGCCATGACGCTGGTCAGCGCCCAGCACTTCGCCTCCCTGCTGCTTGGGCTCGAGATCGTCTCCATCTCGCTCTATGCGCTGGTGGCCTATCCGGAGGAGGGCAACCCGCCGCTGGAAGCGGCGCTGAAGTACCTGGTTCTGTCGGGCGTCGGCTCCACCGTCATGCTGTTCGGCATGGCGCTCATCTACCACGCGACCGGCACCATGGCCTTCGACGAATTGGGACGGTTCGCCGTCACCGGCGACCGCTCGGACCTCTGGCTGGCCGCCGGCCAGGCCATCCTGGTGGCCGGCATCGCCTTCAAGCTGTCGCTGATTCCTTTCCACATGTGGACGCCGGATGTGTACCAGGGCGCACCGGCGCCCGTCACTGCCTATCTGGCGACGGTCTCCAAGGCCGCTGTTTTCGCCGTTTTGCTGCGTTTCGCCTTCAGGACCGACATGCTGGACAACGGCGCGGTGTTCGGCATCGTGGCCATCATGGCGATACTGTCCATGGTGGCGGGCAACCTGCTGGCGCTGCTGCAGGAGAGCGTCAAGCGCATCCTGGCGTACTCGTCCATCGCCCATCTCGGCTACCTGATGATCGGCCTCCTGGCCGTTGCCGCTCTGGCGGACCACGCCATGGCCCTGGAGACGTCGCTGGTGTTCCTTGCCGGCTACCTGGCCATGACGCTAGCGGCTTTCGCCGTGGTCACGGAACTGACCCCGGCGGACCGCGCCACGGACGTGGATCTCGTCAACGACTACACGGGGCTCTTCTGGCGCCGGCCGGTGCTGGCGTCGGTGTTCACCGTCGCGCTCCTGTCCCTTGCAGGAATACCGTTGACGGCGGGGTTCATCGCCAAGTTCTACCTGTTCGCGGCCGGTGTCGAAGGCGCCCTCTGGACGCTCATCTGGGCAATGATCGTCGGCAGCGCCATATCCATCTACTACTATCTGAAGATCGTGTTCGCGATGACCGCCCGGGCCGACGACGTGCAGCATCGATCGGCTTCATGGGCCGGCACCGCCACGGCCGTGGGGCTTGCCTTGCTCGTTGTCGCGTTAGGGACTTATCCGACACCGCTCATCGAATTGGTACGCATGCTTGTTGACGGAATCGGCTAGCCGCGTGGTGTTGCACTTCCGGCAGCGCCGCAAGGGAAGCGCGCATGTCGATAATTATCACTTAACACATTCATATTAAATTATAAGATACTGAAAAATAAAGGAATTATATGGATTTCGAAATCACTGCCACTCTGGCGAACTACCTCACGGAACTGGACGAATTCATCGAGCGGGAAATCCGGCCGCTGGAAGAGCAGGACGACAACATCCGCTTTTTCGACCATCGCCGGGAGGATGCCCGTACGGACTGGGAGCGGGGCGGGCTGCCGAACGAAACCTGGGAGGCGCTGCTGGCCGAGGCGCGGCGCCGGGCCGATGCCGCGGGGCACTACCGTTACGCCGCGCCCAGGGAGTACGGGGGCAAGGACGGCTCGAACCTGGACATGGCGGTCATTCGCGAGCACTTGGCGGTGAAGGGGCTGGGCCTGCACAACGACCTGCAGACCGAACATTCCATTGTCGGCAACAACGTCGGTTTCATGCTCATGACCATCTACGGCACGGAAGAGCAGAAGGCGGAATGGATCGATGACATGATCGCGGGGCGGCGCGGGTTCGCCTTCGGCATCACCGAACCGGCGCATGGCTCGGACGCCACCCACATGGAGACCAGCGCGTACCGGGATGGTGACGAGTGGGTCATCAACGGCGAGAAGACCTGGAATACCGGCATCCACAAGGCGAAGTACGACATGATCATGGCCCGCACCAGCGGCGAGGCCGGCGACGGCATGGGGATCACGGCCTTCCTGACGCCGACGGATTCGCCGGGGTTCAAGATCGAGGAGATGCTCTGGACCTTCAACATGCCCACGGATCACGGGCACATTTCCCTCACCGACGTGCGCGTGCCGCACAGTTCCATTTTCGGCGGGGAAGGGCGGGGGCTGCAGATCGTGCAGCACTTCTTCAACGAGAACCGCATCCGCCAGGCGGCTTCGAGCCTCGGCGCGGCGCAGTTCTGCGTGAACGAGTCTGTCCAGTATGCGCAGGAGCGCAAGCCGTTCGGGAAGGCGCTGGCCTCCAACCAGGGCATCCAGTTCCCGCTGGTGGAACTGCAGACCCAGTGCGAGATGCTGCGCGCGCTCGTCCACAAGACCGCCTGGCTGATGGACAAGTACGGCGCCTTCTCCCAGTCCGACAAGGTGTCGATGTGCAACTACTGGTCGAACCGGCTGTGCTGCGAGGCGGCAGACCGGGCAATGCAGGTGCACGGCGGGCTCGGCTATTCCCGCCACAAGCCGTTCGAGCACATCTACCGGCACCACCGGCGCTACCGCATCACGGAAGGGGCCGAGGAGATCCAGATGCGGCGCGTCGCAGGCTACATGTTCGGTTACATGAAGCAGCGTGCCCCGAAGGGCGTGCAAGAAGACTAGCGGCGCCTTCACGTACCAAGGGAGAAAGCGGTAAGGGGATTGCGGCGTGCCCGACGCGGATTTCGAAGCCAGGCTCGATGCGGTGATTCGCGGGCATGTGCCCGGATGCGACGGGCTGGTCGCTGCGGAGCGCCTCTCCGGCGGGGCGAGCCAGGAAACCTATCGAGTCACCGCCCGTGCCGGTGGCGGTGAGAGGCGCCTGGCCATGCGCCGGGCGCCGGGCGGCGAGGCGCCGTTTACCGCGACGGTTGCTGCCGGTCTCCCCGGTGAAGCTCTGCTGATGCAAACCGCGAGGGCTGCGGGCGTTCCCGAGCCCGAGGTGTATTACGTCCTCGAAGAGCGGGACGGACTTGGCGACGGATTTCTCATGGAGTGGCTCGACGGCGAAACCCTGGGCGCGCGTATCGTCCGGTCTCCCGATCTGGATGCGATACGGCCGAAGCTGGCCCATGAATGCGGACGCATCCTGGCGCGAATACACGGCATCGACCTGGCCGCCACGGGCCTCGACAAGGTGCTCACCTCGTATACACCGGCGGAAATCGTCGAATTGCAGTGGGAACGGTACAGATCGTTCGACACGCCGCAACCAATGATCGACTACACCGCCCGCTGGCTGCTCGACAATCTGCCTCCGCCGGCGCCTCCCGGGCTGGTGCATAACGACTTCCGCAACGGCAACCTGATGGTTTCCCCGGAATGTCCCACGGGCGTGATCGCCGTGCTCGACTGGGAGGTTGCGCACATCGGCGACCCCATGCGCGACCTCGGCTGGATCTGCACCAACTCCTGGCGGTTCGGCAAGAGCGACCTGCCGGTGGGCGGTTTCGGGCACTACGACGACCTGCTGGCGGGGTACGAATCCGAATCGGGCAGGCCGGTCGACCGTGGCGCGCTGAAGTTCTGGGAGGTATACGGATCGTTCTGGTGGGCGGTGGGTTGTCTCGGCATGGCCGAACACTACCGGACCGGACCGGACCGCACGGTCGAGCGGCCCGCCATCGGCCGGCGCTCGTCGGAATGTCAGGTGGACTGCGTCAACCTGCTCATCCCCGGGCCGGTCGATCTGGTGCCGGGAATCGATGCGCAAGCCTCGGAGGAAATGCCCCGGATCGAAGAACTGCTGGCCAGCGTCCGCGACTTTCTGCGCGGGGACATCATGGGGGAGACCAGCGGCCGGACCAACTTTCTCGCGCGCGTGGCTGCCAACTCACTGGACATCGTGCGGCGGGACCTCCTGCTCGGCGATGAACACCGGGCGGGGGAGAAGGCACGCCTGCAGGCGCTGTTCGGCATCGAGTCCGAACTCGACGAGTTGCGATGGCGCCTGGTGACAGGGCTGCGCGACCGAAGCACTCCGCTCGACTTGCCCGGGCTCGCCGACCATCTGCGGACAACGGTGGTCAACCAGGCGGCCATCGATCAGCCGCGATACTCGGGATTCAGGACTGCCGTCAGCGGTAGCTCGTGATTTCCCCCAGAGGCTTTTTCGCAATGGCCGGTACGCTGGCACCGGCCTCCGGATAGCCGGCCACGACGATCATGAAGGGACGCTCGTCCCCTGGCCGGTCCAGTATCCGGTTCAGGAAGCGCATGGGGCTTGGTGTGTGCGTCAGCGTCGCCACCCCCGAAACGTGCAACGCCGCGAGCAGCATTCCGCAGGCGATGCCCACGGACTCGGACGTGTAATAGTTCTTCAGGCGCTCACCCGACCGGTTGCGGCTGAATTTCTGCAGGAATACGACGATCAGGTAGGGGGCGGTTTCCAGGAACGGCTTGTTCTCGTCCGTCCCCAGCGGTTCGAGCGCCTTGAGCCACTCCGCCGACGCGCGGCGGGCATAGAACTCCCGCTCCTCGGCTTCTGCGGCGATGCGGATCTCGCGCTTGATGCCAGGGTCGGAAACCACCACGAAATGCCAAGGCTGCATGTTGGCGCCGCTCGGCGCCGTTCCGGCGGCGCGAAGGGCATTGTCTATGACCTCGCGGGGAACCGCACGGTCGGAGAAATCCCTGACCGTGCGACGGCGGCGCATGGTGCGATAGAACCGTTCGGACCGGCCGATCATTTCCTCGCGGGGTTTCTCCTCGAAAGCGAGCGGCTCCCGGTCGGTTGCATGCATGGCGACGTGCCTGGCCAATCCTGTCGGCGAAGAGTTCCGGCTAGCGGCGGCGTTCGGCGATGAACCGCAGCAACGTCAGCGTCTCTTTCGGGTCCATCCGGCCGACGGGCAGGTTGCTGTACATCGATCCCATGACCCGGCCCTGGCCGGTCAGCCAGAATTCACTGGGCTGGATGTGTTTGCGCCGCGATTCCCACCAGGCGCCGACGGTACCGGCGTCCTCCCGGGTGACCCCGTAGGCGACGGGAAACGACAGGTCCGCCGCCACTTCGGCGGTCTTTTCACGGTCGTCCACGGTGGCGGCGAACAGGGAGACGCCGAGATCGGCGAATTCGTCCTTCAGCGCTTCGTAGCCGGCTAACAGTCGGCGGCAGAAGGGTCACCAGTGGCCGCGGTAGAAGAGCACGATGGCCTGGGGTGTGCCGATGTCGTCCGGCAGCGTCACGGCGGTGCCGTCCTCGACGTTCAGTGTTATCTGCGGAAACTGGTCTCCGGCTTCGAGTTTTCGGCTCATGGACACACGCCCTCCCGATCGTGGAACGGGGATTCTAACGCGTGCGCGGCCGGCCCGCGCAGGGGCGGGTTCACTGCCGCAGGCCGAAAAGCTCGGTATTGCCGCCTTTGGCGGTGATGTTCTCGCTGCGCGTGCGCTCGGTGGCGAAGCGCAGGAGGTAGTGCGGCCCACCCGCCTTGGGCCCGGTGCCGGACAGGCCCCGGCCGCCGAACGGATGCACACCCACCACGGCCCCGATCATGTTGCGGTTGACGTAGACATTGCCGGTACGGGTCTTTTCGAACACCTCACGGGCAAAGCCGTCGATGCGGCTGTGGATGCCCAGGGTCAATCCGTATCCGGTGGCCTCGATCTCGGCAAGCACGTTGTCCAGCCGTCCGGCGGCGAAACGCGCCACGTGCAGCACCGGACCGAACACTTCGCCCTCAAGGCGGCGCATCGAGTCGATCTCGATAACGGTGGGGGGGAAGAAAGAGCCGGCCTCGCAGGCCCGGGGCAATTTGCATTCGGCAACAACCCGGGCGTTCTGCCGCAGGTTGTCGACATGCGCCTGAAGCATGGCCCGGGCATCCTCGTCGATGACCGGCCCGATGTCGGTCGCCGGATCAAGAGGGTCGCCGATCGTCAGGGTCCGCATGGCCCCGGCGAGCATGGCGACGACGTCGTCGGCGATTTCCTCCTGCAGATAAAGCACCCGCAGCGCCGAGCAACGCTGGCCGGCGCTCCGGAACGCTGAAACGATCACGTCGTCGACAACCTGTTCCGGCAACGCGGTAGAGTCCACCAGCATGACGTTCTGCCCGCCCGTCTCCGCGATCAGTGGCACGATCGGTCCGTCGCGGCCGGCGAGCTGGCGATTGATGAGGGCGGCCGTTTCCATGGATCCGGTGAAGGCGACACCGGCGATGCGCGGGTCGCGGATGAGTGGGCCGCCGACACGGGCGCCGTCGCCGGGTAACAGGTGCAGGACTCTCCCGGGGACGCCGGCCTGGTGCATCAGGCGCACGGCCTCGGCAGCGACCAGCGGCGTCTGCTCGGCCGGTTTGGCCGCCACGGCGTTGCCCGCGGCAAGCGCCGCGGCAACCTGGCCCGTGAAGATTGCCAACGGGAAATTCCACGGGCTGATACAGGCAAAGACGCCACGCCCGTGCAGGCTCAGTTCGTTGCGTTCGCCGGTGGGGCCGGGCAGGGGCATCGCCGCCTCGAAGCGCTGTCGGGCCTGCATGGCGTAGTATCGGCAGAAATCGACCGCTTCTCGCACTTCGGACAGGGCATCCTCGAGGGTACGTCCGGCCTCCGCGCCGATCAGCCCGATCAGCCGCTCGCGGTTCGCCTCCAGCAGGTCGGCCGACCGCTCCAGGATTTCAGCGCGGTCGTTGCCGCCGAGGGCATTCCAACGCGCCTGTTCCGCGGCCGCCGAATCGAGTGCGGCGTCGATGTTGCCCTGATCCGTCTCAACCACCATGCCCACGATGCTTTCCCGATTGGCAGGACTCGGCACCGGCGCCTCTTCACCGGCACAGGAAGCTCCGTCGACGATGGGCCCGGCCCGGTAGCGCAGCTTCGCGGCATCGCCGGCCGACGCCGTCAGGCGGCTGAGTTCATGGGGATCGTCCAGATCGATGCCGCCGGCGTTTGCCCGCGCTTCGCCGGCCATGCGGTAGAGGTCGGGTGGAGGGGGAATGTCCGGATGACGGAGACGGCCGCGGCCCCGAACGGCGTCTCTTGTGTCGCGAATCAGTTCTTCGACCGGCGCCTCGGCGTCGAGGAAACGATTGACGAAGGAACTGTTGGCGCCGTTCTCAAGCAGGCGGCGCACGAGATAGGGGAGCAGGTCGCGGTGCGAACCGACAGGTGCGTATATACGCAGCGGCAGCCCGGCATCCCGATTGAGTTCGGCATAAAGCAGTTGTCCCATGCCGTGCAGCCGCTGAAACTCGAAGCCGCCGCGCTCGGGCGACGCCGACCGGGCCAGCTCCATGACCAGGCTGACGGTTTGTGCGTTGTGGCTTGCGAACTGGGGAAAGATCGCATCGGGAGCGCTCAGCAACCGGGCCGCGCACACCTCGTAACAGAGGTCGGTGTGGCTCTTCCGCGTGAACACCGGGTAGTCGGTGAGCCCCTGTTCCTGGGCGTACTTGATTTCCGTGTCCCAGTAAGCCCCCTTCACCAGGCGCACCATCAGTCGCCGGCCCGTTGCGCGAGCCAGGGCGATCAGCCAGTCGGCGACCCGGGGCGCGCGTTTCTGATAGGCCTGCAGCACGAAGCCGAGGCCGTTCCACCCCGACAGTTCCGGGGCGCGCGCCAGCACTTCGAAAAGATCCAGCGCCGGTTCCAGCCGCGCCGCTTCTTCCGCATCCATGCTGAAGCCCAGCCGGTGCCGCCTGGCCTGCCGCGCCAGCTTGACTACCGACGGGAGCAGTTCCGTTGCCAGCCGCTGTCGCTGAGCGTATTCGAAGCGCGGATGCAGCGCGGACAGCTTGACGGATATGCCGTCGTTGGCGATCGGGTCGTCGCCGGACTGAACGTTCCCGATCGCATCGATGGCATGGGAATAGGCTTTGCGGTAGCGCGCGGCATCTGCGAAGGTCCGGGCGCCTTCACCCAGCATGTCGAAGGAAAAACGCGTGCCCGGTTCCTCCAGTGACCGGCCGCGGCGCATGGCCTCGTCGATGGAGCGGCCCAGTACGTACTGCCCGCCGAGGATCCGCATTGCCTGCAGCACCGCCCGCCGCACCACCGGCTCGCCGAGGCGTGCCACCAGGCGGCATACCCAGTCGACGGTGTCGTTCTGCGCCTCGGGATCCATCGTTACCAGCCGTCCGGTGAGCATCAGCCCCCAGACCGAGGCATTGACGAACGGGGAGGCCGATTTCCCGAGATGCGCATCCCAGTCGCCGGCGCGAATCTTCTCGGCGATCAGCGCATCCGCCGTCGCGTCGTCCGGAACGCGCAGCAGGGCTTCCGCCAGGCACATGAGCGCCACACCCTCCCGATTGGACAGGCCGAATTCCTGCAGGAAGGCATCCAGGCTGCCGGCCCGATTGCCGGCGGCGCGGCATCTCCGTACCAGGTTGCGCGCGCGCAGAACGGCGGCCTCGCGGCCCGGATTCCCGATTCCGCTGTCGGACGCCTCAAGCAGCTCACCCACGCAGCGTGGTTCGTCGGCGTGGCTGTACGCGCGAATCGCATCGCGCAAACCGGCAAGGGTAGTGGGAGAATCAGTCATGCGACCGGATTTTCAACGCCCAGGTTGGTTTCGCGGATTCGGATTATGATTATATTGCTCCCGCGCGCGAACCCGACTTATTCGGCAACCGTCACGTTCGAACGAAAGCGCCGGCACACGTTCAGCCGGAATCGGGTTCGCCGGACAACTGCGAGACAACGGGCTGAAGTTGTGCGCCGGATACGTTGAACGCGTGACCGATCAGCGGCGAAACCCGTGGCTTGGCCTCCCCGGTGATGAATGGCCCGGGATCGCTCGTATAGATGTACATGATGGGCTGCTGCCTGGCCGCGGCGGTGAACTCGTACTCCTGGGAAGCGACGTAGGCGGTCGATTTGTCGTCGGCGACCGCATCGAGAAGCCGGCTGTAGAAACCCGCGACGTGGGGATCGAGTACCCGCTGTTCCGGCACTTCGGGCAATAGGGCCGCCAGCGAAGCGTCTCCGGATCGCAGTTCGCGTTTCGGAAACGACCCGGGATCGAGAACTCCCACAGCCGTCTGCTCCAGAACGTCCATGGAGTGGATTGCCAGTTCGGCCCGCCGTTGCTTCTCGGGCCCTTCATCCGCGAACCGTTGCCTGGCGACTCTTGTCAATTCACGCTGATTCTGCTGGAGCTGGGCGCGCTCGTCCGCAACCCGTTTGTTCAGCAGCCTCTGTTTTGCGTACTGCCGCAGTATGAGCTGCCTTTCACAGAGCAGACGGCGGAAGTCGACGCACTCGCTCTCCTGCCCGAAACGGAGTGTGTCGAGGATGTTCCGGATCTCGCCAGTGGCCGTGGCGACGTGACGTGACTTTTCGGCGGACTCTTCGCCGCTGAACATCCTGCCGCCGTTCTCGGCGACCAGCGCATCGAAACCGGATGCGCTGCCCGATGCCGGTGCGACACCGGCCGGTTCCGGCAATACGAGGCTCGACTGCGCTTCGTACCGCTTGGCGTCGAGAAACCGCTTGCGCGCCTCGTCGAACACCTTCTTCCCGCTGATGGCGTCGCGGCTGTCGCCCGGACCCCGCTTGAGCCCTTCGAGGTGGCTGGACACGACGTCGGGGTTCCATTGCGACTGATAGGCCGCGGAGTGCACGGTCAATCGCGCCCGGTCGGGCAGATTGCTTTCGGCAAGGACTCTTTCGTGTTCGCGCAAGGTTGCCACGAGCAGCCCGGGTTTTGACTGATTGACGTTGCCAGGGCACCAGCCGACGATGACGTGCCCGCCCCGAAACCCGTTCAAGAGCGTTTGCAGTTGCCCGATCTGGCGTTCCGTATCCTCGCCGCAATCGAGCGGATAAGCCATGGGACCCAGATGAAGCGAGATGTCCCCGGTGCCCTTGCCGGTGATCGTGAGATTGCGGGCCGCCGCCAGCTCGAGCATGGTAACCAGTCCGGGGTGGCGTGCCGCCAGTTCGCCAAGCCGGGAGCGGGCAGCATCGGTGAACTCTCCGGGCCTCGTCGCGGGAACCTCGTGCGAACCGCCGGCGAACTCGCACCGCACCTGCGCCAGCACGTCCTTCTCCATGTCCGCCCTGGATATCGTGGGAGACGAGGCTTGCGCCGGTTTGCTCGACTCGAGCCTCAGCCGGGTCTGTTCCTTCTTCAAGGCCTTGCTTCTGAGTGCGCTGGCTTCGCCACCTTCACGCGCGGTACGGCGCGAGCGACCGGACTTCCCTGCACGAACGGGAGGTTCCTGGCTTGCCGGAGAAAGGACGCGCGCCTCGCCGCCGATGACACTGACCTCCCTCCCACTTGCGACGCCTTTTGCCTTGGTTGCCGGAGGGCTTTCGGAGGCCTGCTTTTCGCCTGGCTTCGAGGGGGTCGGGGAAACGCCTGTCGGGTCCATTTGCGTGGTCATCCATGTTTGACAAAGCAGGCAATTTGATGGCAGAGCGATGCCAAAGTTCCCGTTCCGATCCAGATTTTCGCCCGCCGCGGGGTATGTTTGCCTGATTGCCTGATCAGGCGAACACGGAACGATCAGGGAACATCCGCCGGTGCCTTCAAAGTCATGCCGTAGGCAACCCTGGCCTCGTCGGTGCTGACGAGCCCATCGAGTATGTCCTGGTGGATGGCTTCCGGTTCCCGCTCAGAGGGTGTGCCGTAACCGCCGCCGCCACCGGTGCGGCTGGTGACGACCGTGCCCGCGGCCAGCGGTACGGAATTCACCTTCAGGCATTTCACCGGCTCTTTCCCCGGTTCCTCGATGACGACTTCCGGGGCGCTGCCCGGACCACCGCCGAACAGCCCCCAGGCACAGGTGACCGAGCGTTCGAACCAGAGGCTCAGGCTGGCGTCGGCCTGCAGCCGGTAGCGGCGGCAGGTGCCGTTGCCGCCCCGGAATCTGCCCGCACCCCCGGAATCCCCGCGTGTCGCGTAGGACTCGATGAGAACGGGATATTTGCTCTCGAAGATCTCCACCGGAAGATCCTTGAAGTTCCCGTTGACGTTGTTGATCAGCGAGTCGGCGCCGTCACCGCCCGCGAAGGCGCCCCAGCCGCCGGTCGTCGGCTCCACCATCAGGTAGCGCTGGCCGTTCCGGCGCGGGTCTTCCCCGGCGATGGTAACGACCATCGAGTCGCCGTAGTGTGCGCCGGCGGCCTGCTGCGGGATCACGGGGGCGAGGGCCTTGACCACCAGGTCGATCAACAGGCCCAGGGAGGAGAAGTACCATGCGCAGGGGGCGGGTTCACGGGCGTTGAAAATCGACTGTTGCGGAGCTTTGACCTCGAGAGTGCGGAACGACCCGCCGTTTACCGGATCGTCGGAACAGACCAGCAGTTTGAACGCAACCCTCGCTGCGGCGATCGTCTGGGTAAAACCGCAGTTCACGGGACCCCGCGTTTGCGCACCGGAGCCTTCGAGGTCGATCGTCACGGTTTCGTCTTCGACGGTCGCGGTGACCTTTACCGGTACCGGACCGCTGTCGAGACCGTCGCTGTCGAGCCAGCCCTCGGACCGGTACCGCCCGTTCCGGATGCCCCGGATCGCCCGGCGCTCACGCACCGCCGTCCGCTCGAAGATGGCGTCCCTGGCGGCGGCCACCCTGGCTTTGCCGAACCGCTCGAACAGCGAACGCAGCCGTTGTTCCCCGGTGCGTCCGGCCGCGATCTGGGCATTGAGGTCGCCGATCAGCCCGTCGCCGAAGCGGCTGTTGCGGCGCAGCACATCGATGACGTCTTCGCGCGGCGTGCCCTTGTCGTAGAGCTTCGTGGGGCCCCAGCGCATGCCTTCCTGGTAGATCTCCACCGAGTCCACCGGAGCGCCCGGGTCCTTGGCGCCCACGTCCAGCCAGTGTGCGCGGGACGCCGCGAAACCGATACGCCCGCCGCGCCAGAAGATGGGCATGATCACCGTGGAATCGTTCAGGTGCGTACCGGTCATGTACGAGTCGTTCATGTAGAAGACATCGCCGTCCGAGAAGTAGCCCCAGCCGTGCCGGTCGGCGATGAGCTGTACGCAGACTTCGAGGTTTCCCAGGAACAGCGGCAGCCCGGGCGATTGGCCCAGAACGTTGGCCTGGGCGTCCAGAAGGGCCACGGAGCAGTCCTTCCCCTCGTAGATGATCGGTGTGAACGCGCTGCGTATCAGCGCCGCGTTCATGTCGTCGGCAATGGCGTTGAACGCGTTGCGGATGATCTCCGTGGTTATGGGATCGACGGTGTTCATGGGACATTCACTTGTTGAGCAGCAGGTTTTCGTGTGCGTCGACGGTGACCGACCAGCCGGGAGGAACCACGGTCGTTGCGCTTTGCTCTTCGATGATGACGGGGCCATTGCCGCGGAACGCCGGCGGCAGCCGGTCGCGGCGCAGTACCGGGGTGGCATGGCGCCGGCCGTTGAACACCGCCGAGCGTTCTCCGGGAACGGCGTCGTCGCCGGCGTGCCCGTCCGACGAGCCCGGGTGGCCGTAACGGCCGAGGGCGCCGATGGCGGCCACGCGCAGATTGACGAATTCGACATCGGCCCGCGGGCTGGAATGCGCGTAGCGCCGGCGGTACGCCGAATGGAACTCGTCGATCAGCGTGTCAAGGGCCGGTTCCGGGGAAACCGGAAAGTTGATGGAATATTCCTGGCCCACATAGCGCATGTCGGCGGACCTCAGGTAGGAAAGGCTTCCGGAACGGACGCCTTCCTCGGCCATGGCGGCCTCTCCTTCCCGCTCGAGTTCCAGATAGGTGGACTCCAGCGCGGGCCCCGATGCGGAGCGGGCAGGATGGAAGTAACTGCGCGTGAAGTCCTGACGCAGGTCGGTCTGCAGCATGCCCCAGGCGGAGAACGTGCCGGGAAAGCGGGGGATGAGGACGTTAGCGATGTCGAGTTCATCGGCCAGGAAGGCGGCTGCCATCGGGCCCGCGCCGCCGAAGGCGACCAGGGTGAAATCCCGCGGGTCTACTCCCTGGCTCACGGTGATGGTGCGCATGGCGTCGGCCATGGCCGCATTGGAGATGGCGAGAATTCCTTCGGCGAATGCCAGCGGGGCCAGCCCGGCCTGTGCGGCGACCCCTTCGATGGCCTTGCCGCAGGCTTCCCCATCGAGGGACATGTCGCCGCCGAGCAGGGAGCGCTCGCCCAGCCGGCCGACATAGAGATTGGCATCGGTGACGGTCGGCTCCCTGCCGCCGTGGCCGTAGCAGGCCGGCCCCGGGTCCGAACCCGCGCTGTGCGGGCCCACCCGCAGGGCGCCGTCCTCCAGCCAGGCGATGGATCCGCCGCCCGTGCCGATGGTGCGTATGTCGATGCAGGACATCAGCAGCGGCAGGCCGTCGAGTTCTGACTCCCGGGCGGTGTTGGCCCGGCCGTCGACGATGAGGCTGAGGTCGAACGAGGTGCCGCCCATGTCGATGCACAGCAGGTTCCCGCGCCTGGTCCGCTGCGCCAGGGATGCCCCGGCAATCGTGCCTCCGACCGGGCCGGAAAGCAGTGTGAACACCGGGTTCCGGCGCGCCGTTGCCGCGGATATCACGCCCCCGTTGGATTGCATGACATGCACGGGCACAGCCACCCCTCTTTCGCCGAGTTCGGCCTCGAGACTGCCGAGATAGCGCTGCACGACGGGCGCGATGTAGGCGTTCATCACGGCCGACGAAGCACGTTCGTACTCGCGCCATTCCCGCGCCACCTCGTGGGAGAGCGAGACGGAAACCCCGGGCAGGGCTGCATGGAGGATGCTCCGGGCTTCCAATTCATGTTCAGGGTAGGCGTAGGCATGCAGGAAACACACCGCGATGGCATTGATGCTCTCGGCATTGGCCTTTTGCACGACGGGCTCGAAATCCGCTGCACACAGGGGTTCGAGCACCTCGCCGTTCCATGCGAGGCGCCCGCGGACTTCATGCACGTCCCGGCGAGGCACCAGCAGGCCGGGCTTGCGATAGCGCAATTCGTAAAGCGACCGGCGGTTGCCTCGCGCGATGGTGTAACCGTCGCGGTGGCCGGCGGTGGTGAGCAGCAGCACTCTCTCTCCCTTTCGCTCGAGGAATGCGTTCAGCCCTACGGTGGTGCCGTGCACGAAGAACTCGATGCCGGACAGGTCGCCGAGAAGGGCGGCGAGGCCCGCAACGACGCCGCGGGCCGGGTCATCGGGGGTCGTAGGCACTTTCCCGGCGTAGACGGGGCCGTCGGACGGTTCTACCACAAGGTCCGTAAAGGTTCCGCCGATGTCCGCGGAAACGCGATAAGCACTCATTACCCGTTCACTTGCTTTCGTTATTCGCTGGTTGTGGCCTGCCTGACGACTTCGCCTTAGACTATCAAAATATTTGATATAACAACAATAATTTGTTATACAAAAAAATCAATTCAACGGACTGGAGAGTCAGATGAAGCACTTGTTGAGACAGCAATTGTGCGCAGGAGTTCTGATCTCCGCGGGATTCGGCACCATCTCGGCCGCGCTGGCCGACACGGCTGCACCGGCCGCCGCTCTCGTGGAAGAAATCGTCGTAACCGCGCGTCTGCGCAGCGAAAGCCTGGCGGAAGTCCCCGTCACGGTGAACGCGTTCTCTCGGCAGGACATTGAAGATGCAGGCATCAGGCGTCCCAACGACTATCTGTCACTTGTGCCCAACGTGACGCTGGTGGAGGCGCAGAACGCGGGTACCACCTTTCTCACCATCAGGGGTATCACGCAGGTACGCAACAACGAACCGCCCGTGGCGGTCGCGGTTGACGGCATGCTTCAGACGAGCCCGAACCAGTTCAATCAGGCGCTGCTCGACATGGCGCAGATCGAAGTGCTGAAGGGGCCACAAGGCGCCCTTTACGGTCGAAACGCCATCGGGGGAGCCATCAACATCACGACCCGGGGGCCCAGCGACGAGTTTTCCGGGCGCGTGCAGGTCGGCGCGGGAAACGGCGAGCGGTTCGAGGGCCGGGCATCCCTGGCCGGGCCGCTGGCGGCCGGAATAGCCTGGTATCGCATTGCCGCAAGCTGGTCCGACCGCGACGGATACCTGGAGAACGTCAATCTGGGTGGGCATGTCGACCCCCTGGAGGACAAGAGCATACAGCTACGGCTCGACTGGCTGTTGAGCGATGCCTGGACGGCCGACCTGAGGTTCTATGCGTCCGACACCAAGGGCGGTTCGCTCAATTACAACTGGCAAGCTTACGACTACGAACTCGATGCCTTCACCTTCGCGCCGGGAGACGCCAACAACACCGACCTGATCTACGAGCAGAACAACCGGGGCGAGAACGAACGCGACATCCTGGAGGCGGCCATCAAGCTGGAACGCGAGGCGTCCTGGGGAACGCTGACTTCCATCACGTCGTTCAACAGGCTCAAGGAATGGTACGGTTCCGACCAGGCTCCCTACAGCGAGAGCCTCACCCAGTACCCGTTCGGCCCCGGCATTCCGTTCGACGGTATTGCGCAGCAGTACTGGGATGTCGATGCCTTCAGCCAGGAACTCCGCCTCACTTCCCGGAGCGAACAGCCCCTGCGCTGGCTGCTGGGCGCCTACTACGTGGGTAGCGACCGGTTCATTTCATCGCCTGTCGTGGACGATACGGGCACCGGCATTGTCCGCGTCGAGCGCCGACCCACCGGCGCCAGGGAACCGGCCACGTTCTCGTTCCTGGCGGACGACAACGACAACACCGCGTTTGCGGTATTCGGGCAACTGAACTACGACGTTACCGACAGCTTTGAAGCTTCAGTCGCCCTTCGCTACGACGAGGACGAGCGCATTCAGACGACATCGCCGTTCCACACCGGAGGCGCGCCGAACGAGCGGCGCGGGGAAACCTTCGACAAACTGCAGCCCAAGGTCTCGTTGCGCTACAGCTTCTCCGGGAGCGCGAACCTCTTCGCTTCGTACAGCGAAGGGTTCCGCAGCGGCCAGTTCAACCAGTCCGGCACCGCAGCCGCGGCCATTGCGGCCGGCGTCAACGGTGTGTTCGATGTTGTGGGCCAGGAAGAGACGCGCGCCTTCGAGGTAGGCTTCAAGGGGCGGACGATGGACGGCCTCGCCAGTCTCAATGTTTCCCTTTTTACCACCGACGTAGACGGGCAGCAGTATTTCCTGTTTTTCGCACCGACCAGTTCCCAGGTGCTCGCCGGCATCGACCGGGTCGACCTGGTGGGCGGCGAGATCGAACTTTCCGCTGCCCTGACCGAAGGGCTCGAGATATACGCCGCCTACGGGTTCACCGACAGTGAAATCGAGGAGTACAACGTTCAGCCCGCGTTCGAGGGGAACAAGGCCCCCTACGTACCGCGGGATACGGTGAACCTGGGCTTTCAATACCGGGCGCCCGTGGCGGGAGGCGTCAAGCTGCTGATGCGTGGCGATTACCAGAGGCGCGGCAAGCAATATTGGGACCCCGACAACTCATCGGCGCGAAACGCGGTGAGTCTTGTGGGCGTTCGCGCTGGGCTGGAAGGCGAACGCTGGTCGCTCATCGCCTGGTCGAAAAACCTCCTGGATGAAACCTATCTCGCCGAGTACGTGCTCGGCGGCTTCGTACACCTTGCCGAACCACGTTCCTACGGCGTTGAATTCACGTACAATTTTTGAAATTTCAAGGCGACCGGACAGCGCAATGTTGCATCGTGAAAAGGCCGGGGGAGGGCGTGCCCGCTTCGCCACCGGCCAGACCATCCGGGCGAGGCGGCAGGAACTGGGCCTTACCCTGCAGGCTCTTGCGGACAAGTCGGGGCTTTCCCCGGCTTTCATTTCGCAGGTCGAGCGCAACCAGGCCAGTGCGTCCATGGTTTCGCTCATGAATCTCGCCCAGGCGCTGGACGTGAGTGTAACGGCATTCATGGAACTGCCCCTGGGCGAAGCCCCGGTCCGGAGGAGTGCCGATCCGCAATACATCGAAATCGAATCGCCCGTGCAATACATCCAGCTCAGTGCGGGCATGAAGTTTCAGCAGATGGATGCCGTGCTGATGGTCATTCCGCCGGGCCATGTCTTTCCCGTAGACCAGCGCGAGGGTGAAGACTTCCTCTATGTGCTCAAGGGTGAGCTCTATACCGAGTTGGGGTCGCTGAAGGAAACCTTGCGGGAAGGCGACAGCACCCACTTCAATTCACGCACCCCGCATACCGCCAGGAACCTCACCGACAAGGAGGTTGTACTCCTGTACGTCGGCACGCCCAGCGTGTTCCAGGCGGAGCAATAGCGAACGATTCCGTGGAGGCCTTTCCGATCGGGCGCCCGCGCGACGACGAACGCCTGGAGTCGAAGCGTACGTTCGAGGTGGGCGGCGTCACCCTGGAAATCGGCACCGGGTTCCTCAAGGCCGGCACGCGCATGCCCGACCAGGGCAACTCCAGGCATCCGAAACGCGAGATCACGCTCATTCTCGAGGGCGAGATCACTACCGTATCGGGAAACAGAACCAGAAGTCTGCGAGCCGGCGACATCGTGACCATCCCCCCTGGGCAGGAGCAACACACCGTCGTGCACCGCGACACCAGCCTGCTGTGGATGTTCTTCGGAACCTGAGGCCGGGCCGGTCGCGCGTTGCCCACTCCGATTGCAGGCTTTGCCGTGGCCAGGCGCCGGTACGGTTGCGGATGTCGCAATCCGCCCAGTTCATGGCGCATGGGCTGCCTTCGGGGCTGCGCGGCGCCAGGCGTCCGAGTCGTAAAATCCTCGTTGAACTGCGCCGTTTGCTAACGTAGCATTTTTGGCTTCGCCGTTCCCGAAAGTCCGAGGCAGCCCTGCTGCCTTTCGTTCTTCCGCCTGTTTTCCTGCGAATGAGGTGAGCGACTTCGAAAGCTGTATTTCATTACCGGCTCCCGGTGGGGGGGAGCGCCTGATGTGTCGATTCAACGGACGGCCGAACCGCCGTCGAGCCCGCCCTTGGATAGCGGCGCTTTCCGTGGCCGCAATGGCCGCCGTCCCGTTCGCCGTTGCGGCCGAGGGCGACTCGCACGACCACGAGATTGAGGAAATCGTCGTCACCGCGGATCTCGGCAGCATGCCCGGCAGCGATGTCCGGTCGATATTCGGGTTCGGCAAGTCGATACTCGAAACGCCACGGTCCGCCTCGACGATCAGCGAAGAGATGATGAGCCGGTTCATCATCAGGGACATCGACGAACTGATCGCTCTCGCGCCCGGGAGCTTCACGCAGTCGTTCTTCGGTGTGGCCGGCACGCTGGATATCCGCGGGACCACGGGCGAGATCTACTATCGGGGCATTCGCCGCCTCGACAATCCGGGCAACTACCCGACGCCGATTGCCGCCTCCGACCGGGTGGATGTCGTTCGCGGCCCCGCGTCGCCCATTCACGGCCCGTCCAAGATCGGCGGGTACGTAAATTTCAACCCCAGGTCCGGGCACGTCGGTGCGGGCCAGGATTCCGTCTCCGGGTCCGTGGGTGTGGAAGCCGGATCCTGGGAAAAGCGGGTGGCCACCGCCGAGATCAGCGGCCCGGGCCGGTTGGGGGGCCGTGATTTCGGCTACCACCTGTATGCGGAGGTCGAGGACTCCGACAGCTACTACCGAGGCCTCACCACCGACCAGACCATCGTGCAGGCTTCCATCGACACGCACGTCAACCGCGTGGAAATCCAATTCGGCGGCATGTACCACGACTATGACGGCGCCGAGAACGCCGGCTGGAACCGCATCACCCAGGCGTTGATCGACGACGGCACCTACATCACCGGCGATCCGCTGCCGCTCGATACCGATGGCGACGGCTACGTCTCCCACCAGGAATTCGATGTCAACGGGGACGGTTTTACCGACCTGAGCCCGTTTGCCGCCGGCTTGACCCCCGGGACCCAGGCCCCGCTCAATCCGTCGGGGCCGTTCCCCGGCTCCTGCCGCATAGGAAGCACCCTGGTGTTCGGTTGCGAGCCCCGCTTCCTGGCCCTTGTGAATCCCGGCACCGCCAGGATTCGCGGCAGCCAGGTGCTGGTGGACCCCGACGATTTTCAGACCGCGGAAGTGACAACGCTCTATTTCGATGTCATCCACGAGACAGACGGCGGCTGGGAATGGCGCAACCAGATGTTCTTCGAGGCGTACGATGTCGTTACCGAGGTCGCCTACGGTTTTTCGCAGTTTCACGACTCCTGGGTGTTCGAGGACAAGTTCGTCCTGTCCCGGCGATTCGAGTGGGACGGGGGCGGCATGGCGTTGCAGATCTCCCCGTCGATCCGGTACACGAACTTCGAGCACGGCGACGACTACACCAACGAGTACTTCGACCGGCGCGACGTCACCCGCCCCGCCAGCTCCCTGGACCGGCGCCTTCTGTCGACCCAGATCGATGCAGATTTCACCGATTATTTCATCGGCGACTATCTCGACCTGGGCTTCGCGGTCATGGCCGACCTCGACTGGCACGGTTTCAACGCCGTGGCGGGGGCACGCTACGACGTCATCGACATGAAGAGCCGGCAGCCGGTGGAGAAACTGCTGTTGCCGAGCTCGCGGAACTTCTGCCTGGATGCTTCCTGCACGGTGCTCGATGCCGAGGACGAGGTCGAGGGTGTGTCCTGGACCCTGAGCCTGAGCTATGCGGCGGCGTTCGGGCTGCGCCCGTACGTCACGGCCTCGAGGCAGTCAACGGTCATCGCGGGGCAGGGCGCGGACCTGACGACGTTTAACATCGCCGCGGGCCGGGCATTCGACGAGTCCAAGCTCCTCGAGTTCGGCCTCAAGGGCAGCCTCTTCGACGACCTGTTCTACTTCGCGCTCGCGGTCTACGAGCAGGAGCGGGTGGATTTCTCCGCCCAGCAAATCGTCACCAATCAGGCCGCGAAAACCGAAGGCCTGGAATTCGAGCTGCGCTGGCTGGTCACCGACAGGCTGCTCCTGAGTTTCGGCTTTTCCGACATCGAGGTCGTGAACCTCAATACCCTGGACCGGGGCGGGCGGTTCAGCTTCATCGGCGCCGACGATGTGCCGGGCATCCCGCGCGGCGCCATCTATGGGGGAGCCCTGGCGGGAATTCTGATCCCGGAAACGCTGGATGCCCGCCGTGCCGGAATTCCCGAACACATCTGGTCGGTTACCGGCACCTATGACTTCGGCCGCGGCATGGCCGCGAGCGTCAGCGTGGTGGATGTCGATTCCACCCATTCGGGATTCACCAAGCGGGTGAAGCTGCCCGCATACACCCTCGTCAACGCCGGACTGGTCTACGAACGGGGCAACTGGATGTTCAGCGCGGCGGCCAAGAACCTGACCGACGAACGATACTTCAGGTCGAACTTTCCCAACCTGTTCGGCGGTGTGGTGGTGCTTCCGGAGTTGCCGCGCAACTATGCGGTGCGTGTACAGTACCGGTGGTAGGGCCACACACCCATTCAACCGAACCAGGAGGCATTCATGAAACTCTACGACACCAAACTGGCGCCGAATCCGAGGCGCGTGCGCATATTCATGGCGGAAAAGGGGATAAGCTGCGATACAGAGCAGGTCGATATCGTCAAGGGCGAAAACCTGGAGGAATCCTATCTCGCCGTCAATCCGCGCGGGCTGCTGCCGGCGCTGGTTCTGGACGACGGCACCGTGCTTGACGAAAGCGTGGCGATCTGCCGCTACCTTGAGGAAACCCAACCCGAACCGCCCCTGATGGGCACGGGAGCCCTTGGCAAGGCGCAGGTGGAAGCCCGGCAACGGCACATGGAATTCGACGGGCTGCTCGGCGCCGCGGAGGCTTTCCGCAACGGCTTTCCGCTGTTCTCGTCCCGCGGCCTGGCCGGCACCGCCGGTCCCGTGGACGCCATTCCCGCCCTGGTGGAAAGGGGCACGGCCACGGTATTGCGTTTTTACCGCGGCCTTGACGAAGACCTGGCCAATTCGACCTTCGTCGCCGGCGACGACTTCACCATCGCCGATATCACCGCACTGTGTACCGTGGATTTTGCGGTGGGTGCGGCCAGGGTCCCCATTCCGGACGATTGCGGAAACCTCAAGCGCTGGCACGCCGAGGTTTCCGCCAGGCCGAGCGCCGCCGCCTGAGCGCCGGCCGGGGCCGACCTTAGCGAAGGTTTTTCGGCCGCCGCCGGTCCGGTTGCCGCGCCTCCCTCTGCTGACTGGCTCGGGCGGGCCTGACCGCCGGTGGGGGCTTCGCGACGCGCTGCACATTTCGCGGTGCGGATTGCGGTGCGGATTGCGGTGCGGATCGCGATGCGAACGGCGGTGCGGACGGCTGCGAGGACGGTCGCGCGGCTCTCGCGGCATGGCGCTTGACGGCGGAGGTAATTGCATTCCGTGACATGGCCGGAGCCGTTTCACGAGACGACGGCGCCGCTCTGGCCCCGGGGGATGGGGTCTTGGGCCTCTGGCGCTGCTGCACCCCGGACAGGCTGTTCCGGGTGGGTTTCCGGACGGAGGCGGAACGAGTCGTGCGCGGCGGCCGCTCCCGTGCGGGCAGACGCGGTGACACGGCGGGGCGTTGCACATCAGCGGGCCTGCGGATCTGGGTCGAGACGCCCGGTCGCTGCACGCTAGCGGGCTTGCGGATCGGGGTCGAGACGGCAGGGCGTTGCATGTTTGCGGGCTTGCGTATCGGGTTTGCGACAGCAGGGTGTCGCACGTTCGCGGGCTTGCGGATCGGGGTCGAGACGGCAGGACTTTGCACGTTTGCAGGCTTGCGGATCGGGGTCGATATCCGCCGCGATTGACTGGATGCGGCGTTCCCGACGGGCCGTTGGCGGATCTGGCCAGTCGTTGCATTCAAGGTTTGCGGGCGTGCCGAGGAAGCCATTCTCCTGGTCCCTTGCGAGCGAACCGCGCTCTGTCCCGCCCTTCTTTCCGAAGAGGCGCCCGGTCGCCCGGCCGCTTTTACCGGAACATGCCCCGACCGCTTGCCGGGCAGGGCGACGGCGGTTCGTTCCATGCCGCGGCCGGCGGGCAGGGGAGGCGGAGCCAGCTGTGCGAGCTCGTCCGCAGGACGTGCGTCCGTCCCGCCGGGCCGGCTTCCGACGCCGCGCCGGTCGGGCCGGCGGCCGGGCCTCGAGCCGCGATGCCGGTCGTCGTTTCGCCAGCGGTTGTCGTCGTGGTGCCGCCGGTCGTGTCGCCGCAGGCGGTCCCGGTGGTAGACGTTCAACCAGACATGGGGCCGGCGGTAGTAGAAGGGATCGTAGTAGGAGTACCCGAAATAGGGGTGGTCGTGAAACCCGTGATGATGCCAGTGGAGGCTCCGGCTGTACCAGCCGATACTGAAAGCCGATGTCACGCCCCAGAACGCGCCGCTGGAAAAGTAGTGGCCGCTCGGATACGGGTAGTAATAGACAGGATAGGCGCGCGGGTAGTAGTGATAGACGCGCCTGGGCTGGTAGCTGACCACCTCGACCGGGTCGTAGTAGGGAACGTAGATGACCTCGGGTTCCGCGGGTGCGATCTCGATGGCGCCCGCGTCGCTGACGGATACCACCTGCTTCTCGTCGCTCTTGAGATTGCCGGCCGCGGAGGCCTGGGCCCGGAAATCGGCGACGGCGGCGATGACATCTTCCTGTTGCAGGAGCACGGCTTCGCCGAGTTGCCATGTCCACTTCAGCTCCCGTTCGAGCAGCGCGACGATTTCCGGATAGTTCAGAAGGGCCACGATCGAGGCGTCCCACTCCACGTCCGGTTCGAGGCTGGGGTCGACCTCACGCTCCTCAAGGAATCGAGCGGCCAGAACGATCTGCAGAGGAAAAGTGGATGCCGGCAGCACGATCGCCAGCAGGTCGTCCGGATAGAGGGCGACTGGGGCTACCAGGGCTTCGAGTTCGGCGCCGGTCAGTGGTGCAACGGGCTCGATGCTCACCACTTCATGTGTTTCCGCCGTAAGGGGGCTGGCCGACACGATGCCCGCAAGGCAGATCAACAGGATTGCCGTTAACAGCAGGGCACAGCGAGTCCTGAACGATGCCCCGGTTGTCACCGCCGCCAGATTGGCCCAGGAAAGCCGAACCGCCGGTTCCGATAACCGGGAAAGCCCGGTAACGGGTTCTGAGATTTCTTCAAGGGATCCCGGGCAAGCGCCTGTACGGAACCTTGTCGGACGGAACGCCTTTGTCCGATCGCCGGAGACAGTCACGTCAGGTAAACCTCCGTTCGCCACACATCGCTCGCGTACACCGTATTGCCTGGAACCTGAACAATGGCTTAACGGGGCTCTGCTGCGCGGGGGGGCCCTGCCCCTGACTCCGGAGTTCCCTGGTAGAAACCATCTCTCTCCACATGTCTCCACAGGACACCAGTCAATTGTCTCCGTTCTGCGGTGCGACGTTTTGCCGGGCCACAAGCCGTGCACGGCGAGTAGAATGAAAACTTCGGCATTCACCGGAGGTCCGATTGTGCAGAGGTCCCGACTGCTGTTGCGTCGTGTTGCGCCTGCGGTTCTGCTGGCCGTACTGGTTGCGGCCTGCGGCGGCGGAGGCGACTCCGCCCCGAGAAATGTCAGTCCCTCGGTAGGGGCACTGGACGACCGGGTGCTGGCCGTCGGTGATGAGATGCGGGTCCAGGTTTCGGTGACGGACGCCGACGCGGCCGATACACACACCCTCGAGGCCACTTCGAGTGATCCGGACGTGGTCTCCGTAACGGTAACCGGCACGACACTCGTCCTTTCCGGGCGAGCAGTGGGCTCGGCCACCATCACCGTCTCCGCACGTGACAGCAGCGGCGCCGCCAATGCCGATTCCCCGTCGGTGACGTTTACCGTTACCGTAGAGGAGGCAAATGCGCGTCCATCGATTGCCGACATTCCGGATCAGAGGCTCGAGGCGGGCGAAACCGCGGAAATCGAGATATCCGTGACGGATGAAGACGCGGGCGACACGCATAGCATCGAGGCAACCGCCAGCGCCGAAGGCATCGTGGAAGTTTCGCTTGCCGACGGATCGCTCTGGCTGACGGGCCTGGCAAACGGCACCGTCGAAGTCACCGTCGTCGTCCGGGACGACAGCGGCGCCGGCAATGCGGAATCCGAGCCGGTGACATTCACGGTCACCGTCGAGGGCGGCTGGGTCGAAGGGGTGTTCGAACCGGCCGAAAGGTTCAAGAACTACTGCGCCAATCCCCGCCAGGGCGACCCCCTTGCCGGGGAGACCTTCCCGGACCTTCCCGGAGCGACCCTGGACGAGAACAACTGGCTCCGGTCCTGGAGTAACGACACCTATCTCTGGTACGACGAGATCGTGGATCGGAATCCGGCCCTGTATGACACCCCGGAATATTTCGACCTGTTGAGGACCACCGAAAGAACGGCGTCCGGCAATCTGAAAGACCGCTTTCATTTCACGTATCCGACCGATGTGTGGGAATCCTTCAGCCGCACTGGCGCCTCGTTCGGTTACGGTGCCCGGATCGTGCTGTTGAGCACGCGTCCACCTCGGGAGGCGGTGGTCGCTTTCACCGAACCGGGCTCCTCCGCCGACTTGGCGGGACTGGCGCGGGGTACGCGCATTCTGAAGATCGACGGCGTGGACCTGGTGCATGGGTCCGACGTCGACACACTGAACGCCGGATTGTTTCCGTCCGAGGCAGGCGAGACGCACGAATTCGAAGTGCAGGGGCGGGATGACGACCAACCCCGCACCGTGACCCTCAGGGCCGATGTCGTGATGTCCGACCCCGTGCAGCACGTCCGCGTGCTCGAGACCGACAGCGGGCCCGTTGGATACCTGCTGTTCAACGATTTCATCGCCACGGCTGAACGCGAACTCATCGATGCCGTCGAAGACCTGTCCACACGGGGAATCACGGACCTCGTGCTGGATCTGCGCTATAACGGCGGCGGTTTCCTCGATATCGCCAGCCAGCTCGGGTTCATGATCGCCGGCCCTTCGGCGGCACAGGGCCGGGTATTCGAAGAACTGCAGTTCAACGACAAGCACCGGGTATTCGATCCCGTTACCGGCCGCCGCTTGCAGCCCCTGCTGTTCCATACGACCTCGGTGGGTTTCACCGTCCCCAGTGGGCGCGACCTCCCCAGCATGAACCTGCCGCGGGTGTTCGTGCTCACCGGTCCGGACACCTGCTCTGCGAGCGAATCGGTCATCAACGGCTTGCGCGGCATCGACGTCGAAGTCGTCCAGGTCGGCTCCACCACCTGCGGCAAGCCCTACGGGTTCTACGCGACCGACAACTGTGGGACGACTTACTTCACGGTGCAGTTCCGTGGCATCAATGCCAAGGGTTTCGGTGACTTCTCCGACGGATTCTCGCCCGCCAACGTAGCCGGGGTGGAGGGAATCGAAGTGCCCGGCTGCTCCGTGGCTGACGACTTTGAACATGGTTTCGCGGACCCGGAGGAAGCCCGCTTGCAGGCCGCATTGCGCTATCGCATGGACGGCACCTGCCCGGCGCCAACCGGCGTTGGCGACAAGCAGCGCGTTACGGGAATCGAAAGAAAGTCTCTGGAAGTTGGGACCCCGCTCGATGCCAGTCCCGGCCTGAAGGTGATAAGGCCGGATCGATAAGGGACGGAAATCGAAGGCCCGAAAGTCAGGCGACGTTTTACCTCTTTGATTTGCTGCCACAATTTGCCGCCACCGTCAGCGGACTCGTCCGGCTACCCGGGTTTCCGAACGTGCAGCAAGCAGAGAAAACACCCGTCGTGTCCCGGGTCTCCCGGGTTTTTTTCTGTTGGCGGCGGCTCTACACTGCGCACCCTGCTTTCTTCGGGCATGCTCAGGGCGCACCGTGCCAACGCTATACGACAGGATCTGGGCCGATCACTACGCCGGGACCCGTTCGGACGGGGAGGGTCTGCTTTACATCGACCGTCACCTGGTCCACGAGGTCACGTCCCCACAGGCGTTTGAAGGCCTGCGCATTGCCGGCCGCAAGCTGTGGCGAACCCGGGCCAATCTGGCGACGCCGGACCACAACGTACCCACGGAAAGCCGTGCAGCCGGCATAGCAGGCATCACCGACCCCGTGGCGCGGGAGCAGGTGATCACCCTCGATGACAATTGCAGGCAGCATGGTGTCACGCAGTTCGACATCCACGACGTCCGCCAGGGCATCGTGCACGTCATCGGGCCGGAGCAGGGTGCGACACTGCCGGGCATGACCATCGTCTGCGGCGACTCCCATACCTCCACGCACGGCGCGCTTGCGGCCCTTGCCCAAGGGATCGGAACCTCGGAAGTCGAACACGTCATGGCAACCCAGTGCCTTGCCCAGAGAAAGGCAAGGAACATGGCGGTGCGCGTGGCGGGAACCCTCCCTGACGGCGTCTACGCGAAGGACCTGGCTCTCGCGCTGATCGGGCGTATCGGCACCGGCGGCGCAACCGGGTACACCATCGAGTTCATGGGCCCCGCCGTCGATGCGCTGTCGATGGAAGCGCGGATGACGCTGTGCAACATGGCGATCGAAGCCGGCGCCAGGGCCGGAATGGTGGCTGTTGACGACCGAACCCTGGAATACGTGCATGGACGGCCGATGGCGCCCACGGGCTCTGATTGGGATGCGGCGGAAAGCTACTGGCGCACCCTGGTGAGCGATGCGGACGCGGCCTGGGACAGCGAAGTAGTCCTCGATGCCGCAGACGTGGCGCCCCAGGTCACCTGGGGGACATCTCCGGAAATGGTCGTTCCGGTGGACGGCAGCGCCCCGGACCCCGCGGGCGCACCGAGCCAACTCGCGGCCGACAGCATCGAGCGGGCCCTGGGTTACATGGGGCTTGTCCCGAATCAGCCTGTCCGGGAAATCGAACTCGACCGTGTGTTCATCGGCTCCTGTACGAACTCCCGTCTCGAGGATCTCCGCATTGCAGCCCGGGTCGTCGCGGGCAGGCAGGTGGCCAAAAGCGTCAAGCAAGCCCTTGTGGTACCCGGCTCCGGCCTCGTCAAGCAGGCCGCGGAGCGGGAGGGGCTCGACCGGGTATTCACCGAGGCCGGGTTCGAATGGCGGGACGCGGGTTGCTCCATGTGCCTGGGAATGAACCCGGACCGTCTGCTGCCCGGCGAGCATTGCGCCTCAACGTCGAACCGCAACTTCGAGGGACGGCAGGGATATCGGGGCCGCACTCATCTGGTCAGCCCGGCCATGGCGGCGGCGGCAGCGGTGGCGGGGCATTTCGTCGATGTTCGGGAGTTGTTGTGAAAGCGTTTACCGTCGAGACCGGGCTGGTTGCACCGTTGGACCGTGCCAACGTCGATACCGACCAGATAATCCCGAAGCAGTTCCTGAAGTCCATCAGGCGCACAGGATTTGGCGATTACCTTTTCGATGCGTGGCGATTCCAGGATGAAGGAGATGTGGGGATTCGCCTGGAAGACAGGCAGCCGAATCCCGAATTTGTTTTGAACCTGCCCCGATACTCCGGCGCGGCCATTCTGCTTGCCCGTGATAATTTCGGTTGTGGCTCCAGCCGTGAGCATGCGGTCTGGGCATTGCTGGAGTACGGGTTTCGTGCGGTAATTGCGCCCGGGTTTGCCGATATCTTCTTCAATAACTGCTTTAAGAATGGATTGTTACCGGTTGTTATTGAAGAAGTTAATGTAGATCATCTTTTTTATCTCGTCGCAAGCAACGAGGGCTTCGGGCTGACGGTCGACCTGCCGCGCCAATGTATCCGCCTCCCGGACGGCGAGACCCTGAGTTTCGAAATTGATGCCATGCGCAAGCAGAAGATGCTCGACGGGCTCGATGACATCGGCCTGACCCTCGCCCACGCGCCGGAGATCCGCGAATTCGAGCGCACCTACTACCGGCGCCGGTCATGGCTCGAGCAATGAATATCGAACCGCGGGCATCCTGCCCATAGCGGAAAGCTCCCATGGCGAATCCGAAAAACATCCTGATCCTCGACGGCGACGGTATCGGCCCGGAGGTTGCCCCGGTGGCAGTGGACGCGCTGCGCCTGGTCCTTGACAGCGTGAATATTGAAATGCGACTGGATTACGGGTTGATCGGCGGCCGCGCCATCGACGAGACCGGCAGCCCGCTTCCCGAGGAAACCCTGGCGAAGGCGCAGGCGGCAGACGCCATCCTGCTGGGGGCTGTAGGCGGCCCGCGCTGGGAGCAACTGTCGATGGCGCAACGCCCGGAGAAGGGCCTCCTGGGGCTGCGCTACGGCCTGGAACTGTTCGCGAACCTGCGCCCGGCGATGTTGTTCGAACCGCTGGCCCATGCCTCATCACTGAAATCCGAGCGGGTGTCCGGCCTCGATATCCTGATCGTCAGGGAACTTACCGGCGGCATTTATTTCGGCGAGCCGCGCGGCGTCAGCATGGATGAGAACGAGCGGGTCGGGGTGAACACCTACATCTACCGGGAACACGAGATCGAGCGCATCGCCCGGGTCGCCTTCGAACTCGCGGGCAGGCGAGGGGGCAGGCTCTGCTCGGTCGACAAAGCCAACGTTCTGGAAGTCACGCAACTCTGGCGGGACGTGGTCAATGAGGTGGCGTCCGACTACCCCGACGTGCAGCTCTCGCACCTGTACGTCGACAATGCCGGCATGCAACTGGTGCGCGATCCGAAGCAATTCGACGTGATCGTCACCGGCAACATGTTCGGGGACATTCTCTCGGACGTGGCGGCGATGCTCACCGGCTCCCTGGGCATGCTGCCCTCGGCGTCGCTGGCCGCTTCGGGCAAGGGCCTCTACGAACCGGTGCACGGCTCGGCCCCCGACATCGCCGGCCAGGACCGCGCCAATCCGCTGGCCATGGTACTGTCGGCGGCGATGCTGTGCCGCTACAGCCTCGATGCCCCGGGCGCCGGGGCGGCCATAGAGTCTGCCGTCGGGCGCGTGCTCGACAGGGGGCTCAGAACCGCGGACATTGCCGGAGCCCAGGTCGCAACAAACGGCATCGAATTGGTGGGCACCCGTGCAATGGGTGAGGCCCTGCTCGCGGAACTGACGGACGTGCTGAAGGAGGCGGAGTGAGCGCGGGACCGGTAAATGTCGCCATCGCGGGCGCCACAGGCGCTGTCGGCGAGACATTGGTGGAGATCCTGGAGGATCGCGGGTTCCCCGTCGGGCGGCTGTTCCTGCTCGCGAGCGAACGCTCCGAGGGGAAGCGTTTCCGGTTTTGCGGCGAGACGGTCATGGTCCAGCGTCTCGATCGGTTCGACTTCGAAGAGGCACAGGTCGGCTTTTTCTCCGCGGGTGGCGCGGTCTCCGCGGAATTCGCGCCGAGGGCCGCCGCCGCCGGTTGCGTGGTGATCGACAATACCTCGCAGTTCCGCTACGACGACGACATTCCGTTGATCGTGCCGGAGGTCAACCCGCATCGCCTGGTCGAATACGCAAACCGCAACATCGTTGCCAATCCGAACTGCTCAACCATCCAGATGGTCGTGGCACTCAAGCCGATTCACGATGCCGTGGGTGTCGAGCGGATCAATGTGGCCACCTACCAGGCCGTTTCCGGCGCCGGGGCCGGCGGCGTGAGGGAGCTTGCCGGGCAGACCGCCAACCTGTTGAACGCCAAGCCCATCGAATCCACCGTGGCGCCCGTGCAGATCGCCTTCAACGCGATCCCGCAGATCGATTCGTTCCAGGAGAACGGCTTCACCAAGGAAGAGATGAAGATGGTCTGGGAGACGCGGAAGATCTTCGAGGACGACAGCATCGGGGTCAATCCGACGTGCGTGCGCATCCCGGTCTTCTACGGTCATTCGGAAGCGGTGCACATCGAGACCCGGGCGCCGATCACGGTGGCGGAAGCCCGCGCACTGCTTTCCGAAGCGCCGGGAGTGATATTGCGGGACGACGCTGCGCCCGGCGGCTATCCGACGCCTGCATTGGACGGGTCGGGCAACGACGCCGTCTACGTGGGGCGCGTCCGGCAGGACTTTTCCCATCCCCACGGGCTCAACCTGTGGGTAGTATCCGACAACGTCCGCAAGGGCGCCGCGCTGAACAGCGTGCAGATCGCCGAGGGACTGCTGCCGCTGCTTGAATAGGGAACGAACCGATGGTCGATGTTTGTCGTGTTGACAGGCCCCAGGGCGCGTGAACTTCGACGGGCTGCTACGCGATCTGGGCGCCGTTCGGTATTCGACCTTGCGCGAGAAAGTGCTCACCCTCGACGCCGGAACCTGGCGGGAGAACCTGGTCCGGCAGGAGTCTTTCGATGTGCACAAACAGACGGAATCCGTGGTTCTGCTGTTCATCGAGATCGATGAGTGGCCGCGCATCGTGGTCAAGCGGGAAGCCGGGTGGAAGCATCTCGGGGCAGCGGCCATGACGCTGGCGGACGACGTGGTGGACGCGCACTTCGCGCCGGGCGGGGTGGTCGCTCGCGCCGTGATCGCCCGCGTCGGGCCCGGGGCGCGGATCATGCCGCACACCGATACGCATCCGTCGTTCCATTGCGGTCACCGGGTGCACATCCCCCTGGCCACCAATCCCAGGGTGCGTTTCACCATCGCCGGCAAACCGTTCTGCCTGGAGGAAGGGCACGCCTACGAGATCAACAATCAGAAACCCCATTCCGTCATGAACAATAGCCGGGCTGGCCGCATCCACTTCATATTCGACTATGTCCCGCCCGGACGCTTCCGGGAGTCCGGCGATGGGCACCGGGTTGCCGAATCCGAAGGATGCCCCGCATGAGTTCCGAGCGCCGGGA
>CAZWZH010000052.1:0-9996 GCA_964638775.1 uncultured Pseudomonadales bacterium
CATAAGTTTCTTACATTTCAGCGTGCCGCACGGGGCCTGTGGCAAGGCGCGGCCCGCCGGGAATGGCCCGCCCCATTGCCAAGGGTCGCAACGCCGCCACAGGCCCCGTGCGGCGCGCCCTCCGGGAGCTCGCTCGGCGCACCACTGCGGTGTTGCGACCCTTGCCAATATGCTCGATATTGGCTGCGGGCCGCGCCTTGCATTGGCGCGCCGAGCGAGCTCTGAAATGCAAGAAACTTATGGGACAGGACACTAGTGTCGGGACACTAACCCTGCTTTACGTCGGCGCAATTACCGGCACCAGCGTCGACGGCCTCGATCTGGCCCTGGTCGACATCGGCAACGACAGCATTCGCCTCGTCTCCCATGAGACGCGGCCTCTGCCTGACGCCTTGCGCGACGAGCTCATTCAACTGGGTCAGGGAAAAGACGACCGCCTGGACCGGCTCGGCCGCGCCGACAATGCTCTCGGACGGTTTATCGGGCAATCCATCTCCCACTTCCTCACCGCATTGAACCTGCCCGAAGGCGAACCGAGGGCCATCGGCAGCCATGGCCAGACGGTCAGGCACCGTCCCGGGGGCCCGTCGCCGTTCACCATGCAGATCGGCGACCCCAGCCTGATCGCCGAGATAACCGGCATCACGACCATAGCCGACTTCCGCCGACGCGACATGGCGGCCGGGGGCGAGGCCGCTCCCCTGGTGCCGGCGTTTCACGCAAGAATTTTCGCCAGCGATTCGGAGCGCCGGGCGGTGCTCAATATCGGCGGCATAAGCAACATCACCGCACTGGAACCCTTGCGCGGCTTCGACACCGGTCCCGGCAATGCCCTCCTGGATGCCTGGTGCGCTGCGCACACCGGGCGCCGTTTTGACGAAGACGGCACCTGGGCGTCCGGCGGCCGCGTGGTGTCCGGGCTGCTGAGCGCGCTGCTCGCAGACCCCTTTGTGCACCGAACGCCGCCAAAGAGTACCGGCAAGGAACATTACAATCTCGAATGGCTTCACGCCTTGCTCGAGCCCGGTTTGCAACCCCGGGACGTCCAGCGCACCCTTGTGGAATTCACCGCCCGTTCGGCAGTCGATGCCCGGAACCGCTGGGCACCGTCCGTCCAGCGCCTGCTGGTCTGCGGAGGAGGCCGGTTGAACCGCTTTCTGATGCAACGCCTTGCAGAGCTGTCCGGCATACCCGTGCAGACGACCGACCGGCACGGCTGGGACGGCGACGCCATCGAGGCCGCCGCTTTCGCCTGGCTGGCTCACCAGCGGCTGGTCGGGGCACCCGGCAACGTACCCGAGGTCACCGGAGCCAGGGGTCCGCGAGTTCTCGGAGCGGTCTACGCCGGCTGAATCGGCCGGGAACGATCAGATTGCGAAGGAATTTCCGCAGCCGCAGGTGGAAGCGGCATTCGGGTTGCTGACGACGAACTGGGCGCCTTGCAGGTCTTCCCTGTAGTCGACCACGGACCCCGACAGGTAGGGATAACTCAGGCTGTCCACCACCATCGTGATGCCGTCTCGCTGCACAACCGCATCGTCGTCGGCAACGGCTTCATCGAATGTGAACCCGTACGAGAACCCGCTGCAGCCCCCACCCGTTATGAACACCCGCAGCTTGAGGTCGTCGCCTTCCTCTTCGATGAGCTGCCGCACTTTGGTGGCGGCGCGCTCCGACAACGCGATCTCAGCCTGCCAGGACATGAACTGCCAATTCGTCGAACCTGCCTGGATTATACAGCCCGCCGGGGTTCATCCAATCGAGTCGTCGTCCCGAGTGCCGACGGGCAGGGCATGCACGTTCGCGGCGGCCTGTTCCTGAGGAACCATGCGGCCATCGATCAAGGCTCCGGTCTGCACTTCGACCAGCTTGTAGTGGATGTCGCCGCGAATCCGGGCGCTCCCGGCCACTTCCAGGCGCAAATCCGCATGAACATCCCCTTCGACCACGCCACCGATAACGACGTTGGGCGCGCGAATCTCCCCCTTTACCGACCCCTCCTCACTGACCACCAAAGTGCCCTGCGACTCGTTCCCCCCCTCGATATCTCCGATCACCGCGCCATTCACGTACAGTTCGCCCGCAAAGCGGATGTGGCCGTCCACGGATGTGTCGGCCGCGATGAGCGTAACGTTCTTGTTGGCTTTCGACTTGATCAATGTTTGTCTCCGTCGTTTCAGCGGTGACCGTCCATGGTACCGCAACCAGACAGTGCCGGCTCCCGCTCCCGGCCTATCGAACCGTGTCGGGCCAGTTGAACGTGCGCTCGACCCCGGCGCTGTTTCCCCCAAGGGGGTTCAATCTCACCGTTACCCGCAACGGGCGAAATGCTTCCGGCAGGGTCAGCGAACCGGACAGGCGTTGAAAGTAGCGGAATCGGTAGTCGAGCGGAGCGGAATCCGGTTCGTGACCTTCCGGCAAGGACAGTTCATGCTCCTTGTCGCCCTTGAGGCCCGATATCTTGAGCCGCGCGGTGCCCCTGGCCCAGTCGTCCTGGTCCGACGGACGGGTCAACAGCAACCGGTAACCGTAACTGGCGGAATCCTCCAGCCGGAACACTTCGAAGTCGGCGATATCCAATGCCCGGCCGAGAGACGACGCATCCATCACCCGGCGATAGAACCCGAGTTGTTCCTGCAACTCCCGGACGGTCCCGCGCAGTTCGGTCATCTCCTCGCGCTGGATCGCAAGCGCCTGCCGCTCCACTTCACGGGCGAGTTCGGCATCTGCCAGCCGGCCGCCGGCATCCTCCAGCTCGAGTTCCAGCGCCTTGATCCGTCCGCCGAGATAGTCGACTGTGTCCCGGTCGAGTTCCGCCTGGCGCATCGCCCAAAGGTACCCCCCAAGGGCAGCCAGCCCGAGCGCCACCGCCAGACCCAGCAGGATCAGCATGCGTCCCACGGGCGTCCGGGGCACCACCATCATGCGCTGGTATGCTGCAGACCTGTCGCGGCCAAACACCAAATCAATCGCTCGCCGAAGCGTATTCAGGACAGCGACTATATCAGCCACCGCCCTGCTGCTTTCCCGAGGCGCTTTGCCGGGGTGTTCCGATCTCCAAGTGGCTGTAAACTGCGGCGCCGGCGCTCTCGAGGCGAATCAATGACCGATTACATTGCGTTGTCTGCGGGCTACCTGTGGATCAAGGCGGCGCACCTGATTGCCATGGTGTGCTGGTTCGCGGGCCTCTTCTATCTGCCCCGGCTGTTCGTCTACCACCGGGCAGCGGCCGACACCATCGGTCGCGAGCGCTTCGCCGTCATGGAGTCCAGGCTCTTCCGGATCATCATGAATCCCGCCATGATCGCGACCCTGGTGTTCGGAATCTGGGCACTCGTGGAAACCTGGCAGGTGTACCGGACGGCCGCCTGGCTCTGGACCAAGGTCGCCCTGGTCGTTCTGCTGGTGGGCTATCACCACTACTGCATCAGGATCATGCGTACCCTGGCGGCCGGCGATCAGGCGCCCGGCGAAAAGTTTCTGCGCCTGTTCAACGAAATACCCACCGCGGTGCTCATCGCCGTCATCGTTCTCGCCGTCGTGAAACCGTTCTAGCCGCCCATGGACCGCAGCAAATCCAAGGCCCTGTTCACCCGTGCCCAGCTCTCGATTCCGGGCGGCGTCAATTCCCCCGTCCGCGCGTTCAAGGGAGTCGGCGGCCATCCGGTCTTCTTCGAAACCGGCGAAGGCGTCTACCTTGAGGATGTCGACGGCAATCGGTATATCGACTATGTCGCCTCCTGGGGCCCGATGCTGCTCGGGCACCGCCACGCCGGCGTTGTCGAGGCGATCAGGGCGCAGGCAGGCCGAGCACTCGGTTTCGGCGCTCCGACCGGGCAAGAGACGGATCTGGCCGAACGGGTTGTTTCCATGGTGCCGGGCATCGAAAAAATCCGCCTCGTCAACTCCGGAACCGAGGCGACGATGTCGGCGATTCGGCTCGCCAGGGGGTTCACGGGGCGCGACCTCATCATCAAGTTCGATGGTTGCTACCACGGGCATTCCGATTCGCTGCTGGTCAGGGCGGGTTCCGGGCTGCTGACCCTGGGCATCCCGAATTCGCCGGGCGTTCCGGACGCCGTGGCATCGAAAACGCTGACGCTGCCGTTCAACGATCTCGATGCGGTTCGCCGGGCGTTTGACGCCTATCCCGGGCAGATCGCCGGCGTGATACTGGAGCCGGTAGCCGGCAACATGGGATGCGTGCCGCCCCTGGCGGGCTATCTGGATGGGTTGCGGGATATCACGGCCCTTTCGGGAAGCCTGCTGATTTTCGACGAGGTGATGACCGGATTTCGCGTCGCAAGAGGCGGTGCCCAGGCGCTCTACGGCGTCACTCCGGATCTGACCACCCTCGGCAAGGTCATCGGGGGCGGCCTGCCGATCGGCGCTTTCGGCGGTACGGCCGCCATCATGGACCACATCGCGCCTGCGGGGCCGGTCTATCAGGCGGGCACTCTGTCCGGCAATCCGCTGGCGGTGGCCGCGGGCATCGCCATGCTCGAATCGCTCGATGAAAATTTCTACAGGGTACTTGCCGAGCGTACCGAACGCCTTGCCGGGGGCCTGCGCGAACGGGCCGCCCGCCACAACCACCCGCTGACGGTGAACTTCGTCTGCGGCATGTTCAGCCTGTTCTTCGATGCTCCGGAAGAAGTCACCGAGTTCAGCCACGTCGCGAATTCCAGCGTCGACACCTTCAACCGCTTCTTTCACGGCATGCTCGACCGCGGCGTCTACCTGGCCCCGAGCGCGTTCGAGGCGGGCTTCCTGGGCCTGCACCACACACCGGACGTGCTTGATGCCACACTGGACGCGGCGGACGGTGCGTTCGCCGACCTCTGAACCCGCACCGCCAAGGATTCAACAAGTGTACGACGTCTACGGATTGGGAAACGCCCTGGTCGACATGGAATACCGGGTCGATGAGGCGTTCCTGGCCCGGCATGGAATTGCGAAGGGACACATGACCCTCGTGGACGAAGAACGCATGGTCGCGCTGATCGAGGATCTTTCCGACACGAAGCCGGTGCGGAGCAGCGGCGGTTCCGCGGCCAACACCGTCGTAGCCGTCCAGGGCTTCGGAGGAAGGGGTTACTACTCCTGCAAGGTCTCAGACGATGAAACCGGCCGCTTCTTTCTCGAAAACCTGGCCGGTTTCGGTATCGGCACGAACCCGGGCGCCGCCGCGCCGGCTGGCACGTCCGGCCGCTGCCTCGTGCTGATCACCGACGATGCCGAACGGACGATGAACACGTTCCTGGGCGTGTCAAGCGAACTGGGCACCGCGGAAATCGACGAATCCGCACTCTCGAGCGCCCGGATCTTCTACGTCGAAGGCTACGTCAGTTCTTCTCCCGATGCCTTGGAAGCGGCTTCCACTTCCAGGCAACTCGCGGAAAAGAAAGGCGTGGCAACGGCGGTCAGCATGTCCGACCCCAGCATCGTCACCCTGTTCCGGAGCAATCTCGAGCACCTGCTCGGGAACGGGGTGAACTATCTTTTCTGCAACGAGGAGGAAGCGCTCACCTGGGCGCGAACCGACCGCCTCGATATCGCCATCGCGGAACTGAAGGACATCGCCCGAACCTGCAACCTCACACTGGGCCGCCGCGGCAGCATGACTGTGACGCAGGGCCGAACCGTCACCGTACCCGGCTACGACGTAAAAGCCCGCGACACCAACGGCGCCGGAGACATGTACGCCGGCGCCTGCCTCCACGGATGGACAAACGGCATGGAGGCCCCCGCAGCCGCAAGATTCGGCAATTTCGCCGCAGCGACACTCATCCAGCACTACGGCGCCCGCCTGCGGCGAATCGAGCTATACCGGCAGGTGCTGCTCGCCTTCAGGCAGTCTCGCCAACCTCCATCCCCAGACGTCGACTAGCAGTTTCAGACCGCACCCCCTTCCTACCGCGGGGTCACGAATGGCAGCTCGCCGGTCAGGTGAATCCCCTTCACCCCCACGGCGGATCCCCAAGCATGGACTTCCACGCCGGCTTCCATCGCCTCCCGCACGATCTCCCCATACGCCGGATGAATCCCGTCCGCGGTTGTAGCGATGCGCACGCCCGTATGCATCACGCAGAACAGGAGTACGGCGCGCTCCGCGCGTTCCGCACGACAATGGATCAATGCCCGGACATGCCGCAGCGCCCGGTCGCTCACTGCATCGGGAAAGGCGCCCCAACCGTCTTCGAGCGCAAGGGTCAGGCTCTTTACCTCGACATGGCACGCACCCTTGCGCGGATCCGTGAGCAGAAAATCGAACCTTCCCTCCCCACCCGGCACCGGCGGTTCCCGACGCAACTTCGCATAGCCGGACAGGTGCGGAACACGACCGAACTCGATCCCTTCGGCGAAGACCTGATTGGCTCGCGCCGTGTTGACGCATACCCGATGTTCGCCAGCAGCGACGATTTCAAGCGTGAACCGATACTTGCGGCGCGCATTGGCCGAATCCGACAACCAGACGGTACTGCCGGGCCGGCTGCAGCCCGTCATGGCCCCGGTATTGGGGCAGTGAACCGTGAGCACCTCGCCCCCCGGCATTTCGACATCCGCCAGAAAGCGCTTGTAACGCCGGAGGAGCCGCCCCCGGAGCAACGGTGCCGGGAAGATCATGCGCCCCAGGCGGCGAGCGCGCGGCCGATCCGCTCGATCCCCAAATCGATCGAGTCATCGTCCGTGGTGTAGGCGAACCGCACGAAGCGTTCCGCGGAGTTCGCGCCGAAGTCGATGCCGGGCGTGACCGCAACTTGAAACTCGTCGATCAGGCGCCAGCAGAAGTCGTGGGAGCCCATGCCGGTGCGGGACACGTCCACGTAGAGATAGAAAGCCCCGTCCGGCCGGGCGGGCACCGAGAATCCAAGCCCTTCCAGGCCGGCCAGCAATTTCGCCCGACGGGCATCGAAACGCTGACGCCGCTCTTCGTGGACCCGCATGGCTTCCGGGGAAAACGCCGCCAGTGCGGCATGCTGCGCGACGCTCGACGGCGATATGAACAGGTTCTGAGCCAGCCGCTCCACCGGGCCGATGCAGTCCTCCGGCACCACGATCCATCCCAGGCGCCAGCCAGTCATGCCGAAATACTTCGAGAAGCTGTTCAGCACAAAGAGGCCGTCGTCCACGGCCAGCCCCGTTCGCGAACCCGGTTCCTCGCCGTAGATCAAACCCTGGTAGATTTCGTCCAGAATGAAAAAGGCATCGCGGGCGCGGGCGAACGCGGCGATCGCCTCGAGTTGCGAATCGCCGATCACGGCGCCCGTGGGATTGGCCGGCGAGGCGAGCAGGATCCCCCGGGTTTCCTCCCCCCAGGCCATCTCCAGGTCGGCAACGCCCGGCACGTAACCGGATTCGGGACGAAGCGGGATGCGCTGCGGAGTTCCACCCACCACGTGCACGAAGGCCTCGTTGCAGGGATAGCCCGGGTCGCCGATCAACAGTCCCCGGGCCGAATCGAGCAGAAGCGCACTGAGAATCAGCAGGCCGCCGCTGGCTCCGGATGTCACGGCTATCCGGTTCGGGGCAATCCCCACGCCCAGACGCTCGCGGTAATCGGACGCGATCGCTTCCCGAAGACCGGCGATACCGAGTGCGTGGGTGTATTTCGTGCGGCCTTCGGCCAGGGCCCTGCGCCCCGCTTCGACGATGGGCGCGGCCGTGGCAAAGTCCGGCTCACCCACTTCGAAATGCACCACGCGATGGCCGAGCGCCTCCAGTTGCCCGGCCCGTTCCATCAGCTCCATCACCCTGAACGGCGAGATTCGCGCCATGCGCGCAGACGGCATGTCCCCTCCGAAAAATCTTCGCTGGCCCGTATGGTCAACGTAATTCCGTTCTGGTAGTTTACGCGCCCCTCGAATCACCCCACCCGGTTCCCGGGTCGGAGGATGTGCATGGACCAAGCGCAGGGATTAGAGCACATGGAGTCTACAGGACGAAGAATCAAGAACGCGGGCGCGAACGACTCCCCCTTCAAAAATTTCAAGCCCTATCAGCCCGGGCGGGACGAAATCTACATGAATGCCGACCAGCTCGAGCATTTTCGCCACATTCTCAACCGCTGGCGCCTCGATCTCATGGAGGAAGTCGACCGCACCGTGCACCACATGCAGGATGAAGCCGGCAACTTCCCGGACCCTGCCGACCGCGCCACCCAGGAAGAAGAGTTCAGCATCGAACTGCGCACCCGCGACCGGGAACGCAAGCTCATCAAGAAGATCGACCGCACCATCGAACGGCTCGACCAGGAAGACTACGGCTACTGCGACACCTGCGGGGTGGAGATCGGCCTGCGCCGCCTGGAAGCCAGGCCCACGGCCACCCAGTGTGTCGACTGCAAGTCGCTGGACGAAATCAAGGAACGGCAACTGCACGGCTGACCGTGCCCCACCGACGGGCTCCGCGCCACCGTACCTGACATGCGCCAGACCGGGCGGTTCGCACCGTCTCCGACGGGCCCCCTGCACCTGGGTTCCCTGTACACGGCTCTGGCCAGTTATCTGGACGCTCGCGCCAGGAACCACGACTGGCTGGTGCGAATCGACGACCTCGACGAGCCGCGCACCGAGCCCGGTGCGGAAGCCTGCATACTGCGCGCGCTGGAAAGTCACGGCCTGCACTGGGACCGGCCCGTCCAGCGGCAGAGTGCGCGGCTCGACGCTTATCGAAGCGCGCTCTCCGAGCTGCATCGCCGTGGTTGCCTCTACTACTGCACCTGCTCACGCCGGGAGTTGCGGCATACGCCGATCTATCCGGGAACCTGCCGGGGCCGAACCGCGCCTGTCCCGAACGCGGCCGTTCGCGTACGGGTCGAGGACGCGGCACCGGCATTCGCCGATCTTCTGCAGGGCAAGCGGGTCACCCCGCTGCGGCTCGTCGTCGGCGACTTCATCGTCAGCCGGCGCGATGGCATCGTCGCCTACCAGTTGGCCACGGCCATGGACGACAGCGAGCCCGACATCGCCACAGTGGTTCGCGGCCGCGATCTCCTGGACAACACGCCCCGCCAGATCCATCTCATGACACTGCTCGGGCGTTCTCCTCCCGCCTACGCCCACCTTCCGCTGATCGTCGGCCGGGACGGCCGAAAATTGTCAAAGCAGACAGGCGCCGGGCCGGTCGATTCCTCCGTCCCGTTGGCCAACATCCGCAATTGCCTGGATTTCCTGGGGCTGGCCGATGCGCCGGATGCAAGTCTCGAAGACCTGCTTGACTGGGCCGTCGACCGATGGGACCTGGAACGGATCCCCCGTAACGATCAGGTAGTGGAGCGCCATCCACCGGCTTGATGCGTATCCGGCAAACAGATGCCAGGGCGTTTGCTACCATGCGCCCATGGCCGATCTGCTGCTGATCGAAAGCGACCCCGACCATAGGGAATCACTGGCACGGATTCTCGAACACGGCGGCTTCAAGATCGCCAGGCGCGATCTGTCGGAAGCCCTGACCAAGGATGACCTGACCGGGATCGATGGCATTCTCGCCGAGCCGGACATCCTCGATCGCATGGAGAACCTGCGCCGGTCAACCCGCGGGCCCTTGATCGTCATCGATCCAAACCCGGACGTTCGCCGGGCGGTACGGGCGATGAAACTGGGCGCCGCAGACTACCTGGCGGCGCCCGTCCGGGGTCACGAACTGCTCGCCGCCGTGAATGAGGCGCTGGCCGCCCATGTCCACGATCCAGAATCCCCCGCCGGTGCCACACAGTCGTTGCCAATGGTCGGTTCGAGCGACGCCATGCGCGAACTCAAGCGCCAGATCGACAAGATCGCTCCCACGGACGCCGCCGTCCTGATCGAGGGAGAACTGGGAACCGGCAAGAAACTGGTTGCCCACGCGCTGCACGCCGGCAGCAGCCGCAGCCGCGCACCGCTGGTCACCGTCAACTGTGCCGCCATACCGGAGTCGCTGATCGAACAGGAATTGTTCGGCCACGGCGACGGGGCGGGCGACGCCGGGGGGGGGCTGCTCGAAGCCGCCGAAGGC
>CAZWZH010000053.1:0-16360 GCA_964638775.1 uncultured Pseudomonadales bacterium
GCGCCGATTTCCTGCGCGTTGTCTCGCAGATCGAGGGTCGCCAGGGGTCGAGGCCCGTGCCGGTGCAGCTCGCCATCGGGGCCGAGGAAAACTTCAAGGGCGTCGTCGACCTCGTGCGCATGAAGGCGATCTACTGGAACGAACAGGATCTGGGCCTCACGTACGAGCTGGCGGACATCCCGGAGGCACTGCGCGGGGAGGCGGAGCAATGGCGCGAGCGGATGCTCGAGAGCGCTGCGGAAGCGAACGAGGAACTGATGGACACCTACCTCGAAGAGGGCGATCTCGACGAGCAGGAGATCCGCGCCGGCCTGCGCATCCGCACCCTGGCCAACGAGATCGTGCCGGCGCTTTGCGGCTCGGCGTTCAAGAACAAGGGCGTGCAGGCCATGCTCGATGCGGTGATCGACTATCTGCCCAACCCCGCGGAGGTGAAGGCCATCGACGGGGTGCTCGAGGATGGCGAAACCCGCGACACACGCCCGTCCGACGACGATGCGCCCTTCGCCGCCCTGGCCTTCAAGATCGCAACGGACCCGTTTGTCGGCACGCTGACCTTCTTCCGGGTCTATTCCGGCGTGCTGAACTCGGGAGATCAGGTCTACAACCCGGTGAAGGGCCGCCGCGAACGCGTAGGCCGGATGGTGCAGATGCACTCCAACCATCGCAACGAAATGAAGGAAGTGCGGGCGGGCGACATCGCCGCGGCCATCGGCCTCAAGGACGTGACCACGGGCGATACGCTCTGCGCCCAGAACGATCGCATCACGCTGGAACGCATGGACTTCCCGGAACCGGTCATTTCCGTCGCGGTCGAGCCCAGGTCGGTGCCCGACCAGGAGAAGATGTCGATCGCACTGTCGAAGCTCGCCCAGGAAGACCCGTCCTTTCGGGTGGAGACCGACGATGAGTCGGGCCAGACCATCATTTCCGGCATGGGGGAACTGCACCTCGACATCATCGTCGACCGCATGAAACGCGAGTTCCGCGTCGAGGCCAACATCGGCAAGCCCCAGGTCGCCTATCGCGAAACGATCCGCTCGCCGGTGGAGGCCGAGGGCCGGTTCGTCCGGCAGACAGGCGGGCGCGGACAATACGGCCATGTGTGGCTGAGGATCGAGCCATTCAAGGATGACGAAGACCACTACGAATTCGTCGACAAGATCGTCGGCGGCGCGGTGCCGAAGGAGTACATTTCCGCGGTCGACAAGGGCGTCCGGCAACAGATGCAGAACGGCGTTCTGGCCGGGTATCCGCTGATCGACCTGCGCGCCACCCTCTATGACGGTTCCTATCACGAGGTCGACTCCTCCGAGATGGCGTTCCGGGTGGCGGGATCCATGGCGCTGCGGGAGGCCGCGCTGAAGGCGAAACCGGTGCTGCTCGAACCGGTGATGGGCGTCGAGGTGGTGACCCCGGAAGACTACATGGGCGATGTGGTCGGCGACCTCAGCCGGCGCAGGGGCATCATCGGCGGCATGGACGAAAACCCGTCCGGCAAGATCATTCGGGCCGACGTGCCGCTCGCCGAGATGTTCGGTTATTCCACCGACCTCCGCTCGGCGACCCAGGGCCGCGCGACCTACACGATGGAGTTCTCGAAATACGCTGAAGTGCCCGAGCGCATCGCCGAGGGCATCATCAACAGATAGGCGCCTCCAGGCGGCGTTTTGCCGGTTTTTTGCTGGCGCGGCGCCTGGCGCGGCACGTGTTGCGACACCTGTTGCGGCACCGGTTTAGCCTCTGTATAGTTCGCCCTCCCGATTTTCGGGGGTTCTTTAACAGGAGAGCGCCCAACCCGGCGGCTTTGGCGGTTTGGGCGGTTTTTTTAAGAGGGTCTGGAGTCCGTCTTGGTTCAGAACCAGCGCATCCGTATTCGGTTGAAGGCGTTCGATCACAAGCTGATCGATGTCTCGACCCAGGAAATCGTCGAAACGGCGAGAAGGACCGGCGCCCAGGTCAAGGGGCCGATTCCCCTGCCGACGCGCAAGGAGCGATTCACGGTGCTGATTTCGCCCCACGTCAACAAGGATGCCCGCGACCAGTACGAGATCCGGACCCACAAGAGACTCCTGGACATTCTGGAACCCACCGAGAAGACCGTGGATGCGCTCATGAAGCTCGATCTTGCGGCGGGGGTTGAAGTACAGATCAGCTTGAACTGAAAAACGCCGGCTCTTTCGGCCGGCGTTTTTGCGCGTGCGGGCTCGCAGCCCGTGGCAGAAGTCCGGCGGGATCGATCGGCGGTCGATTGCAGGCGGGCTTCTGCCACAGGCTGCCAGGCCGGCGCCGACAGGGCCCCGACAGGGGGCCGTTGAAAATTTGTGGCCGTTTGTCCGTATTCGGATATGGGCAGACGGCCTTGACTATGCGCGAAGCCAAGCCGGCGCGGGAACGGCGGTCCCGGCGAACGGCGGCATTGCGGTACATTGCGGTACAGGAACCGAGCCATGGCATTTGGCATCGTCGGCAGGAAGAGCGGCATGACGCGGGTATTCACCGAGGCGGGCGCCTCGGTGCCGGTCACCGTCATCGAGGTGGAGCCGAACCGGGTCGTGCAGGTCAAGACGCCCGAGCTCGATGGCTACACCGCGGTGCAGGTGACAACCGGCAGTCGGGCGCGTCCGAAGAAGCCCATGGCGGGGCACTTCGCCAAGGCCGGCGCCGGCGCCGGGCGCGGGCTCTGGGAATTTCGCGTCGACGCCATCGGCGAGGAACTGAGCCCGGGCGCGGAATTCGGCGTCGAACAGTTCGAAGCCGGGCAGAAGGTCGACGTGCGCGGCATCTCCAAGGGCAAAGGCTATGCCGGGACCATCAAGCGCTGGAATTTCCGAGGCCAGGACAACTCCCACGGCAACTCGCTCTCCCACCGGGCGCCCGGGTCCATCGGCCAGTGCCAGACCCCGGGCCGGGTGTTCAAGGGCAAGAAGATGGCCGGGCAGCTCGGCAATGTCCGGGTGACCACCCAGAATCTGGAGGTCGTTCGGGTGGATGCGGAACGCAGCCTGCTGCTGATAAAGGGTGCGGTGCCCGGCCCCGCGGGCGGCGATGTTCACATCCGTCCGGCGGTCAAGGGGAGCGCTGGGCAATGAACCTGAGTCTCAAGGCCGGCGGCAGCGTCGAGATATCCGAAACCGCCTTCGGCCGGGAATTCAACGAGCCCCTCGTCCACCAGGTGGTAACCGCCTATCTGGCGGGTTCGCGCCAGGGCTCCCGGGCCCAGAAATCCCGGTCCGAGGTGCGCGGCGGCGGCCGCAAGCCCTGGCGCCAGAAAGGCACCGGCCGTGCCCGGGCGGGTACCATCCGCAGCCCCATCTGGCGCGGCGGCGGCGTGACCTTTGCCGCCAAGCCCCAGAACCATGCGCAGAAGGTGAATCGCAAGATGTACCGCGGCGCGATGCGGTGCATCCTGTCCGAGCTGATTCGCCAGGACCGCCTCATCGCCATTGACTCCTTCCACCTCGATTCCCCCAAGACCAAATCCCTCCTGCAAAAGATCAAAGGCCTCGAAGTGCCCCTCGGCGGCAGCACGAACGGCAACGGCGGGCGCGGCAACCTCCTTATCGTCGCCGAAGAGGTCGATGAGAACCTCTTCCTGGCGGCGCGCAATCTCAGGCAGGTCGATGTGCTGGAGGTGAGCGGCGTAGACCCGGTGAGCCTGATCGGCCATGAGCGGGTGCTGGTGACGGTGGCCGCACTGAAGCATCTCGAGGAGGCGTTGGCATGAACACGGAACGCCTGTACAGGGTGCTGCTCGAGCCGCACATCTCGGAGAAGGTCTCGATTCTCGGAGACGAGAGCAACCAGTACGCCTTCAAGGTCGCCCGCAATGCCACCAAGGCGGAGATCAAGGCCGCGGTGGAGAAGATTTTCAGCGTGAACGTGGAGGGCGTGTCCACGCTCAACGTGCGGGGCAAGGTCAAACGGTCCTGGCGGGGCGTGTCGCGAAAGAAGAACTGGAAGAAGGCCTACGTGCGAGTCGCTTCCGGCCAGGAACTCGACTACATGGTGACGGACTGATGGCGGTAATCAAGGCCAAACCCACCTCGCCGGGCCGGCGCTTCGTCGTCAAGGTCGTGAACCCGGATCTGCACAAGGGCAAGCCGTACAAGGGGCTGCTCGACAGCAAAAGCGGTTCCGGCGGGCGCAACAATGCCGGCCGCATCACCACGCGGCACCGTGGCGGGGGACACAAGCGCCGCATTCGCATCGTCGATTTCAAGCGCAACAAAGACGGCGTGCCCGCGGTGGTCGAACGGCTGGAATACGATCCCAACCGCACCGCCAACCTCGCCCTGCTGAAATACGCCGACGGCGAACGGCGTTACATCATCGCGCCGCGGGGCGTCCGCGCCGGCGATCCGATCCAGAGCGGCGGCAGTGCGCCAATCCGTCCCGGCAACGCCATGTCATTGCGCAACATTCCGGTGGGGAGCGTCATCCATTGTGTTGAGCTCAAGCCGGGCAAGGGCGCCCAGATCGCCCGTAGCGCCGGCACCTCGGCCCAGTTGGTGGCCCGGGAAGGGGCTTATGCGACGTTGCGCCTGCGCTCGGGGGAAATGCGGCGCGTGCGCGCCGACTGCCGGGCTACGCTTGGCGAAGTGGGCAACAACGAGCACAACCTGCGTTCCCTGGGCAAGGCCGGCGCGAAACGCTGGCGGGGTGTCCGTCCCACGGTGCGGGGCGTTGCCATGAACCCTGTCGATCATCCCCACGGCGGCGGCGAGGGCAAGAGTTCCGGCGGCCGCCATCCGGTAACGCCCTGGGGCGTGCCGACCAAGGGCCACAAGACCCGCGGCAACAAGCGCACGGACAAGCTGATCGTGCGGCGCCGGGGCAGGAGGTAAGCCATGTCCAGATCGTTGCGCAAAGGCCCGTTCGTCGACCTGCACCTCATGAAGAAGGTGGAAAACGCCGTCCGCAAGAACGAGAAGCGCCCGATCAGAACCTGGTCGCGCCGGTCGATGATCCTGCCGGACATGGTGGGGCTCACCATCGCGGTGCACAACGGGCGGCAGCACATCCCCATCTATATCAACGAAGAGATGGTGGGGCACAAGCTGGGCGAATTCGCCCCCACCCGCACGTACCGCGGACATGCGGCAGACCGCAAGGCGCGGCGCTAGGGGCGCGAGGAAGGTCGAATGCAGGTCAGTGCAACAGCAAGACGCCTCCGGGTCTCGCCGCGCAAGGCGCGCCTGGTGGTCGACCTGGTGCGCGGCATGCCCGTGGGCGCGGCGCTGGACGTGCTGTCGTTCAGCACACAGAAGGGCGCCGGCCTGGTTCGTAAGGTTCTCGAGTCGGCCATCGCCAATGCGGAAACCAACGAGAACGCGGACATCGACGAGCTGAAGGTAGCAGAGATCTACGTGAACAAGGGGGTCACCATGAAGCGGATCAAGCCGCGGGCCAAAGGGCGCGCCGACCGCATCTTCAAGCGTAGCTGTCACGTGACCGTGACGGTGACGGACGAGTAGGCCGCATGGGTCAGAAAGTACATCCGACGGGCATGCGGCTCGGTATCGTCAAGGACCACGCGTCCATCTGGTATGCCGACCGGAAGACCTATTCCGAATATCTGCTCAACGACCTGGAGGTGCGCGACTACCTGCGCAAGCGCCTCGCCCAGGCATCGGTCAGCCGCATCGAAATCGAGCGCCCCGCGCAGACGGCGCGCATCACCATTCATACGGCCCGCCCCGGCATCGTGATCGGCAAGAAGGGCGAAGACGTCGAGCGGTTGCGCCAGGCTCTCTACGTGATGATGGGCGTGCCGGTGCACGTCAACATCGAGGAGATACGCAAACCGGAACTCGATGCCTACCTGGTCGCGCAAAATGTCGCCCAGCAACTGGAACGCCGGGTGCAGTTCCGCCGCGCCATGCGCCGGGTGATCCAGAACGCCATGCGCCTCGGCGCCAAGGGCGTCAAGGTGCGGGTCGCGGGCCGCCTCGGCGGGGCGGAGATCGCGCGCTCCGAGGTGTACCACGAGGGTCGCGTGCCGCTGCACACGCTGCGCGCAGATATCGACTACGCCACCTTCGAGGCCCAGACGACCTACGGCGTGCTGGGCATCAAGGTGTGGATATTCAAGGGCGAGATTTTCGGCTCCGACGAGGAGGGAGCGGCCTGACGGCCACCTGGCCCGAGGCGCCGGCAACGAGAGGTTTCAAACGTGCTACAGCCCGCTAGAACGAAGTACAGGAAGCAGCAGAAAGGCCGCAACCGCGGCCTGGCCCACCGCGGCAGCCGGGTCAGTTTCGGGGAGTACGGCCTGAAGGCGATCGGCCGGGGCCGTTTGACATCGAGGCAGATCGAGGCCGGCCGCCGGGCCATGACGCGGCACGTGCGACGGGGCGGCAAGGTGTGGATACGGGTTTTCCCCGACAAGCCCATCACCAAGAAGCCCCTGGAAGTGCGGCAGGGCAAGGGCAAGGGCGGCGTCGAGTACTGGGTGGCGCTCATACAGCCCGGCAAGGTGATCTACGAGATCTCCGGCGTCACCGAAGAGGTCGCGCGGCGGGCTTTCCAGCTTGCCGGCGCGAAGCTGCCCTTTGCGACCGCATTCGCCAGACGGACGGCAATCTGATGCAGGCCGCGGAACTGAGAGCGCTGGGCAGCGAGGAGTTGCAGGAGGAACTGTTGAGGCTCGTCAAGGAACATTTCAACCTGCGCATGCAGCGCTCAAGCGGGCAGCTCGGCCAGACGCATTTGCTGGAAGAAACCCGCCGGGACATCGCCAGGGTGAAGACCGTTATGCGGGAGCAGGCAAATGGCTGACCTGAATCGAACTGTGGTGCGGCGCAGCCTGGCCGGGGTGGTGACCGGCGACCGCATGGACAAGACCATCACCGTGCGGGTCGAGCGAACGGTGCAGCACCCCGTGTACGGCAAGATCATCCGGCGCAACACCAGCCTGCATGCCCACGACGAGCGTAATGAAGCGCGGACAGGAGACCTGGTAACCATCGAGGAGTGCCGCCCCATCTCGAAAACCAAGTCCTGGCGCCTGCGGAGCGTCGACGAACGCGCGGCCGTCATCTAGCGGGTATCCGGGAATGATCCAGGCGGAAAGCATGCTCCATATCGCCGACAACAGCGGCGCGCGCCGGGTGCAGTGCATCAAGGTACTCGGCGGGTCGCGCCGGCGGTACGCCGGTGTGGGCGACATCGTCAAGGTCACCATCAAGGAGGCGATCCCGCGCGGCCGGGTGCGCAAGGGCCAGATCATGAACGCGGTGGTGGTGCGTACCAGGAAAGGCGTTCGGCGACCGGACGGTTCGCTCATCCGCTTCGACGAAAACGCCGCCGTGCTGCTCAATCCGCAGAATCAGCCGGTGGGAACGCGGATATTCGGCCCGGTCACCCGGGAACTGCGCACGGAGAATTTCATGCGCATCGTGTCGCTGGCGCCGGAGGTCCTGTAAGGGCTGGCCGGGAAAGGCTCAAAATCAGGAATTAAAGATCAGGAATTAAAGATCAGGAAATCCAGATCAGGAAAACGGATGCTCAAGATCAAAAAAGAAGACGAGGTCATCGTGATCGCCGGCCGGGACAAGGGCCGGCGGGGCGAGGTGCTCGAGGTGCTGGGCGACGGGCGCCTCCTGGTCTCCGGCGTCAATCTCCTGAAGAAACATCAGCGGGCCAACCCGAACATCGGCCAGCAGGGCGGCATCATCGAGCGTGAGGGGCCCATTCAGGCTTCCAACGTCGCGATCTGGAACGACGCCGAGGAACGGGCCGACCGGGTGGGTTTCCGGTTCGAAGATGGCCGCAAGGTCCGGTTTTTCAAATCCAACGGCAATGCCGTGGACGACTAGGTCGATTTGAACGTGGCAGATTTACACCAGCGATATCTGACGGAGATCCGGCCGGCGCTCCAGGAGGAGTTAGGGATCGAGAACCCGATGGAGGTGCCGGTGCTCCAGAAGGTCACGCTCAACATGGGCGTTGGCGGGGCCGTTGCCGACCGCAAGGTCATGGACAGCGCCGTTGCCGACCTGACCCTGATCTCCGGGCAGAAGCCGGTGGTGACCAACGCGCGCAAGTCCGAGGCGGCCTTCAAGATCCGCGAGGGTTTCCCGGTGGGCTGCAAGGTCACGCTCAGGCGTACCCGCATGTACGAGTTCATCGAGCGCCTCGTCGGCATCGCCATTCCGCGTATCCGCGACTTCCGTGGGTTGAGCCCCCGGTCCTTCGACGGCCGGGGCAATTTTTCCATGGGCATCTCGGAGCAGATCGTGTTCACCGAGATCGACTACGACCGGATCGATGCGATACGCGGGCTGGATGTAACGGTGACAACCAGCGCAAAGTCCGACGATCATGCACGGGCGCTGCTCCGTGCTTTCGGCTTTCCATTTCGAAACTAGCGAGGCGCAAACGGCTATGGCAAAGGTTTCCGTGATCGAACGGGAGAAGCGGCGGGCAAGGGTGGTCGCCAAGTACGCGGCCCGGCGTGCCGAACTCAAGGCCATCGTCGCCGACCGGGGCGCCTCGGACGACGAGCGGTGGGATGCGCAATTGCAGTTGCAGAAACTGCCGAAGAACGCCTCACCCGTCCGCCTGCAGCGCCGTTGCGGCGTGACCGGGCGTCCCCGGGCCGTGTACCGCAAGTTTGGCCTCGGCCGCAACAAGTTGCGCGATGCGGCCATGCGCGGCGATGTGCCGGGGCTCGTGAAGGCGAGTTGGTAGGAGTGCGTCCGTGAGCATGCAGGATCCCATCGCCGATTTCCTGACCCGCATCCGCAATGCCCAGAAGGCTGCTCATCCGGATGTGCGAATACCCCACTCGAAGGCCAAGGCCGCGATCTGCCGGGTACTCGAGCAGGAAGGCTATATCGGGGGATATTCCGTCAGCGAGGGCCTCAAGCGGGAACTCAAGGTCGAACTCAACTACCGCGCCGGGGTGCCGGTGATCGAGGAACTGCAACGCGTGAGTCGCCCGGGCCTGCGGGTGTACCGGACGCACGCCGACCTGCCCCGGGTGCGGGGCGGGCTGGGGGTGGCCATCGTCAGCACCAGCCAGGGCGTCATGGTCGACCGCGCGGCGCGCGACCTCGGCATCGGCGGCGAAGTGCTTTGCACCGTGTTTTAGGCGGATCCGGCCGAATGTCTCGAATTGCGAACAATCCGGTGGAACTCCCGACGGGCGTCGAGGTGAAATTCGACGGCGCCGGCCTGACGGTGACGGGTGCCAAAGGCGCCCTCGAGCTGAATGTCCATCCCGACGTGGAGGTCCGGCAGACAGAGCGCCGCCTGGAGTTCATGCCGCGCTCGGGCGGCAAGTCGGCCCGGGCGCTGGCGGGCACCACCCGGTCGCTGGTAGGCAACATGGTGACCGGGGTGAATACCGGTTTCCAGCGCAGGCTGCTGCTCCAGGGGGTCGGTTACCGGGCACAGGCGCGGGACGGCAAGCTCAACCTGCAACTGGGGTATTCCCATCCGGTGGTCTACGAACTGCCGGAGGGGGTCGAGGTGGCAACCCCCAGCCAGACCGAGATCGTCGTCTCCGGGGCGGACAAGCAGGCGGTGGGCCAGGCGGCGGCGGAGATTCGCGCGTTCCGGCCGCCCGAGCCCTACAAGGGCAAGGGCGTTCGCTACGCGGAAGAGCGGGTGCGCCGCAAGGAAGCCAAGAAGAAGTAGGTCCAGACGCGAACGAGGCGCGAACGAGGCGCGAACGAGATGAACAGGAAAAAGGCAGCCAGGGCCCGGCGCGCCCGCCGGGCACGCATGAAGATGCGCGAATTGGGTGTGGAACGGCTGACGGTCAACCGGACGCCGCGGCACATCTACGCCCAGGTCATCTCGGCGGATGGCACAACAGTGCTGGCGCAGGCATCGACCCTGGACCCGTCGCTCAGGGAAGGCGCCACGGGCAATGCGGCGGCGGCGACCAGGGTCGGTGGGCTGATCGCCGAGCGCGCCCGGACCGCTGGCATAGCGCGCGTTGCCTTTGACCGTTCCGGTTACAAGTACCACGGCCGCGTCAAGGCGTTGGCGGAGGCTGCCCGGGAAGGCGGATTGGAGTTCTAGTGTCCTGTCTGGTGAATTTCTTGCATTTCAGAGCTTGCTCGGCGCGTCAATGCAAGGCGCGGCCCGCAGCCAATATCAAGTATATTGGCAAGGGCCGCAACACCGCAGTGGCGCGCCGAGCAAGCTCCCGAAGGGCGCGCCGCACGGGGCCTGTGGCTGTGTTGCGACCCTTGGCAATGGGGCAGGCCATTCCCGGCGGGCCGCGCCTTGCCACAGGCCCCGTGCGGCACGCTGAAATACAAGAAATTCACCAGACAGGACACTAGCATGGCTTACGCGGACGAAGTCAGGGAAGAAGGGCTGGTCGAGAAGCTCGTGCAGGTGAACCGCGTCGCCAAGGTGGTGAAAGGCGGCCGCATATTCGGTTTCACCGCGCTCACCGTGGTCGGCGACGGCAAGGGCCGTGTGGGTTTCGGACGCGGCAAGGCGCGGGAAGTACCGGTCGCCATTCAGAAAGCCATGGAGGCCGCCCGGCGCAACATGGTCGACATAGAGTTGAACGGCACCACGCTCTGGTATCCGCTGACCGAACGGCACGGCGCATCCAAGGTCTTCATGCAGCCCGCCTCGGAAGGTACGGGCGTGATCGCGGGTGGCACCATGCGTGCGGTGCTGGAGGCCGCCGGCGTACACAACGTGCTGGCCAAGTGTTACGGGTCCACCAACCCGGTCAACGTGGTACGCGCGACCTTCGCTGCCCTCACACGCATGCGATCCCCCTCGTCGGTGGCGGAAAAGCGCGGCAAGACGCTGGCGGAGATCGGGTTTTGAACAAGATCAGGGTACAGCTCGTCAAGAGCGCCGCGGGCCGGCTGAAGAAGCACCAGGCCTGTGTCGCGGGCTTGGGATTACGCCGCATTGGCCACACGGTCGAGGTGGAGGACACCCCGTCGGTGCGCGGCATGATCAACCGGGTGAGCTACATGGTCAGGGTCGTGGAGTAATCTGAAGTGCGTCTGAACGAGCTACATGGAGCCCAGGGCGCCCGGCGCGCAAAGCGACGCGTCGGCCGGGGCGCCGGGTCCGGTTGGGGGAAAACCGCCACCCGTGGCCAGAAGGGCCAGAAATCGCGCTCCGGCGGCAGCGTCAAGCCCTGGTTCGAGGGTGGGCAACTGCCGTTGCAGATGCGCATCCCCAAATTTGGCTTCCGCTCGAGAATAGGGGCCGTCACGGCTGAAGTGCGGCTCGGTGAGCTTGCGAAGGTAGATGGCGATGTGGCCGATCTCGATGCGCTCAAGGCGGCCAATCTCGTGCGCCGCGATGCAAAGCGGGCGCGCATCATGCTGTCCGGCAGCATTGACAGGGCGGTGACCGTCAGGGGGCTTTACGTTACCCGGGGCGCCCGGGCGGCGATCGAGGCCGCCGGCGGACAGATAGATCCTCCGGCGGACGGATAGAAGAGCAGGGCTAGAGGCAAGGGAATCGAATCGTGGCGATCGGCGGGCAGGCGCAACCACAACTCGGCGGTGTACAGGCGGGGCTCACGGAGTTGCGCAACCGGCTGCTGTTCGTGTTGTTCGCCCTGTTGGTGTACCGCATCGGCACCCACATACCGTTGCCCGGCATCAATCCCGACCGGCTGCGCGCCCTGTTCGAACAGAACCAGGGCGGCATCCTGGACCTGTTCAACATGTTCTCCGGCGGTGCGCTGGAACGAATGAGCATCCTGGCCCTGGGGGTGGTGCCCTACATCACCTCCAGCATCATCATGAACCTGATGAGCATGATGTATCCGAGCCTGCAGCAGTTGCGCAAGGAGGGCGAGTCCGGGCGCCGCAAGATTACCCAGTACACACGTTACGGCACGTTGCTCATATCGCTGGTGCAGGGCATGTCCCTGGCGGTGACCCTGGCAAACCAGGGGCTGGCGTTCACCACCGGCTTCACCTTCTTCTTCGTGGCCACCGTCACGCTGGTCACCGGCGCGCTCTTCATGATGTGGCTCGGCGAACAGATCACCGAACGGGGGGTGGGCAACGGCATCTCGCTCATTATCTTTTCCGGTATCGTTTCCGGGTTCCCGAGCGCCATCGGGCAGTCCTTCGAGGCCGCCCGCCAGGGCGACATCAACATCATCGCGCTCCTGGCCATCGCCATGCTGGCGGTGCTGGTGGTCGGCTTCGTGGTGTTCGTCGAGCGCGGCCAGCGGCGCATCACGGTGAACTATGCGAAACGCCAGCAGGGCCGCCGAATGTTCCAGGGGCAGGCCAGCCACCTGCCGCTCAAGATCAACATGGCCGGGGTCATTCCCGCCATCTTCGCTTCGAGCCTGCTGCTCGCACCCGCGTCCATGGCGCAGTGGTTCGGCCAGGGCCCGGGCCTCGGCTGGCTGCAGCAGGTCGCCCTGGTGCTGTCTCCGGGGCAGCCGCTCTACATACTGATGTTCGCCGGCGGCATCGTCTTCTTCAGCTTTTTCTATACCGCTATCCAGTTCGATCCCAAGGACATGGCAGACAACCTCAAACGCCAGGGCGCCTACGTGCCTGGCATCCGGCCCGGTCAGCAGACTGCCCGCTACATCGACGACGTGGTCACCCGGCTGACCGTTTTCGGGTCGCTGTACGTGACCCTGGTGTGCCTGCTGCCGGAATTCATGGTGGTGGCCTTCAACATCACCATGCAACTGGGGGGCACAGCGCTCCTGATCGTGGTGGTGGTGGCGATGGACTTCATGTCCCAGGTGCAGGCGCACCTGATGTCCAGCCAGTACGCCAAGCTCATGGAGAAATCGAATCTCAAGGGATACGGCCGGCGGCGTTAGCGCGCCGGCAAGGAGCACTCAGGAAACGGTCATGAAAGTCAGGGCATCGGTCAAGAAGATCTGCCGCAACTGCAAGATCGTGCGCCGCAAGGGCGTGGTGCGGGTGATCTGCAGCGCGGAACCGCGCCACAAGCAACGGCAAGGCTGACAAGGAGAGAATTTGCGATGGCACGCATAGCCGGAGTCAACGTCCCCGACAACAAGCATGCGGGTATTTCGTTGACCAGCATATTCGGGGTCGGGCGCACCACGGCGCTGAAGGTGTGTGAGGCGGCGGGGGTCGACCCTGCCGTGCGAATCGGTGCGCTGTCCGAGCCGGATCTCGACGCGCTGCGCGCCGAGGTCGGCAAGCTCACCATTGAGGGCGACCTGCGGCGCGAGGTCAACATGAACGTCAAGCGGCTGATGGACCTCGGCTGCTATCGGGGGCTGCGGCACCGGCGCGGGTTGCCGGTGAACGGGCAGCGCACGCGAACCAACGCGCGCACGCGCAAGGGGCCGCGCCGGCCCATTCGCAAGTAACCGGGGGCGCTGGGCAATGGCAGAAAGGAAAAAAGCCAAGCGGATCGTCACCGATGGCGTGGCGCACATTCATGCATCGTTCAACAATACGATCATCACCATCTCCGACCGGCAGGGCAATGCGCTCTGCTGGGCGACGTCGGGCGGGTCCGGGTTCCGCGGCTCCCGCAAGAGCACGCCCTTTGCCGCCCAGGTGGCCGCGGAGCGGGCCGGTACGGCGGCGCTGGAGTTCGGCATGAAGAGCGTCAACGTTTTCGTCAAGGGGCCGGGCCCCGGCCGCGAGTCCGCGGTGCGCGCGCTCAACGCAGCGGGCCTCAGGATCAACAGCATTTCCGACGTGACACCGATACCGCACAACGGCTGCCGGCCGCCGAAGCGCCGGCGAGTGTAGGGAAAAGATCATGGCTAGATACCTCGGACCCAAGCTGAAGCTCTCGCGCAGGGAAGGCACAGACCTGTTCCTGAAGAGCGGCGTGCGATCGATCGAGAGCAAGTGCAAGATCGAGCACCCGCCCGGCCAGCACGGCCAGCGCCGCGGACGCGCGTCCGACTATGCGGTGCAGTTGCGTGAAAAGCAGAAGGTGCGGCGACTGTACAGCGTGCTGGAAAAACAGTTCCGCAATTACTACAAGCTCGCCGACCGGCAGAAGGGGGCCACGGGCGAGAACCTGCTGAAGCTGCTCGAGAGCCGGCTCGACAACGTGGTTTACCGGATGGGATTCGGCTCGACCCGTGCGGAAGCGCGGCAACTCGTCTCGCACAGGGCGATCGCGGTCAACGGGAAACGGGTCAACATTCCGTCCTACCAGGTGCGGCCCCACGATGTGGTGTCAGTGGCGGACAAGGCCAAGGGCCAGCTCCGGGTGCAGGCTGCCCTGCAACTGGCCGCGACCCGGGCTCCCGTTGACTGGGTCGATGTGGACACAGACAGGAAAGAGGGCGAGTTCCGCCGTTTCCCCGACCGCAACGAGCTGCCACAGGAAATCAACGAAAACCTGATCGTGGAGCTTTATTCGAAATAAGCTCCCTCGAGGTGCCTCGCCCGGTAGCCGGCGAAGGCACGCCCCTTAGGAGAAAACGCAAATGGTCCAGTCAGTAACGGAGTTTCTGACCCCCCGACACATCGACATTCAGGAGATGAGCCCGACCCGTGCCAAGGTCACGCTCGAGCCCCTCGAGCGGGGTTTCGGCCACACGCTGGGCAACACCCTGCGGCGCATCCTGCTGTCCTCCATGCCCGGATGTGCGATCACGGAGGTGCAGATCGACGGCGTGCTGCACGAATACAGCACCCTGGAAGGTGTTCAGGAAGACGTCATCGACATCCTGCTGAACCTCAAGGGCATCGCGGTGGTGATGCACAACCTGGACGAAACCGTCATCAAGCTGTCGAAGGACGGCGCGGGGCAGGTTACGGCAGGCGACTTCCAATTGAACCAGGACGTGGAAATCGCCAATCCCGACCACCTCGTCTGTTCACTGAACGACAACGGCAGTATCCGCCTGGAGGCGAAGGTAACCCGGGGCTGCGGCTATGTGCCGGTGGACAGCCTCGAAGAAGAGGAGGAGACGCGGCCCATCGGTGTGCTGCGCCTCGACGCCACCTACAGCCCGATGCGGCGCGTCGCCTACAGCGTGGACAGTGCCCGGGTCGAACAGCGCACCGACCTCGACAAGCTGATCCTCGATCTCGAGACCAACGGCACCATCGATCCGGAGGAGTGCATCCGCCGCGCCGCGACCATCCTGCAGCAGCAACTGGCCGTATTCGTCGACCTTGAGAGTGCCGGAGATCCGGTGGCCGAGGAACGCCGGGACGAGATCGACCCGATCCTGGTCCGCCCGGTGGACGACCTGGAGCTGACCGTCCGGTCCGCCAATTGCCTGAAGGCGGAGAACATCTACTGCATCGGCGACCTGATCCAGCGCACCGAGGTGGAACTCCTCAAGACCCCCAACCTGGGCAAGAAGTCGCTCACCGAGATCAAGGACGTGCTCGCCTCCCGCGGGCTGTCCCTGGGCATGCGGCTCGAGAACTGGCCGCCGGCGACGCTGCGCGGCGACGACAAGGTAGCCTGAGGACATCCCCATGCGGCATCGCAAGAGCGGGCGCCATCTCAACCGCACCAGCGCACACCGGCAGGCCATGTTCCGCAACATGGCGGTGTCCCTGTTCGAGCACGAGGCGATCCGGACGACGGTTGCCAAGGCCAAGGAACTGCGCCGCGTGGCGGAGCCGCTCATCACGCTGGCCAAGGTCGATACTCCCGCCAACCGGCGCCTGGCCTTCAACCGGACGCGCAGCAAGGCGGCGGTAGGCAAGCTGTTTACCGAGCTCGGGCCCCGTTACCAGGAACGGCCGGGGGGTTATCTGCGCATTCTCAAGTGCGGTCACCGGTCCGGGGATGCGGCGCCCATGGCGTTCGTGGAACTGGTGGACCGGGTGTTGCCGGAAGGGGAGGACGACTTCGAGATTGACGAAGAGGCGTTTGAAGAAGCGGAGGCCGAGCGGGGGTAAGTTGCCGCGAATTCTTGAGCCCCGCCCTCCATTAAAAAACTCAACCCAACGATATTTAAAAAATACTTTTGCAAAATATCGTCAATCTGAGCAGCGAGTTCGCATACGGCGCTTCCCTTTCGGCGCACGGCCACATCATCCTGCAGCATTCAAGGTTTTCTCACGAGCTTAACGCGCCGAAAGGGAAGCGCCGCATACGAACTCTTTCCCGTAATTCGGCGTTGTTCCTTACCACGTCCTCGTCCCGGCGCGCCGGGTTGCCGACTCGCATGGAACAAATCTTCAACTCATTGTTTTGAATGGATATTTTTTTTCACCGGATTTTTAACAGTTCCTTCGATTCGGCTCCGAGAGCAGGTATGCGGTACGGGTATCCAGCACGCCAAGCGGACGCGTTTTCGTGGAATTCGAGGGCGCAGGGGTGCTTTAAAGGTGCCGGATACCCGTACCGCACACCTACTCTCTCCCAGCGGTCGTCTGTTCCTTGCGCGTCAGCGAAGACACTCACATCAACCCCTTTATTT